>JAHJCH010000171.1 GCA_018813065.1 Myxococcota bacterium
GATCTCGTGTGCTCTTCCGATCTGGGTGGCGTCGCGCTGTGGGATGGCGTCGTATGGATCAGCCCCTTGATCCCAGGCGGGTGTATCGACATCGAGCGGCGCGATCCCGTCCACGCCCAGCTCAGCCACACAGCCCCAGGCCACGCAGCCCCAGGCCAGCAGCGCCGCCCATGAGGGAGAGAGGAGGCGCGCTCGCATCAGAGGCTCAGGAGGGCCCCTGAGATGGCGAGGGGCACCGCCACCTTGACGGCCACGGGCAGGAAGGGCAGCAAAAAGACAATGCCAAGCGAGACCATGAGGCGCTCCGATCTACATCAAGAGGGTGAAGAGGACGCCGCCGCCCGAGAGGAGCAGGGGCACCGAGAGGGGGGCCATGGTGACGGCGGCGGTTAGGCCGCCGAGCATGCTCAAGAGCATCGGGGTCTGATCGATGATCTCCATCACTTCACCTCAATTGATTCGGGGGGCTCACTATGAGGCTCAAGGCGCGGCGAGGCAAGCCTCCACCGCCGCGATGGCCGTCGCCTCTCGGCGCGCCCAGCCCCCCTCGACGACGACGAAGCGGCGACCTCGGCCCGCCAAGGCCGCCTGGCAGCGCGCGAAGAAGCCCGCGCGATCATCGGGGAGGTAGCGCACCACGTCGGCCACCCAAGGCACGTCTGGGGCGGTCAACAAATAGAGGTCATAGTCATGGGCCTCGGCCAAGGCGGCCACCTCCGGGGCCACGCGCCCATAGAGCCGCGCGCTCCAGACCAGGGTGGTGAGGGGATCGGTGTCGCAGAAGAGGACGCGGCGCACCCCCTCGTGCTCGCAGCGCGCCAGCGCCGCCTCCGCCGCCGCCTGACCCCGCGCGATCAGGGGCATATCTGCTTCATCCAACCGCCCGTCTTGGGCCTCCAGCAGCGCGCGGGCGTACTCGGGCACGGCGCGGGTCTGAAAATGGGCCGCCAGGCGCCGCGCCAGGGTGCTCTTGCCCGTGGATTCTGGCCCAAAGACGCAGACACGGCGTAGAAAATGGGCGCGCACCGGCGGCGGCAGATCGATCCAGTGATCCAGGGGGGCCTCACGGATGGCCGTGCCGCTGATGGGCACGGTTTGACGGCCCGGATCGAAGGGGATAAATGTGGCGCCCAGCGTCTCGGCGAGCCTTTGACCGTACGCCTCGGAGGCGAACACATAATCCGGCGGGCGTGGCAGGACGCGCAGCAGACTTGCGCGCCAAATTTGCCAAAAATCGGGGCGCTCGGCGGGATCTTGCGGGTTCTCATCGGTGAGATGGACCACCCGCGCGCCGCCGCAGAGCTGGCGCATCCACTCAAAGCGCAGCGCGCCGGGGATCGGCTCACGCGCGAGGGTGCCGACCACCACCGTTAGCTCATCCACGAGCCCTTGAGCAAAGCGGATCAGCTGTAGATGCCCGTGATGTGGCGGTAAAAATTTGCCCAAGACCATTCCGGTGACATGCATTTTTGTCAAGCTCATTCCGACGCTAAGGCCGCGCGGACATACAAATCGAGCAAGGCGGGGCTCGGTGGCGGGCAACGCAAGCCGGACTCCGCCTCGGCGCGCGCCGTCTCAAAGCGCATCCCTGTTGCCTGAAAGAGATCCAGCGGGTGATCGCGGCGTGTCGCGGCCAGTCGTGCGGCGATCTCCTCAAAATCATCCGCCTTCGCGTTGGCCCAAGCCTGGGCATCGACGCGGCGTATGGGGTGTCCGGCGCGGATCAAGGCGGCCTCCAGGTCTGCGAGGCCGCAGGGGACGGGGTTTGCCAGATGATAGACACTCAAAGGGGCCTTGAGCGCCAAGCGGGTCATGGCCTCGGCGGCGAAGTCCACGGGGGTGATGTCCACGCTGGCCTCTACATCGGGGATCGCGCCGCGCCGCGCCGCGCCGCGCAGGAAGACGCCCAGCCAGTCACGGCGTGGCGCGCGCCCCAGGGTCGTCGATCCGGTCAAGAGCCCCAGCCGATAGACGCTCAGCGGCGCGCCGCTGGCGCGCAGCATCACCTCCGCCGCCCACTTGGACTGGGCGTAGCCGCCAAAGACCGCGCGGGTGGCGCTGAGATCATCGGCCTCGCGGGCGAGCCCGTGGCGCTGATCCGTGGAGACGAAGACCGAGAGCGTCGAGGCGTAGTGCAGCGCCTTGGAGCGCCCCGCATAGACGAAGCGCAGGACGTTGAGGCAGCCCGCCACGTTGTTGGCGCGCAGCCGCGCGTAGTCGCGCGCCAGGTTGACCTCCGCCGCGCAGTGATAGACCGCCTCGACCTCCGCCGCGTGGCGCGGATCGAGCCCCAGATCAGGCCGCGTCAGATCACCGGCGAGGCCCATGACGCGCGATGGGTCGGGCGCGGGCAGGCCCCAGCGCGCGGCGACCTCCTGGACACGCCACAGCGCCGCCTGATCATCCGCCGCGCGGGCGAGGCAGCGGATCTCGGTCACACCGTGGCGCGTCAAGGCGGCGAGGAGGTGGGCGCCGAGGAAGCCCGTCGCGCCCGTCAGCAAGATCACCCGAGGGGGCGAGGCCGACGCCACAAGGGGGCGGCGCAGCGCGGGGGGCAAGGCCACGTCCGCGCGCAGCGCCGCCGCTGTCATCTGATCGACGCCCCGCGCGCCCTCCGCCGCCTCGACGCGCGCCGCCATCCCCGCCAGGGTCGGCGCCTGATAGACATCCGCCGCCGACAGCGACAGCCCCGCCGCCTCGGCGGCGCCCAGCAAGGCGATGACCTGAAGCGAGTCGCCGCCCAGGGCGAAGAAGTCATCCTCGCGGCGCGGCGTAAAGCCCAAGACGGCCTGCCACAGCGCCGCAAGGCGCGCTTGAGTGGGGGTGAGCGTCTCTTCAGCGAAGACCGCCGCGTCGGGCTTGCCGCTCAAGGTCAGCGGCAGCGCGTCAAGGCTGATCCAGCGCTGGGGCACCATCCAGGCAGGCAGTGACTCGGCCAAGCGCGCCTTGAGGGTGGCCGCCGTCACCGGCGCGCGCCGCTCTATGCGTACACAAAGCTGCGCGGTGGTGCCCTCGCCCTCCAGCCCCGCCCAGGCCCGCCCGATCTCCGCCATCGCCTCCAAGCGCGCCTCGATCTCTTCAGGGGCGATGAGCCGCCCTCGGTGCTTGATCTGGCGATCCATCCGCCCGCCAAAGATGCGCGCCGCGCCGACGCGCGTCACCCGATCCCCCGTGCGATACCAGCGCCGCCCCTCATCGACGACGAAGCGATCAGCGGTCAACGCGGGCCGGTTGAGGTAGCCCCGCGCCAAGCAAGGCCCCGCCAACCAAAGCTCGCCATCGACGATCCGCTCCAGCACGCCAGGCAGCGGCGCCCCCAGATCCGGGCCTGACCAGCCCTCATCGCAGCGGACCAAGTGCGTGCAGACCGTGGCCTCCGTGGGGCCATAGACGCTGATGAGGCGCACCCGCGACGCCCAACGCCGCACCACCACCACGGGGCAAGGCGCCCCGCCGATGATCAGCGTCGTCAAGCAGGCGGGCGCGGCGGCGGGATCGAGCAAAGTCAGGAGCGCGGGGGGCAAATCCCAGTGCGTGACGCCGCGCGCGGCCAGCAGATCCATCCAAGCGGCGGGAGACGGGGGCGGATCGGGCTCGATCAGCAGCGCCGCGCCTGAGGAGAGGGCCACGCCCACATCAGAGATCGAGGCGTCAAAGCTGGGCGAGAGGGTCCACAGGGCGCGCGCCTGGGGATGGAGGCCAAAGGCCGCGGCTTGCGCCTCAAAAAGCGCGGGGAGGCCCGCGTGCGTCACCAAGACACCCTTGGGCGTGCCCGTAGAGCCCGATGTATAGATCAAATAGGCCAGGTCTTGGGCGCTCAAGGGCGCGGCCCAGGCTTCTGGGTGCGTGTCTGGCGCAAGGCGCGCCCATTTTAGGGTTGTGTCCTCTGTGATCAAGGCGCGCGGCTGGGCATCAGCAAGGATTTCGCGCGTGCGGTTGGGCGGCGTGGCCGGATCGAGGGGCAAAAAGGCCACATTGGCCAGCCAGCAGCCCAAGGCGTTGATCAGCCACTCCGGCGAGCGCTGGAGGTGGATCGCCAAGAGATCGCCGCGCTGAAATCCCGCGCGATGTAGGGTCGCGGCGCGGCGCTGGGCGGCGTTGAGGAGGTCGCCATAGCTGAGCACCGTGTGTCCAGCGACGATCACCGCCGCCGCCCCAGGTTGGGCCGCCGCCTGGGCCAAAAAAGGGGCGAGGGTCATCGCGGTTGGATGTAATCGGGCAGGGCATCTCCCCCCGAACGGTTGTCTACACGCGGGGCACCCAGGCCCTCGGCGAAATCCCCAAGGTGGACAACGCGAAAGTCAAGGCTAAAGCGTGTCAGCCCCGTCGATTGGGGGCGCGTGGCGTGAAAATGGGCGCCGGAGAAGAGGAGATTTTCGCCGCAGCGGCAGTCAAAGCCCACGGCGGGGCCTGGATCAAAGCGATCTTGGGGGGTCTGGCCCGGATAGCGGGCCTTGAGGGCCGTGTCGTAGTCCTGCCAGCCCAGGCGATGGGCCAGGCCGCCCGCCCGCCAGCGCGTGTAGTCGAAGACCTCGGAGTCATTGGGCACCGGGCGGTCGAAGGCCGAGGGGTAGAAGACGAAGGTCTCCTCGGCGCGCAGATCAAAGAGGGGGATCCACCAGGTGATCAGGGCGTCGGGGTGGCCATACCAGGTGTCGCGGTGGGGGTAGTAGACGGGGGCCGCGCGCGGGTTGAGGTGGCCGTCATGGGCGACGACGCGCACACGCGCGGGATCAAAGGCGACGGCCTGAGGATCAAAGCCCGCGGCGGCCATCACGGCGCGCACGCGCGCTTGGTTTGTTTCGTCGAGGTAGAGCGCGCGCCGCGCCGCGCCGATGCCCTCAAAGAGCGCCTCTGGGCTGAGCCGCGCGTGGGCCTGGCGGATGGGCTCGCCGAGGACATCGCGCAGCACACGCAGCGCCGCGTCCACGAGATCGAGGCTGGCCTCATTGGGCGGGCGCTTGAATATCTGGCCTGCGTAGAGCGCGCGGCGCAGCGCGCGATGCTCGGCGGGTAGGGTGTCTTGGATCATCAGGGGCCTCTGTGGCGATCAGCGCCGCGCCCCGCCAAGGCAGCGCCCCATCGCGCTACTCAGGGACGCAGATCTCACCTTTAACGCCCGCCCAGAGCGTGCGCAATAAGACCGCCACGATCACCACGCTGGTCAGCAATAAGAAGGTGTAGGCCATGGCTTGAAAGATCGGCAGCTTGGTCTTGGCGTAGAGCAGGAGGGTGCTGATGGTCAGGGCGTCGAGCGGGAAGGTGTAGGCCCACCAGGAGACGAAGAAGGGCAGCTTGAGGAAGCGGCCGATCAGCGTCATGAGCAGCAGGAAGGTGAACAGGCCGAAGTAGTACAAGACGCGGGCGAAGCCGTCCACCTCGCCGGTGAGCTTGACATAGGCGATGAAGCCCACGGCGGCCGGGGCGATGAGGATGAAGAGGGTGGGCCACAGCTTCTGCGGCAGCGCGGGGAGGAAGATCAGCCGGTAGAGCAAGACGGCGAAGAGGAGCCCCCAAAAGACAATCCCGACGCTGAAGAAGAACCAAGAGATCTCCACGTGGGCGTGGTTGACGCCGGTGATCGGCACCAAGATGGTGCCCACCACGGGGATAAACCACGCGGGGTTCATCGCCTCGATCTTCATCCCGCGACCCAGCCAGCGGTTGAGGATGATCAGCGTATAGGCCAGGTGGAGCGGGGCGCCGATGAGCCAGAGGATCTTGGATATCTCGGGGTAGATCTCCAGGTAGGCGATGCTCAAGAGCAGCAGCGAGATCGAGAAGGCGGGGAAGAAGTTGATCTTGATGGGGTGGTTGAACTCGGCCTTGACCTCGCCAAAGGCCAAGGCGGCCTTGAGGAGGTAGAGCAGCGTCAAAAGGACAAACCAGCCCGAGGCGACATGGCGCAGCAGCTCACCGACGCCCCAGTGCAGCTTCATGATGTGCTCAAAGCGCAAAAAGGCGATGGCCAAGCCCACCAGCCCCATGACGGAGCCATAGAGCGTGACGGGGAGGTGGCTGAGCTTTCGAGTCGCCATAGTCAGACCTTTCATCAAGATGGCCCGCAGATGCGCCAAGCCCCCCGACTGTGACGGTCAGGGGCGAGCAGGGGGCGATGGGCGCCTTGAACGCTTGGGGGATGGGGGGCTAGAGCAGGCGGGCGACGGCGCGGACCGGCGAGCCATCGCCGCCCTTGAGCTGCAATGGCAGGCAGATCAGCTCAAAGCCGTCGAGGGGCAACGCGTCGAGCTGGGTGAGGTTCTCGATGAGCAACACCCCAGCGCTCAGCAGCGCGTGGTGGTTGAGCAGGTTGGGTGAGCCGACCGCATCGACGGAGATCATATCGACGCCGACGCCCTTGAGCCCGCGCGCGCTGAGCCAGTCCGCCGCGGCGTCTGTCAGCACAGGGAAGCCCTCGAAGTAGTCGGCCCGCCCCCAGCGACGCCACCAGCCAGAGCGCAAGATCACGAAGTCCGCGCCCTCGATTTGTGCCTCATGGGCCTTGAGGGTCGCCAGCGTGATGCTTGGCCCGGCGACGTCCACCACGCAGCCGGGGCCGATAAAGTGATCGACGGGGATCTGGTCGATCGACGCGCCGCCGGACAGCGTGTGCGCGGGCGCGTCGATGTGTGTCCCGGTATGCGTCAATAAGGTCAGCAGGTGCTCCTCAAAGCCCTGCTCGTCAAGGGTCGCCACGCGCTGAAACAGCGGTGAGGCGGTGCCTGGATAGACGGGCATCCCATCACGCAGCGTATGGGTCAGATCGAGGAGGCGCGTTGAGGTTCGCCGAATCAATCAATCATCCTTCTCATAGCGGACCAGGATCACTGTGATGTTATCGGTCCCACCGTTGTGATTCGCGCCATCAATGAGGAGCTTGCAGGCTGCGTCCAGATCGGACTCTTTGTTTAAGATCGCCTCCATCTCCGGGTCGGTGAGCATCCCTGAGAGGCCATCAGAGCAGAGGAGATAGATGTCTCCGTCCTGAGGCTTCTCCATCATCACGTCCACCTGCACAGTTTCTTTCATACCCAGGGCGCGGACGATGACGTTCTTATGTGGGAAGTTCTCGATCTCCTCCGGGGTGAGCTGGCGCATCTTGATGTAGTCATTGAGGAGGGAGTGGTCCTCGGTGATTTGAGTCAAGACCCCTTTGCGGAAACGATAGACGCGGCTATCACCCACATGGCCGACATAGGCGGTGTCATTCATAAAGAAAACGGCCACGATCGTCGTGCCCATGCCCTTGAGCTTGCTGTCACGGGTGGATGAGCTATGAATTTGACGATTGCTGAGCTTAATCCCCGTAATTAAACGGTTTTCTTCATAATGACGGCCCTTCTCCATTTTAAAAGGCCAGGTGATCTCGCCGTCCTCGGCGGTGGATCGGAAGAAGTCGCCGATCGTCTCCACAGACATCTGGCTGGCGACCTCACCTGAGGCGTGCCCGCCCATGCCATCGGCGACGACGAAGAGGTTCTCCTCTCTAAAAATTTTGAGGCTGTCCTCATTATGAAGGCGCTTCATCCCCACATGAGTGTGGCCGGCAGAGGTGAGCTTCATCACGTTCCTCGGTGTAGTCTTAAACGATGGTGTTTGGGCTGAAAAAAGGCGCGGCCTGTTCGCCCTCGCGGCCCGCGCCGCGCAGAGGGCGCGCGCGCATAGGCTGGCGTAGGGGGCTCAGAGGGCGTAGGGATCCGCATAGCGCCGATCTAAGCGCGCTTTGATTCGAGACGCAATAAGTTAAGTGGGCTTAAAAGAGGAGGCGCGGATGCGCGTTGATCTGGGCTGGGGGCTGGAGCCGCTGCGTGTAGAGATCCCCGATGAGGCCCTCGTGCTCACCCCACCACAGGCCACCCCCTCCAACTGGAGCGCGTGCTTTGAGGCCGCCTTAGCCGCCCCGATCTATCCGGCGGGCGGCGCGGGCCTCGGCGGTCACAGGGCATTGCGCGCCCAAGCCCGAGGGCGCCGCGTGTGTGTCCTTGTCCCCGATGAGACGCGCAAGGACGTCGCCAGCCAGCTCTTGCCACGCCTGCTGCGCCACCTCCACGCCGATGATCCCGCGCGGGGGCCAGCGTCGATCAGCGTCGGCGTCGCCACGGGTAAGCACCCGCCCTGCGCCGCGCCGCCGGGCGCCTGGGTCCACCGCGCAGATGATCCAAGCCTCGTCTATGTCGGCCACACCGAGGCGGGCACCGACGTCCGCTTCCCGCGCGCCGTCGTCGAGGCCGATCTACGCATACTCCTGGGGGAGATCCGCCCACACTACTTCGCGGGCTACGCCGGCGGCGCCAAGGGGCTGTTTCCAGGGGTCGCCGGCGAGGCGGGCATCTGGCACAACCACGAGATGAAGGCGCTGGCAGGCGCGCGGCTGGGCCAGGTGGAGGGCAACCCCTGCCGCGCGGATATGGAGGCCGCCGCCGCGCTCGCTGGGCCGAGCTTTATCATCAACATCATCCGCGACGTCAGCGGCGCGCCGATCTCCGCCGTGGCGGGTGATCCCATCGCCGCCCACCGCGAGGGGGTCCGCCGCGCCGAGGCGATCTTCACCGTCGCCGCGCCGCGCCGCGCCCCCACCGTGATCGTCTCCGATCGCAGCCCCGTGACCATGAACCTCTACCAAGCCTGTAAGCTCCTGCCCCCCGCCGGGGCCATCCTGGAGGACGGCGGCCTGATCATCATGGCCGCCTCATGCCACGCCGGGATCGGCCCCGTGGAGGTGATCAATGACAAGATCTATCGCCTGGGCATCCGCCATAGCCTGCCGCCGCGCCACCGCGTCGCCCTCGTCTCCTCTCAGCCCGCCGCCGCCGTCGCGCCCACCTTCGCCGAGCACGCGCCGAGCGTAGAGGCGGCGCTGGCGGGCCGCGCCGGGCCGGTCGTGGTGCTGCCCTTCGCCGGGGATCTGGTGGTGCGCGCGGAGGTTTGACGCGCCCTGCCCTGGGCTATAGCCTGCGCTGCATGAACAGCATCGCTTGTGCGCTGACGATCGCGCTCAGCCTGGCCCTCATCGCCTGCGGCGCGCCCCCCAAGGGCCCCTCCCCGGCGCTGATGCGCGCCTTCGGCCAAGCGGGCTTAGCGGCGACGGCGGGCCGCCTGGATCAAGCCGCCGCGCTCTACGATCAGGCCACGCGCGTCTCGCCCACGGCGGTGGAGGCTTGGCTGGCGGCGGCGGAGGTCTACGCCCTGCTGGATCGCTGGGTGGAGGCGCGCGCCCGCGCTGAGCAGGCGCGTCGGCTTGAGGGGGAGACGCCCAGGGTCGTTCAAGCCCTGGGCGCCGCGCTGCGCCGCCTGGACGCGGAGGAGGAGGCCGTGGCCCTCTATGAGCGCGCGATCCAGACTCACCCCGATGATCCCCTGGCCTGGGAGGCCCTGGGCGCGCTGGCGCTCAAGCGCGAGGCCTGGGAGGAGGCGGCGCGCATCTTCGCTCGCTTGACGCAGATCACCCCCCATCAAGCCACCTATTGGCTCCAACGCGCCGAGGTGGATTTGCAGCGCTACCAGCTCCTCAGCGCCGCCGAGGCCTTTGAGCGCGCGCTCAACCTCGACCCCGACTATCACGCCCTCAACCACCGCGTCCTCGCCATCGGGCTACAGATGGGCGATCTCACCATGGCGCGCCGGGCCATGCACCGCCTCCAGCCCAACCCGCTCATCGCCGATCTGACCCTGGCGGGGCTCCTCCTCAAGCGCGGCGATCCCCTGGAGGCCTACAACGCCCTTGAGGCCCACCTCAATGACTGGCCGGAGCACCACAGCGCGCGGCTCAATCAAGCGCGCGTCTTGGCGCGGATCGGTCAAGACGAGGAGGCCATCGCGCTGTTGGCGGAGATCCCCAAGGGGGCGCCGCAGCGCGCCCAAGCGCAGCGATTGATCGTGGAGCTTCAGCTGCGCGGCGGCGAGGTCGAGGACGCCCTGGCCCTGATCGAGCGGGCGCGGGCGCGCCGCGATGGGCTGGACTGGGCGCGCCTGCACGCCCAAGCCCTGATGGCCTCGGGGCGCCTTGAGGCGGCCGAGGGGGTCATCGAGGCGGGGCTTGAGCGCTGGCCGACGCGCGCGGACTTCCACCTCCTGCGCGCCCAGCTCGCCCAACGGCACGGCGATCAAGCCTCGGCGCTGGAGCGGATGCACGCCGTGCTGGAGATCCACCCCAATCACCCCCAGGCCCTCAGCTACATCAGCGGGATCTGGGTGGAGGCGGGGGTCAACCTCGACGAGGCCGAGCGGATGATCCGCGCCGCGCTGCGCCAAGCCCCCGAGGACCCTGCGATCAATGACACCCTGGGGCGGCTCCTCTTTCGCCAGCGGCGGCTCAAGGAGGCGGCGGAGGTCTTGCGCTTCGCGCTCTCTCACGCGCCGGGGGAGGTCAACATCATCGCCCACCTCGCCGAGGTGCTGTGGGCCTCGGGGCAGGGCGATGAGGCTCGCCGCTACCTGAGCCGGGCGCTGCACCTGGCAGATGATCAAGAGACGCGGCGCGCCATCGAGGCGCGCCTGAAGAGGCTTACACCATGAGACGCGCGCTGCTGCTCCTCTCCGCCACGCTGGCGGCCTGCTCTGGGGGGCAGCCGCGCCCCGATGACTTCCAAGCCGATCCCGCCGCGCACCTCCAGCGGCTTGACGCGCGCGCCGCGCAGATACGCAGCCTCACGGCGGATCTGGCGGTGGAGTACAAGGAGGACGGGGAGCGCGTGCGCTTGACAGAGATGATCGCGCTCAAGGCCCCCGATCACCTGCGGGTGGACCTGATCTCGCCCTTCGGTCAGCCGCTCTTGACCCTGGTCAGCGACGGCCAGACGCTGTCGATCTATGATCAGCGCGCGCGCCGCTTCTACCGAGGGCGCTCCAGCCCCCAAGCGTTGGGCAAGCTCTTGCCGCTGCGGCTGACGCCAGAGGAGCTGGTGGCCTTGATGCGCGGCGGGGTGCCGATCATCTCCCACGCGCGGGGCGAGGTCACCTGGGACGGGGCGGTGGGGCGGACGCTGCTCCGCCTTGAGGGCGCCGAGGGCTGCGCGCTGGGCGCCTGCCAGACCATCGCCTTTGAGCCAGAGCGCCATCGCGTCACCGCGCTCCACGTCACCCAAGCCGGTCAAGCGCGCTACAGCGCGCGGATGGGCGACTATCAAGGCGGCGACGCCCTCCCACGGCGGATGCGCTTTGAGGGCGAGGGGATCGTGGTGGACGTGGAGATCAAGGAGGCGCGGATCAACCCCACGCTGCCAGACGCCGCCTTTGCCCTTGAGCCCCCCAGGGGCATCACGGTTGAGCCGCTTGAGTGAACCTATTGCGTGATCATCGGCTCCTTTTCTGATAGATGGGGCTCCTTTTAAGAGGAGCCGCCCTTGCTGATCGATCTACACACCGCCGTCAACGCCCACAGCCCCGCCGATCTCGCCGTCGCTGTCGCCCAAGCGGGCCTGGGCGGCGCGGTCCTCGTCGATACCCATCAAGCCCACCGGCTGCCCGCCTACAAGGCGGCGCTGGAGGCCGCCGGGCTGCTGGCCTTCGTCGGCGTCAAGCTCCAGCTTGAGCGTGGCGATCTCCTCCTCATCCCCAGCGACGCCTCGGCCTCCGCGTTCACGCGCGGCTGGGCGCCCCCCAACGGCTACACCTGGCCCATCGCCGAGGCGCTCAAGGCCATCGAGGGCTTCGACGGCGCGGTCATCGCCAGCCACCCCTACTACCGCGACGGCGTCGATCCGCTGGGGGATCGGATCTACGCCATCAAGCATATCCACGCCGTGGAGTGTACCTACGGCGAGGGCGTGACGCGCTGGGACGCCTTGGCGCGGGAGGCCTGCCAGCTGCGCGGCTATACGGAGATCGCCAGCTCGGGCGGCGAGGCGCGGCGGCTGGGGCTGGCGGCGATGGTCTTCGCCGATCAGGTCGAAGGCCAAGCGGATCTGGTCAAGGCGCTGACCACCCAGGCGTGCTGGCCGGTGGAGTTCGAGGCCAGGGGCGCCGCCCGCGCCCGCCCAGAGCTGGAGGCCCCGCCGCCGCCGCGCGTGAGGGACGAAGGCGAGGACGATGACCGAGGCGAGCGCCGCCCGCGCCGCGACGATGACCGAGGTGAGCGCCGCCCGCGCCGCGACGATGACCGAGGCGAGCGCCGCCCGCGCCGCGACGATGACCGAGGCGGGCGTGGCGAGCGTCGCCCGCGCCGCGATGATGACCGCAGCGCGCAAGGCCCACGTCGCCCGCGCCGCGACGCCTAACCCCACACCCTCGCCGCGCCCTCACGCCAAGAACCGACGACCATGCACACCCACGATCCCCTCAAAGAGAACCGCACTCCGCGCTATGGTGAGCTGAATCGGGCGGACTACGCCGCCTTGGGGCTTATGGTGGGCCTTGAGGTCCACCAGCAGCTCAAGACCACACGCAAGCTCTTTTGCCGTTGCCCTGCCGGTCACCGATTTAACAGTCACGACGCCGAGATACTCCGTCATATGCGCCCCACGCTCTCTGAGATGGGCGAGTACGACGGCACCGCCTTGATGGAGTTTAAGACCCGCAAGGAGATCATCTATCGCATCCGACGCGAGACGGTCTGCACCTATGAGATGGACGACGCGCCGCCCTTTGAGATCGATGATGACGCCCTCGATGTGGCCCTACAGATCTCCGCGCTCTTGGGGCTGCGCCTGGTAGACGAGCTGCACATCGCCCGCAAGCAGTACCTCGACGGCAGCATCCCGGCGGGCTTTCAGCGCACAGGCATCCTGGGCATCGACGGCGCGATCCCCTTCAAAGAGGGCCGCGTCGGCGTGCGCCAGCTCAGCATCGAGGAGGACTCCTGCCGCGAGGTCAGCGACGAGGGCCATACGCGGATCTATCGCGCGGATCGGCTGGGGACGCCGCTGATCGAGGTCGTCACCGAGCCGGATATGCGCACCCCCCAGGACGGCGCGGCGGTCGCCCAGCTGATCCGCGATCTGGTGCGGGCGACGGGGCGAGTGCGCACCCACGCTGGCGGCGCGCGCCAGGACGTCAACGTCAGCGTGCGGGGCGGGGTGCGCAATGAGATCAAGGGGGTGGACAGCTACAAGCTGATGCCTGAGCTGATCCACAACGAGGCGCTGCGCCAAGCCAACCTGCTGCACGTCCGTTCGCTGCTCCAGGCGCGAGGCGCCATCGCCCCGACCGCGCCGGGGGTGGAGGTCACCGCGCAGCTGCGTCAGACGCCATGCGACTTCTTGCGCGAGGCCATCCACGGCGGCGCGGCGGTCCACGCCGTGGCCTTGCCAGGCTTCGAGGGGTTGCTCAGCCACCCGATCCAGCCGGGCGTGACCTTCCTCAAGGAGATCGCCGACCGGGTGCGCGTCATCGCCTGCCTGGATCACCGCCCCAACCTGATCTGCTCAGAGGACAGCGGCCCCAACATCAGCTCGGGCGAGTGGGGGCGGGTGCGCCGGGCGCTGGGGGCCAAGCGCGCTGAGCCGATTTTGCTCGTCTGGGGGCCGGAGCGCGACTGCCGCACGGCCACGCAGGAGGTCCTCAACCGCGCGGCGGAGGCGCTCATCGGCGTGCCCTCGGAGACGCGACAGGCCTTCGCCGACGGCACCACGGGCTTTGAGCGCATCCTGCCAGGCCCCGAGCGGATGTACCCCGACACCGACTTGCCGCCGATCACGATCACGCCAGCGCGGATAGCCCGGCTCAAGGCGGGCCTGCCTGAGCCGCCCTGGGCGCGGCGCGAGCGGCTCTTGAGCGTCGGCGTGGGCCTCGATCTCGCCGAGCGGCTGATCCGCCACGCCGCCTATGACCTCTTCTGGGCGCTCTACGATGAGCGGGGCGAGGCGATCAGCGCCCAGGGCTTAGCCTCCTTGCTCCTGGATCGCCGCTGCGACAACCCCGCCGAGATCAGCGCCTTGAGCTGGTGGCGCGCCCAACTCGACGCGCTGCAAGCGGGGCGGATCATCCCCGAGGCGCTGTGGATGAAGGGCGAGGTGTCGCCCGAGGCGCTCGACGAGGCCGCCGCGCGAGATCTCTTCGAGGCGCTGCTGGGCTCGGCGCCAGCGCCCCTCAACCTGGAGGCTGAGGAGGCCGCCTTGATGGGCGCCTTGATGAACAGCCCGCTGCGTGGCCGCGCCCGTGGCCGCCTGATCCGACAATGGCTCCGCCAAGCCCTTGAGGCCCGATAATGAGCGACGATTACAAAGGCTACCGAGGCGCCACCTTGGAGGCGCTGCGCCGCTTTGAGGCGCGGGTCTGGAGCGAGGTGCGGGTGGAGACGGAGGCGGGGGCCTTTGAGGGGCTGATCCTGCCGCGCAGCGAGACGGCCGACGCCGATCACCTCGTGCTCAAGCTGATCTCGGGCTACAACGTGGGGGTCCACCACGCCCGGATACTCAACATCGAGGTGAGGGGCCGCAAGGTCGCCGACTACAAGATCCCCGAGAAAGAGTTCCCCAAGGACGCGGGCAAGCCTCGGGTCAAGCTCTTTGGCACGGGTGGCACCATCGCCAGCCGGCTGGACTACCGCACGGGGGCGGTGATCCCCGCCTTCTCGCCGGGCGAGCTTTACGGCTCGGTCCCTGAGCTTGCGGACGTCTGCAACCTGGAGACAGAGAAGCTCTACGGGGTGTTCAGCGAGAACATGGGGCCAGCGGAGTGGCAGGGGACGGCGCGGGCCATCGCCCAAGCGATCAAGGAGGGCGTCGATGGCGTGGTCATTGGCCACGGCACAGACACGATGCACCACACCGCCGCCGTGCTCTCCTTTATGCTCCAAGACAGCCCCGTGCCCATCGTCATGGTGGGCAGCCAGCGCTCCAGCGACCGCCCCTCCAGCGACGCGGCGTTAAACCTGATCAACGCCGTGCGCGTGGCGGGGCACAGCGACATCGCCGAGATCATGGTCTGCATGTTTGGCCCCACCAGCGACCGCTACGATCTGCTCCATCGTGGCACGCGGGTGCGCAAGATGCACTCCAGCTACCGCTCGACCTTCAGGACCATTGGAGACATCCCATTGGGGCGTGTAGACGCCGACGGCGTCCAGGCGTTCCGTCAGGACTATAAGCGGCGTCGATCAGACAGAGAGGTCAAGCTCAACACCGCCTTCGATGATCGTGTCAGCATCGTTTACTACTACCCCAATATGAAGCCGGACATCATCGACAGCCTGATCGAGCAGGGATACAAGGGGATTGTTATCGCCGGGACGGGCTTAGGTCACGTCAACAAGCCGCTCTATCCGGCCTTGGCGCGGGCGCGAGCGGCGGGCGTGGCCGTCTACATGACGGTGCAGACGCTATGGGGCTATGTGCAGATGTATGTGTATGAGACGGGCCGTGAGCTGATGGACTTGGGCGTGGTGCCCTGCGCGAACATGTTGCCCGAGGTGGCCTACGTCAAGCTGGGCTGGGCGCTGGGACAATCTCAGGATCTGGAGGAGGTCAAGCGCATCATGTTAACCCCCATCGCCAGCGAGATCACCCCTCGTGAGCCACACGACGGCTACCTTGTCTTTCAAGGCGGCGTCCCTGAAGTCAATCGGTTTATCTCTCATCACTGGAAGTGAGCGGCGCGTGATGCGTCAAGGTCATCGACCTTTTACTTCTTCTCTGCGTTAAAAGCATACCAATCGATCCGCCGCGTCGCGTACATCACCCCGGACAAGATGCCTGAGAGCCCCAAGGCCCCCAAGAGGAGCGAGTGACTCTCCGAGCGCAACAAGACATACAGGAAGCCATAGAGTCCGAGGAGAAAGCCGCCCATCAATAAGGCCTTGCGACGCTGACCCAGCACCGCCGCGCTGTAACCGGAGATCAACAGCGTCGAGGACAGCGTGGCGATCAGATAAGCGACACCAAAGGCCATATGCTCCGAGAGCGCCAGCAGGTTGAGGTAGAAGAGCGCCACAGCGAAGCCCACCAATGTGTACTGCAAGGGGTGAATCCGCAGCCGCCCAAAAAGCTCAAAGAGGAAGAACACCAGGAACGTGAGAAAGATAAACAAAAACGAATACTTAATCGATCGCGTGCTCTGCTGATAGGCGCTGGTGGGGAACATCAGCTCCACGCCAAAGCCGCCGCCCATCAGCTGACTGTTGAGGCCATGCTCAGAGCGCCACTGCTGAGGATAGCCGCGCGCCAACTCCAGCACCGTCCAGGCCGCCGTAAACCCCTCGGCGCTGATCTCACGCCGCGTCGGCAGGTAGGCGCCGTTAAAGCTCGGCGTCGCCCAGGGCGACTTCAGCTCGACGCGTGTCTCACGACCATGCGGCAGCAGGTGGAGCTGCTCGCTGCCCGTCAAGCGCAGATCAAAGCTGAAGTCTGTGTGCGAGCGCCCCGCGATCTCCGCGATCCCCTCGGGCTTGAGCTGCAAGACGCTGTGAAGCCCCGGGATGGTCTTGACCACCGGCCCAAGCGCCGTCTCCGGCCCCTCCCCCCAGCGGATCATCGGCGTCTCACGGATTCCAATCGGGTGTGTGATCGGCAAGGAGAGGAAGGCTTGCTCCCAGATGATGTCCTCTGGCGCCACGTCCAGCGCCTCAAACTTGGGGGCCAGGAAGCGGCCGCTGAGCTTGAGCTTGGCCGCATAGACGAGCACCTTGAAGATCCCGCGATAGCGCACCTCTGGGCTCAGCTCGCCGCTGATGTTGAGGCTGTCGGGGAGGAAGTGAGCCTGCTTGATGCTCACCGTATCCTCCTGGCGGGTCGTGCCATCGTCAAACCTCAGTGTGCGGTAGCTGTGCTCGCGATAAGGCACCGTCAGGAGCAGCCCGCCGATGATCTGTTGACCGCCCATCGTGGCGCTGATCTCATTAAAGACTTGGTATTGCTGGCTCATCCGCTCATTGATCAAGCCGCTGATCATCTCCGTGGGGATGAGCAACAGCAGCAGCAGGAAGCCGATCGTGATGATCTTGAAGGTGAGGGAGTTCTTTACGCGCTGGGCGAGGCTCATAGGCGCTCCAATTGAGGTTGCCGGGAGCTTAGCGACAGGGCGTGGCTTTGGCGTGCGGGAGATGTGGAGAGATCAACGCGGGCGTGTGCAGTTGTCGTGCAAGCCCCTCGGCCTTCAGTCCTGGGTGACGTGGAGGCGGAAGGCGCCGTGATAGGGGCCTTCAACGCTGGGCTGCTCAACCAGATCGGCCATCAACGCGGGCAGCAGCTGGGCGGGGGTCAGCGCGGAGACGACGGTGTAGATCGTC
The DNA here is from genome assembly GCA_018813065.1 of Myxococcota bacterium. Lineage (GTDB taxonomy): Bacteria > Myxococcota_A > Bradymonadia > UBA7976 > UBA1532 > JAHJCH01. Next base: position 17,162 of record JAHJCH010000171.1, read on the forward strand.
AGCGGGAGGTGGACGCCCTGGGCGAGGATCTCCACCTCATCAAAGCCGTCGCGGATGTTGTAGCGGATCTGGCCCAGCTCGCTGATCTGGCTGGGCACCATGAAGTGCAGCGCGGGGACATCGCGCGTGGGGCCGTCATGGGTCTGGACATAGGGAAAGGCCGCCAGCGGCGTGACGTGCTCGCCACGGATGACCCGCGTCACCGCGCCTGAGCCGAGGTTGCCCAGCAGGCGCGCCGTGACCGGGCGCGGGTCATTGGGCTGCTCGGGCCTCAGCTGTATCCGCCAGACCTGTGGATGGGGGAAGTCGCTGTGGGCGCTGAAGCGATAGTCGCCCGCCGCGCCGCTGATCTCGCCGTCCTCGGGCAGATCCAGCGCGCCAGAGACGTGGCCGTCATAGATCACGCTGATGTCGCCGTAGCAATCAAAGGCATCGCCGCCGTCATTGTTCCAGCCATTGCAGCCCTCAAAGTCATGTCGGATCTCCACGGGCTGAATAGGCGGCTCGTTGCCCTCGGGGATCAACACCGGCTCCTCGGGGAGCGTGATCGCCTCATTAAGGCTCGTCAACGCCAACGGCGCCCCGCCATCGACGAAGATGAAGTACTCGCCGGGCTCGATCTCGGCGCTGATCTCCTCACCGGCGACGTGTGTGCAGCCCAGCGTGGTGGCGCCGGACTCGCAGTCGGCGCGCACGGAGAGGATCGCGGGGTGATCGGTGCCCTCAGCGTCCAGCCAGACCCGCAGCGTGCCTGACTCTGCGGCCACATAGCGATAGACCCGCTCAGGCTGACCGCCGCCGCCACAGCTGGCCTCATATTGATCCGCGTCCCCCTCGGCGGTCTGGCCCTCGACCCTGTCGCTGCGCAGCGTCTCCACCGTCACGCCCTCGCGGCAGAGGCTCTCCTCAGTGAGATCACCCGGCGCCAAGCAGCCTGGATCGGCGGGATAGTCGGTCAGCCCGTCGCCGTCATCATCGATCCCGTTGACGCAGGCGGGCGTCTGGGGTGGATCAGCCTCGTCATCATCCTCGCCGCTGCCGCAGCCCAGATCATCGAGGTCGATGAGCCCATCCCAGTCATTGTCCACGCCGTCGGCGCAGCGAGGCAGGACAGGGCCGGGGTTGGTCTCATTGGTATCGGCGGCATAAGCGCAGCCCGGATCATCGGGGAAGTCCGTGCGACCGTCGCGATCATCATCGCGCTCATTGGCGCAGATGGGCCGCCCTGGCGCGTCGGCCTCATCGGGATCGGCGGCGTAGGTGCAGCCTGGATCAAACGGGAAGTCCACGCGCCCATCCTCGTCATTATCCTCGCCGTCGCCGCAGGCGGGCAGGATCGCGGGGTCCACCTCGCTGGCGTGGCCCGCCGCGAAGCAGCCTGGATCCCAGGGGAAGTCGATCCGGCCATCGCCGTCATTGTCCTCGCCGTCGCTGCACGCGGTCACGGCCTCGCCCTCGCCGCGATCACCCATGCCCGCGCAGCCTGGATCAAACGGGAAATCGATCAGCCCATCGCGATCATCATCGAGGCGGTTGCTGCACTCGGGGGTTGGGCGGCGATCGATCTCGTCATCATCGGCGGCGGCGAAGCAGCCTGGATCCCAAGGGAAATCGATCAGGCCGTCGGCGTCATCATCGAGGCCGTTGAGGCAGGCGGGCGGCGCCTCTGGATCAGCTTCGTCATCATCGCCCAGCGTCTCGCAGCCCGGATCGGCGGGGTAGTCAATGCGCCCATCCTCGTCATCATCGCGACCGTTGCTGCACGCCACCTCGACGCCCGTCTCATCGCCCTCATCCTCATCCTCTCGTGAGGCGCAGCCCGGATCATCGCCGTCGATGGCGCCATCGCGGTCATTATCGAGGCCATCATCGCAGCCTGGATCGAGGCGCTCGACCTCCACCGTGAGCTTGAAGGGGCCGCCGGTGCCCACGCTGGTATCGACGAAGATCCAGTAATCGCCCACCGCCGCCTGCTCCAGCGTAAAGCGACCGTTGGTGCTGCCCGCCCGAGAGCCATCATCGCAGCGCAGCTCGCTTTGAGCGTCATCGCAGGCGCGGCGGATATAGAGCGTGGTGGGGGTCGTCGTCTCTGGATGAGCGGTGTTAAAGGTCAGCCGGGCGTTATAGGGGTTGTGATAGTAATAAATCACCTCAGGCTTAGAACGCCCACCGCAGCTGCCCTCATGAGCATCGGTCGCGCCCTGAGTCACCTTCGTCTCCCCATAAACCGCCTCATCATCGAAGAAATACTCGTGAAAGGCCACGCCATCACCGCAGGCGTCCAGCTCGGAGGTAGAAGCGGCGCTGAGGCAGCCAGGATCGAGCGGATAATCCACGCGCCCGTCGCCGTCATCATCCTCATCATTGGCGCAGGCGGGCGTGGGGCTGGGTGTGCGCTCATCGCGATCGCGTGGGGACTCACAGCCAGGATCGGTGGGATAATCGACGCGCCCATCCTCATCATCATCACGGCGGTTGAGGCACTCCGCCAAGGGCACCTCGGTGACGGTCAGCTCGACGGGCCCGCCGATCCCGGCCACGCCATCGATGAAGATGTAATAGTCATCTGGGGCCAGATCAGCCACCTGCAAAACGTGGCCGGGCACGAGGGGCGCTTGATCCTCACGCTGGCAGGCCACCTCGGCGCGGGTGGAGAGGCAATGGACCCGGCGGAGGTAGAGCGTGGTGGGCACATCTGTCTCGCCGATCGTGCTGATCTCAAGGCGCTCAACGGCGCGGGTGAGGCGATAGAGCACCGCCACCTCGGGGCTGCCTCGCCCGCCGCAGCTGCCATTGGTATTAAAGACCCCTCGGGCGGTATCGAGCCGGATCGGCTCACCGTCAAAGACGCGCGGGGGATCATAGACATCGCCGCAGGCGCCGCGCTCGCTGAAGTCCGAGGCCGCCGCGCAGCCGTCATCATCGGGATAATCGATCTTGCCATCGCGGTCATTATCGAGGCCGTCAAAACACTCAGGCTTAACGCCCTTGTCCAGCTCCTCGCGATCCCCTGCCCCTGCGCAGCCGGGATCATCGGGATAATCGATCAGCCCATCGCCGTCATCATCGAGGCCGTTGATGCACTCTGGCGGCCTGGGTGGGTCCTCCTCGCTGGTGTCCCCTGCGGCGCTGCACCCTGGATCGAGGGGGAAGTCCACGACGCCGTCCTCATCATTATCGATGGCGTCGAGGCAAGCGGGCGGGTTGTCCTCATCCTCATCGCCCTCCTCGGCGTCGGCCACCGAGCTGCACCCTGGATCGATCTCATCGATGGCGCCGTCGCGGTCATTATCGAGGCCGTCATTACACTGCGGCGTGACAGGGGGGTTGAACTCATCCTCATCGACGCTCGACGCGCAGCCGGGATCATCGGGGAAGTCGGTGAGATCATCGAAATCGTTATCGATCCCGTCATTACACTGAGGCGGCTCGCCCTCGTCCGTGTCCTCGCCATCAACGCAGCCTGGATCTTGGAGATCGATGAGGCCGTCGCCGTCATTATCCCGCAGATCGCGACAAGCGGGCGCGGGCGCCTCGCTGCCAGCCTCGCCCGCTTGACCGGCGTCGCCGCCACCGCCTGTGAGGCCTACACCGCCACCGCCACCACCGCCGCCGACGAGGACATCCGCCTCGGCGTCGGGGGCTGAGCCCTCGTCGCTGTCACAGCCCAAGAAGAACAGGGCCGAGAGGGCGATGACCCCAAACCAACGCAGCTCCATCGGTCACTCCAAACCGTCCGCAGAATCGGGAGAGGATAAGAGATCGCGCCGAGGATTTCATGGTTTCCGGCGCATGAGGGCTCTATCCTGCCGCTATGTACTGGTTGACCCTCAGCGGGCTTGGCCTCTTGGCCGCCCTGACCCTCATCAACCTCCTCAAGACCTTGAAGGGGGATGATGTCTCCGCCGCCTGGCGGCTCGACAAGGACAGCCCCCTCGATCCGCTGCCCGAGCCACCGCCGAGCCTCTCCATTGTGATCCCTGCGCGGGACGAAGCGGCCAACATCGACGCCTGCCTCACGGCGGCCTTCGCCGTGGACTGGCCGGGCGCCTTGGAGGTCATCGTCTTAGACGATCGCTCCAGCGACGGCACCGGCGAGATCTTGGCGCGCTGGGCTGCGCGTGAGCCGCGCTTAAAGGTATTGGAGGGCATCGAGCCGCCGCCGGGCTGGATGGGCAAGCCGCACGCCCTACATCGCGCCCAAAGGGCCGCCTCTGGAGAGTGGCTCCTCTTCCTTGACGCCGACGTCGTCATTGATCCACTTGGGCCGCGCCGCCTGATAGGCCGCGCTTTGGCGCAAGGGGCGGAGATGGCCTCGGGCCTAGGCGCCTTAGAAGTGCAGAGCTTCTGGGAGCGTGTGATCCAGACGCGGATGGGGGCGATCATCGCCTTGGGCAACCCGCTGCAAGAGGTCAACGATCCTGACAAGCCCCAGGCGCTCGCCAACGGCCAATGCCTGCTCTTTACGCGGACCGCCTATGATCGGCTTGGGGGCCACGAGGCCATCTACAACAGCGTGCTTGACGACGTGGACTTCGCCAAGCGGGCCAAAGCCGAGGGGGTGTGCTTCCGGCTCTACTTTGCCCCGGCGGTCTTCTCCTGTCGGATGTACACGGGCCTGGCGGAGATCTGGTCGGGCTGGACGAAGAACCTCTTTCCGGCCCTGGGCTATCGCCTGAGCGTGACGGCGTGGGTAACAACATTTCTCTTTATTTTCACATTGTTACCCTTTGTGCTTGTGCTCAAAAACGGCATCATCTGGGTCATGGGCGGGGCGATCAACGCGCCGCACCTGATCTTGGAGTTGCTCACCGCCGGGGCGCTCCTGCTGATGGACGCGGTGGGGCATCACCGCAACGGCTATCGTTGGGGGCTCTTTTGGACCTTCCCATTAGGGATGCTCTTTGTGTTGTTGATCTTTTTAAACAGCGCATGGCGCATCACTTCGGGGCGCGGGGCGGTCTGGAAGGGTCGCGTGGTGGAGGCAGGGCGCAAGCCCAAGGTGGATTAGGCGTTTTTTAGCTTGGATTAAGTTTGATTAATCATAAAAAAACTTAAAAGAATATGCGAATTGTGTTTGTTCCTGGGGCCTTATTTCTTAGTGTCAACTTCTCCCTTACCACTGGGCTTAGTGAATGCCTCTGGGCCTCGAATCATGATATAAATCACGTCTCCCATGGCCAGGTACTTGATCGGTCCGGGCTCGGCGTTTAGTGGAAGAATCTCGCCAGAGATTTTTCCCTTCACAGCGAGTTGATGAACGATGTTATCTCCTGCTTCGTTGTTTAGAATCACTGTTAGTGTGTATCCATAGGGTTTGTCTTTGGGTTCATCACCAGGCGAAGTGAGCTTCACCAACTCAAAGCGCTGACCACGACGAAGAATAAGCGGCTTGTTCTTGTCGCCAAATTCCATCTTGGATTCGATAGCGATTGGGGGAGTGAGAAGCTCGGGCGTTTTGCTGGGGTCGGTCTGCGTGGCCTTGCCCAAAACGAAGTTCAGCACCTTAACGAAATTCTCGTGCGCGTAGCGATCCACCTGCACAGAGCGCACGACCCAGGTCGGTGGGCTCTGCGTGGTAATCACCATCTGCGACTCGGCGATTGCCTTCCTTGTCTTCAGACCTCGTACGCCAATATCCCGCGCCTTGTCCACGAAAGCATTGCTCAGGCGATAGAGTTCAAAGCCGACGGGAACTTCGATGTCACCCTTCCTTTGCCAGACCATGGAATTCTCGTCGACTTGGTGGTAAGAGCTACTACTTTCATAGTTACCGCTCGCACCAGCCTTGAAAACCCCGAAAACGTTGGCATTGGCACTGCCGCCAGTTTTCATCGATTCACTGCGTTGCACATCGGATTTTTTTTTCATATCGTCCAAAAAGTTGTTAATTTTACTGGGTTGAAGGCCATTTTTGGTCAAGTTCTGCGTATCCATCCGGCCCCAAACGTCTTCGTCTTCAAAAAAAATCGTTTCGCCCTTGAAGGCTTCCTGTGTCAGAGCATCGAGTTGCCTGATGATAGGGTGTGACATGTTGGGGTCGCCCATGATCCGCATTTCTCCCCGAACGTGATTACGTGCGCGGTCGATGATTTCATCAAGCTGCTTGCGTGTCACGTAGGGCGGTTTTGCTTCTTTAATGTTTCCGGCGATTACTGGACCCTGAACTTCCATTTCATTATGAATTGCCTGGAGAAACTGCGTCTGAAGTGTAAGGGTCGACTCCCATTCGATGCTTTCTCCGAATACGCGCTGAATGATGCGGAATCGAAGACCACCTTCATCCTGGATCCACTTTATGAACTGCCCTTTAAGATCCTCGGAAACCAAAGCGTCGATTTCAAGCGTTCTTCCAGAGGGAAAGCGCTCTTCGACAGGTTTAAAACGAATCTCATCTTTAAGGTTTGGCGTGATGTCTTGGACCTGAACTGATAGGATGTCCGCTGGATTTACGTTAGCTTCGGTGATATTGGGTTTTATCCCGTGGAACCGAAGCTGCTCAGCAATTTTACTGCGGGTTCCTTGAGGATTTCGAACTAGAGTAAGAACTAGCCTAATTTTACCTGATCCATTTTTATCAAAGGTTGTCTTGACCTCACGGATATCAACTTTTCCATTATTATCGAGTGCGAAGTGATACGGTGCGATATAGACCACATTGTCTGGATTGCCGGGCATTTCATAGACCTGGATTTCCAGTCCGTCGATACCGACGGTTGCAAGCCATGAACCGACAACACGTGTTTGTGCGGCGAAGTCCTCAATAGGAATTTCATCCTTGGGGGCTCCTTCCTGTGCGCGAAGCGCCGAACCATCCTGAAAAATGGGGAATGCAAGCGCAAAAGCGCTCAAGTTTTGCCAGAATTGGCTCAGTTTCATTGATTAGAGTCCCCTTTCGATTTGAATGTGCCTTTTAAAGGACCTTAAAAATGGCCCTTCGGTATAAGGAGGATAAGGTAACTATAAAGTCCGCCTTAATCAGTCGATTTTTCAACCCTATCCCCGTCAAAACTTTTTCTGACGAATCGAAGATAGACTTCCCTACTCCCCACTTCAAGCAAAACTCTCGGCCGTGCAGTACTTTGCCATCAACAAACACAATGGATGCGTCTGCGCAATCGCGGACACAATCATCAACAGTCCGGTCACTTTTTGTAAGCCCTTGAAACTAAAGGTTTCTCATTTCGAGTGAACACGATGGCCATTCTAATGATTTCAAGGGGTTACGCGAAGAGGCTGCCCTTGACCCAAAAAAGTGACCGGAGTATTGAACCAGAGCAGTTGGCCAGCCGGAGCAACTGGCCTCCATGTGCTCTTTTGGGGCGCCATCTATCCCCGCTGTGGGTGCTACTCAGCGCAGGTGTACTCGAAGCGCTGGCTGAGGGCGGGGGACTCACCATCGCTCAACAGGAAGTCATAACGATCAATCTGTTTGACACGGCCCTCATCGTCATAAGCGATCTCGGTCTTCCTCACGGGTGAGTCTTGATTGAGGAGGTCGAGATCGTACTCCTCAAGGATCTCCAACTTGCGGTTCTGATCGTAGCGCATCTGGTAGATCATCGTCGGCTCGTCCGTCCCGTGGGTGGCAAGGTTGTAGCGCTCGCTGCGACACGCGCCAAAGGCGGCCCCCGCCGAGGACTCGGCGAGCAGCACCTTGAGGCGCGTGACCTCCAGGCGCAGATCGTTGATCTCATTGCTGGACGCCGTGCCTTGGCCGACGCAGCCCGCCGCGAGCATCAATGGGAGGAGCAGTGTAAGTGATCGCATCGGCCCTCACTTGTGGTGTGTTTACGCTGAAAGCCCGCGGATTATCCGAGGTGCGTCTATCTAACACATGGCGAGGTCTCTCGCTATTTTTTTTAACGGGTTCGCTCGGATCAACTCGCGCCGTATAAATCCGGGCACAGCTCACGCATATACGTCTCCAGCATCATGATTGTTGGACCATAACCTTTGCGATAAATGTGATACTCAAGGGCCATCGCCAGCTCATCGGTGCTCTCATAGCGATTTTTAGGGTCTTTATCGAGCATACGAGAGAGCAGCTTGCGCAGACGACGAGAGACAAACTTCGGGAGGGCATCCCAGTCTACCCAGCCCTGAGATGCAGCCACAAGCGGGCTTCTAAACCACGGTTTGCGCGCACGTTGCATCGCGAGTAGCTCGAAAAGAACTAATCCAAGCGAGTATTGATCTGATCTATGATCTAATACCTGCCCTTTTGCTTGCTCAGGTGACATATAGGCGACTTTGCCCCAGGGCCAACCATTCTCAGATTTAATAAGCATACGATTTGCTGCGGTCGCGATACCAAAATCACCCAGTTTAGGTAGGCCTTCTGTTGTGATAAGCGTATTATTCGGGCATACATCACGATGTACAATCTTTAGTGATTCACCTTGCGCGTTGCGCCTCGAATGTGCATGAGCAAGCCCTCTCGCGATTCGACTTACAATAAAGACCGCGAGTTCTTCTCCTAAATGTTTATCTTTGTGTCTTTGGATAAATTCAGCGAGAGATAGCCCATGTACATATTCCATCACAATGTAATAGCCGCCCTGGTATCGATTGAGCTGGTATATCTGGATGATATTTTCATGGACAAGGTTTGCGACTAATTTTGCTTCTGTAACAAATAGAGATACAAAGACTTGGTCATCAGATAGCTTTGGTAAGAGCTGCTTAATGGCAACACGCTTCTCGAAGCCATTTGCGCCGCAGTGTATTGCTTCGCATACCGTGCCCATACCACCTTGCGCTATTTTTCTGACAATACGATAAGCGCTTTTTTCATTTATCTCACTTTTAAATTGATGAGATATGTCTTTTAGCTCCGGTGGATTCTGTTCATTTGGGCTCATTGATGACTTATTCTTCACTCGATGTGGTCATTTTTACTTTTACAGGCACTTCTTGTTTGTTTAACTCGTCTTTTTGGGCCATTTTGTAGTTGAAGAATAAAACAATGATTGCAATCAACGCGATCAGAATGACCGCGATGATCTTAATTCTTAAAAGACGCGATTTCTTCTTGTTCTTTTGGATCAAGAACATAATTGACTCTTGATCAAGGGGCGCGTCGGTCTTCTCTCCTCGCCCAAAGCGCGCGCCGTCCTCTTGAACCGTGTCGCTCAGCTCATCCACAGGCGGCGGCGTCGGTGGCTTGGGGCGCCGGCTCAGCGCGGCGTTGACCTCGGCGATGGCCTGGGAGTCTTGGATGATCCGATCGATGGCCTCAAGCATCTCCTTGGCGGTCGGGTAGCGATCATCGGGGTTCACCGCGCAGGCCTTCTTGATCACCTTGCCCAGCTTGGTCTTGCTCAGCGCCCGGTCGATGGGGATCGGCCTCTGCTTGGCGTCGTAGACGACGATGGGGTTGGGATCGGCGAAGACGCGCTCGCGGATCAGCGACTCAAGCAGGACGACGCCGATGGCGTAGACGTCGCTCTCGGGGCGAGGCTCGATGAAGTCCTTAAACTGCTCCAGGCCCATGTAGGCAGGGGTGCCCAAGGCCACGCCGCCCTTGGTGATGTTGTCATAGCCCGTGTCGCGCAGGGCTTCTTGTACCCCGGCGATGCCAAAGTCGAAGACCTTGGCGTTCCGCCGCACCCCGCTGCCCGAGATCATGATGTTTTGAGGCTTGAGGTCACGGTGGACGATCCCATGGCCGTGGGCCTCGGCGACGGCCTCCAGCACCTGGGAGATCAAGCGCAGGACCTCCTCGACGCTGAGCGCCTCTTGGCCGAGGAGGATCGACAGCTCTTGGCCCTCGATCAGCTCCAAGGCCATCCAAGGGCCCTCATCATAGCCCGCGTCCAGCAGCCCCACGACGTAGGAGCTGCGCAGCTTGCCCAAGAGCGCCATCTCACGCAGGAAGCGCTGCTCTTGCTCCGCCTCGAAGCCCTCATAGTCCACATCCGGTAGCGATAGCCGCTTGATCGCCACGATCTGGTTGGTGGATCGCTGCCTGGCCCGATAGACCGCGCCAAACCCGCCTCGGCCCAGCTCATCCAAGAGCTCATAGCGGTCATTGAGGAGGGCGCGGAGGTTTTCAAGGCTTTCGGGTGCGCTCATGTCTCGCTCACGGTGATGATCTGCGCGCCAAGATAGACCGCCTCGACGCTTAAAGCGAGCCCTCGGCGTCGCGCGCCTCCGCCCCAAAGGCCCGCTCCAGCCGCCGCAGCGCCTCCTCCAAGATCGGGCGACCCATGCCGACGTTCATGCGCATAAAGCCCAGCCCCTCAGGGCCATATTGTTCGCCTGGGGTGAGCGCCAAGCCCGCCTCATGCAGCGCGCGGCGCTGGATCTCGGCGGGAGGCAGCCCCAGTCCGCGCATATCGAGCCACAAGAGGTAGGTCGCCTCGGGCGGCGTCAGCGTGACGCCGGGGAGGCGGGCGCGCGTGAAGGCCGCCGCGCGCTGAATGTTGCCTCGGAGGTGGTCGATGAGCGCCTGATACCACGCCTCGCCCTCGCGGTAGGCCACCTCCAGGCTCACCAAGCCAAAGAGGTTGGGGCCGTGGAGGTACTGCGCCTCGATGATCCGCCCCAGCCGCGCTCGCAGCCCCGCGTCGGGGGTGATGGCGTAGGCCGCCATCAAGCCCGGCGTGTTGAAGGTCTTGCCCGGAGAGGAGAGCGTGACGCTGCGCGCCGCCAACTCGGGGCTGTGATGGGCCACTGGCGTGTGTGGGTGCTCGGCGAAGACCAGATCGGCGTGGATCTCATCGCTGACGATGATCAGCTCGTGGGCTTGGGCGATCTCGGCGATGATGTCCAGCTCCGCCGCGCGCCAAACACGCCCCGTGGGGTTATGCGGGCTGCACAAGAGCAGCAGGCGCGTCGAGGGGGTCAACGCCGCCTCCAAGGCCCCGCGATCCAAGCGGTAGCGCCCCGCCTCCAGGCGCAGCGGCGCCCTCTGTAGGGTCCGACCATTGCGCGTGATCACGCCCGTGATGGGATCGTAGACCGGCGTAAACGTCACGACGCCCTCGCCGGGCCGCGTCAGGGCCTGCACGCACAGCGCGAGGCCCTGCACGACGTTGGGCGTCAGCGTGATCCAGTCGCGCGACACCGCCCAGCCGTGGCGCCGCCGCTGCCAGTCGATGATCGCCGCGTAGATGTCCTCATGGGCCAGCGTGTAGCCATAGATCGGGTGGGCCGCGCGGGCGATCAGCGCCTCGGTCAGCGCGGGCAGCGTCGGCAGGTCCATGTCGGCGACCCACAGCGGCAGCGCGTCCTCGACGCCGAACTTGGCGGCGCGTAGATCGTACTTGACGCTGTGGCTGCCCCGCCGATCCACCGGCGCGTTGAAGTCAAAGCCCACGCCCTCACCCGCCCTCGGTCGTGATCACGCCCTCGAAGACGCGCTCAGCGGGGCCACGCAGGCGCGGCGCGGCGACGCCGCCGCTGATCCACAGCCGCCCGCCCGGCAAGCGCACCCGCACCGACGGATCGAGGCGATCCTCAAGCCACCCCGCGCAGGCCGTCGCCGTCGCTGCGGTCCCGCAGGCCAGCGTAGCCCCGCAGCCGCGCTCCCAGACCAATAGGTTGACGTGCGCGGGGCCTAAGATCGTGGCGAAGGAGACGTTGACCCCCTTGGGGAACATGGCGTGGCGCTCGATCTGCGGCCCCCAGCAGCGCACATCGGCCTCTGACCACGCCCCGAAGAGGACAAAGTGGGGGTTGCCTGTGCTGATCCGCCGCCCTTCAAAGACCCGCCCTTCGATCTCTATGCTCGCCTCGCCGAGATCCCGCGCCGAGGGCAGCGCGATCTCCACGTCCTCGGGCCTCACCCACGCGCGGTGTGGCCCCGCGTCGGTTTGAATCACCTCCACGGGCTCGCCCACCTCGTCGAGGTAGCGCGCCACGCAGCGCAGCCCGTTGCCGCACATCTCCGGGCGGCTGCCGTCGGCGTTGATCACCGCCATCCGCGGCCCATCGAACACCAAGAGCAGGCCATCGGCCCCGATCCCAAAGCGGCGATGGCACAGCCGCGTCGCCTCCGCCGCGTCGATGGCCGTTGTACCCGCCGGATCTCCCCGCAGATCCAAGAGGATGAAGTCATTGCCGATGCCTTGATATTTGAGAAACCGTCGTCGCGCCACGCCAAAGCCTTGAAGCCGCTGTCCATCCGTGGGATCAGGGCACCTTTTGGAGATGAGGTCAGCGTGAAGCTATCAGACATCCGTGATTTTATGGATATCCCCCGCGAGGAGGGCGCTCAGTTCGGCCCCTTTGAGGCGGGGATCCTCTTGGTGGCGACCTTGGGCTTGACCGTGATGCAGTTCGGCGGCTCGGAGATGGTCTTCGCCGATCTCTTCGGGCGTCACTTCGGGGTGCAAGAGGAGCAAGCCTTCTACTTCAACTCGATCCGCAGCCACCCGTGGTATCCGCTGATGAGCCTCCTGCACTGGGTGGCCTTGTGCGTGCTGGGCTACCTGCTCATCCCCGCCCTCTTCCTCAAGCTGACGCGGCGACGCCTGCGCGATTACTACCTCAGCTTCAAGGGCTTCACGCAGCACTTTCGGATCTACCTCGCCCTCTACCTGATCGTGATCGTGCCCGTGATCGTCGTCTCCTTCAGCGAGGACTATCAGCGCATCTATCCGTTCTACGTCCACGCCAACCGCAGCGCCTTTGATCTGATCGTCTGGGAGCTGGCCTATGGTCTTCAGTTTTTGGCCCTGGAGTTCCTCTTTCGCGGGTTTATGTTGGAGGGGCTGCGCCGATTTATGGGGGTCGGCGCCGTCTTCGTGATGGTGATCCCTTACTGTATGCTCCACTACCCCAAGACGCTCAGCGAGAGCCTGGGGGCGATCATCGCCGGCGTCGCGCTGGGGGTGATGGCCATGCGCTATCGCTCCATCTGGGGCGGGGTCTTTTTGCATTGGATGGTGGCGATCTCCATGGATCTGCTCAGCCTGCTCCAGCAAAACGCGCTGCCGAAGTCGCTGTGGCCCTGAGCGAACCCTGAGCTTAAGAGGAGGGCTTCGCCATGATGTTGATCGAGCAGCGGCTGCGCCGCGCCGCCCATGAGCGGGTCGCGCCGGGCTTCGCGTTTGGGCTGATCGCCGGCGATGATCCGCCGCGCCGCGCCTTCGTGGGGCGCCACCAGCCCGATGGAGGCCTCGCCGTCAGCGCCGAGACCTGGTTTGATCTGGCCTCATTGACCAAGCCGTTGACCACGCTGACTTGGGCCTTGCGGCTGATCGACGAGGCGCGCCTCGATCTGGAGGCGCCGATCGGTGATCTGATCGAGGTCGCTGATCCTGCCCTGGCCGCCGCCCCGCTGTGGCGCCTCCTCAACCACTCCAGCGGCCTGCCCGCCCACCGCCCGTACTTCGAGGGCTTGGGGCGCGCCGCCCTGCGCGCGGGGCAGCTCAGCTCAGCCCGCGCCATGATCCAGCGCCTCGCGCGCGGCGCCGCCCTAGAGCAGCCGCCCGGCGCCCGCGAGGTCTATAGCGATCTGGGCTTTATGCTCCTGGAGCAGATCTGCGCGCGGGCGGATCGCCCCTTGGAGGTGGCGTGGTCCACCTTGCCGGGTCATGGGGCCGAGGCCTTGTCTTTTCGTCCGCTGAGGGGCACGGCGCCGCAGCGCGATGAGGCCTGCGCGGCGACGGAGCGGTGCCCTTGGCGCGCGCGGCTCCTCCAAGGGGAGGTCCACGATGATAACTGCTGGACGATGGGTGGGATCGCCGGGCACGCGGGCCTCTTCGGCCGCCTGGATGACGTCCTCTCCCTGGCCTCTGCTTATCTGCGGGGGCTGCGCGGCGACGGCGCGGCGCTGGGGTTGCGCGCCTCAACCCTCGCCGCGCTCCTCGATCCCCGCTGGATGCACCCACGCGGCAGCTTCGCCCTGGGCTGGGACACCCCCACCCCAGGCCGCTCCACCTCCGGCGCGCGCTTCAGCCGCCGCGCTGTGGGGCATTTGGGCTTTACAGGCACCTCAATCTGGATCGATGTAGAGCGCGCCGTGGTCATGGTCCTCTTGACCAACCGCGTCTCGCCGAGCCGCGTGGGCCTTGAGGGCATCCGTGCGCTGCGGCCTCAGATTCACGATCTCGCCTGGGAGGAGCTGGGGTGATGGAGTTTATGGCTGAGCTGGGCGTGGCCCGTCAGATCGCCGAGTCGGCGGGGCGCCTCATCGCCGCCGCCTGGGATCAGGGCCGCGCGGTGTCCTTTAAGGGCGAGGTGGACTTGGTGACGGAGATCGACCTCGCGGCGGAGGCGCTGATCGTGGAGGGGTTGTCGCGGGCCTGCCCACAGGATCGGATCGTGGCCGAGGAGGGCGGTGGGCGCCGAGAGGCCGCCGCGCGCACCTGGTATGTCGATCCCCTCGACGGCACCACCAACTTCGCCCACGGCTTCCCGCAGCTCTGCGTCTCCATCGCCCTGGTCGATGCGACGGGGGTCGCCTTGGGCGTCGTCCACGAGCCGCTGCGGCGGTGGACCTTCTATGCCACGCGCGGCGGCGGCGCTTTTCGCGACGGGGCGCCGCTCAAGGTCAGCCAGACGCCGCGCTTAGAGGGCGCGCTTTTGGCCACGGGCTTCCCTTATGACCGCCGCCAAAACCCAGACAACAACGTCGATCGCCTCGCCGCCTTCCTCAAGCGCGGCCAGGGGATCCGGCGGGCGGGCTCAGCGGCCTTGGATCTGGCCTTCACCGCCGCAGGCTGGCTCGATGGCTACTGGGAGGATCGCCTCAGCCCTTGGGATCTGGCGGCGGGGCTGTGCTTGGTGCAGGAGGCCGGTGGGCGGGCGACGGGCTGGGGCGGGGCGCCGCCTGATCTCCTCAAGGGCGCGCTCATCGCCAGCAACGGTCACATCCACGAAGAGATGCTCCAGGTGATCGCTGATGTTCAACGCGGCGGCTGAGGCGGCGGGGCTGGCCGCCCGCGTCGATGAGGCCCGCCTCGCCGCCTTCTTTGAGCTGCGCGCGCGCTGGGCCAAGACCCACAACCTCTCCGGCCCCCAGGCCCTCAGCGCGCCGCTGACCGACTGGCTTGACGCCTGCGCCGTGTGGCCCAACCTCCGCGATGATCTGGAGCTGATCGACGTCGGCTCAGGCTCCGGGGTGCCCGGCCTCTGCCTCGCGTGCTTGGAGCCTGAGCGCCCCATCCACCTCATCGAGCCCAGCGTCAAGCGGGTGGCCTTCCTCAAGAGCGCGATCTATCAGCTGGGGCTCAAGGCGACCCGCGTCACCCGCGCTTGTTGGCCGCTGACGCCGGATCGCCCGGCGCAGGTCATCAGCCGCGCGGTGGTCGATCCGGCGCGCTGGCCGGATCTGGCCTTGGAGGGCGGTGAGGCGGTTGAGGCGGTGCTGCGGATGTTGGCGGCCAAGCGCCCCACCTGGTCGCCGACGCGCTTCGCCTTGGCTGCTGCCTTGGACTATGACCTCCCTGGCCACGGCGCGCGCCGCGTCGAGCGCTGGGATCGCGGCTAGGCGGCCTCGACCTGCCGTGCCCGCAGCCAGGACATCAAGCGCTTGGTCAGCAAGGGCGTAATCCCCAACAGCGTGAAGGCCAGGAGGAGCCGTGGGGAGAGGATCCCCGACGGCCCCTTGAGCTGCGCCAGCGCCGTCCCCGCGTTGACGAACAAGATCGTGCCCAGCAGCATCCCCAGCTGGCTCACCCAAGCGAAGGTCCACACGCGCATACGCGTCAGCCCCAGCGCGAGGTTGATGATAAAGAAGGGGAAGACGGGCGTCAGCCGCAGCCCAAAGAGGTAGAGGGCGCCCTCACGGGCGACGCCCTCATCGATCAGCGCCAGCCGCTCGGGCCAGCGCCGCGCCACGGCGTCGCGCAAGAGCCAGCGCGCGCTGAGGAAGGCGAGGGTGGCGCCGAGGGTCGAGGCGAAGGAGACGAGCGCCACGCCCAGGGGGAGGCCAAAGAGCGCGCCAGCCAGCAGCGCCAAGGCGCTGGCCCCAGGCAACGACAGCCCCGTTGTGAGCGTATAGACCATGAAGAAGATCAAGGCGGCGGCGATGGGGTGGGCGGCCTTGAGCGTCAGGAGCGCGGCGCGCCGCGCCGCCAGCCCCTCGAAGGTGAGCAGGTGATGAAGATCAAAGGCGAAGAAGGCGCCGATCAGCAGCGCCAGCCCCATGAGGAGCGTGATGGATCTGCGGGTCATGTCACTTGATGGGGATCGGGGTGGGCGTGGATCAGGGGTGCTCAAAGAAGGCGCGCAGGCTAGAGGCGCGGTGGGTTTGGCGCAGCTTACGGATGGCCTGGGCCTCGATCTGGCGGATGCGCTCACGGGTCAGATCGAAGACCTGGCCGACCTCCTCCAGCGTGTGATCGCTGCGCACGCCGATGCCGAAGCGCAGCCGCAGGACCTTGGCCTCGCGGGGGCTGAGCGTGTCGAGCACGCGAGCTGTCTCTTCGCTCATCAGCGTCTGCGTGGTCATCTCCGAGGGCGAGGGCAGGTTGGTGTCCTCGATAAAGTCCCCCAGCTGGCTGTCATCGTCGCCGACGGGCGTCTCCAAGGAGACCGGCGGGCGGCTGATCTTAAAAGCGCGGCGGACCTGCTCAGGGGTCATGTCCAGGCGCTCAGCGATCTCCTCGGGCGTCGGCGCCCGCTCCAGCTCCTGGCCCATCTGCCGCGCGGTGCGCGTGATCTTGTTGATCGTCTCGATGAGGTGTACCGGGATGCGGATGGTGCGGGCCTGATCGGCGATGGCGCGGGTGATGGCTTGACGCACCCACCAGGTGGCGTAAGTGCTGAACTTATGCCCCCGGCGATACTCAAACTTATCGACGGCGCGCATCAGCCCGATGTTGCCCTCTTGGATGAGATCCAAGAAGTGCAGCCCGTGGTTGAGGTAGCGCTTGCCGATGCTGACGACGAGGCGGAGGTTGGCCAAGATCATCTCGCTCTTGGCCCGCTCCAGGTTACGCACATCGCGCCGCAGCCGCGCCACGACCGCCTCAAGCTCGTCGATGGGCATCCCTACGCGGCTCTCCAGTTCTTTGATGCGCTGGAGGCGCTTAGAGGCGGTCTGCACCAGCTCAGACCACTGAACCTCATCGAGGCCCGCTGCGGGGTTCGGCGGCGCTGAGCCACACAGGACATCGACGCTGACCCCCGCCATGGTCTCGCACTCCTCGATGAAGCGCCGCCAATCACGGATCTCGTCGCGGGTGGAGGTGAGCGTCTCAACGATGCCCTCGATGACGCGCCAGTTGACGTTCATCTGAACGACCAGATCACGCAGCTCTTGATCGTAGTCACGGTTCTTACGGCGGGCGGTCTTGGTCACGCGCTGGGCGCTGCGCAGCCGCGCGCGGGCGACGCTGCGGATCTCTAAGGCGATGGCCTCCACGCGCTCGATCCCCGTCAGGCCGTTCTTGGGATCAGGCTCTTGGTTTGAGCTGCCGTCGAGCACCTCACGGAGGTTGTAGACGCCCTTGCGGATTTTGCGCGGCAGCCCCACCAGGGTGTAGACGCCCATCTGCGTTGACAAGATGCCATCCAGCACCCCCTCGCGGGCCTCCTCGATGCGCTTGGCGATCTCCACCTCCTCTTCCCGCGACAGCAGCTTTACGCCGCCGATCTTGGAGAGGTACATGCGCACGCTGTCGAGCTCGCTCTCAGTGGGGCTGGAGCGCTCAGGCTTCAACCCGGGCGCTGAATTGACCTTGGCTTTCTTCTTTGGCATGGTCGCCCTCCGAGTTGAAAATCCGGGGCCGTTCCTGCAACCTCCGCACCAGCGCGAAGCTCGACGGATCAGGTTGAACACTTGAGGGGAGGGGGTGGCCCCGAGGGCGAAATCTATGACAGGGCTGTCATACCCGCGCAATCCTTTCATTATCAAAAAGACGCGGAGGGTATAAGCGTCCCCACAATCTAGGGAAAAAGGGAAGGCAGGACAAAGAATAAGGGGGCCGAGGCCACCTCAGCCCCAGGTTTTGCGGCCTTATGCTCGGATTAAATCTTTGTATTTTAAAGCGAATTGATAAAATGGCGCGGCGCCAATCGGCGCGCGACGAAAAAAAGAATAATGCAGCCCGTCGGTGAGCGAGTGTTTTATGGATCAGCCCCTCTCCCCCAGCGCGATCAACTCAGTGATGCGGTTTGAGGACCCTCACCGCTTCTTGGCCTTCTATGATCAGCAGCTCTGCAAGCAGGTGGCGGGGATCACCCATCACGCGGCCGTGGCGGTCGGGGTGGAGGTCGTCATCTCGCTACACTTGCCGGGGGTAGACGAGCCGCTCCAGGTGATGGGCATTGTCCGGGGCGTTCAAGCGCAGCCCAATCAGAGCCATGGCCTTAAGGTGAGCCTGTACCTCGATCCCAAGGCGCAGGCGTGGCTCAAGGCGTTCGTCACAGGCCTGCGCAGCGCGTTGAGCTTTCAGCCGCCGCGCCCCACGACGGGCAGCCTGCCGCGCCCCACGACGGGCAGCCTGCCGCAGCAGCCCACGCCGTCCATTGGTAACCCGCTCCAGGTCCTCATCCGCGTCGATGGGATCTTGGACACGGGCAACTACTACGAGATCCTGGGCGTCGAGGCCGACATCTCCGAGGCCGATCTTCAAGCGCACTTCCACGCGCTGACCCGGCGAATTCACCCTGATCTCTTTCACGGCGAGAGCGCCTCGACGTTGGCGCTGGTCAACCGCGCCTATCGGCGCGTCAACGAAGCCTATAGCGTGCTCAAGAGCCCTGAGCGCCGCCGTGTCTATGATCAAGGGCTCAAGGAGAGCCAAGGTCAACGCCTGCGCTTGAGCCAAGAGGACATGGAGCAGGTGGCGCGTCGCAAACAGCGCAGGCGAGGCGAGACGGGCACGGGGGATTATTACTGGCGGGTCGCCAAGGCGACGCTCAGCCAAGCCCGTGGGCACAGCGACGCCGTGGCCCCCGCCCTCTATGAGGCCGCCTGTCTGCTGCGCACCGCCATGGCCTTTGAGCCCGAGAATGAGCACTTTCGAGGCGCCTTGGAGCAGATCACCATGCGCTTGGCGAACTTCGGTTATTGACCGACGTCGATTTTCTATTTGACATCAACGCGATCGATTTAAAGAATAAGCGCGCGATATCCCCGAGATGGATCATTTCAAAGATAATCACTGCACTCATTTTAAGGAGAGACGCCTGCTCGGCAGCCAACGCGCCGTAGTCAGGCTTTAAGCGCGGGTGATTCCACGCCCGCGCCTACAGAGCGGGTTCATTTCATGGCGCCCTGCCACACGTTGAGCTTCACAGAATCTTTGAGACTTTGTCCTGTAATGTGATTTGCTCGATGTGTTTGGTTTGTGTGTTCCAGAGCCACGCTCTACCCCAAGGATTAAGGGTTCGAATCCCTTCCGCCCGACTCTCGGGCGGTGGCGAAATTGGAAGACGCACTGGGCCACTCATCCCAGCTCCTACCCACAAACAGGGATCACTGTTTTGGAAAAAACCTGAGTGGGTCGGCGGTGATCACGCTCAAGCGTCTCTTCGGAGATCCTGGGCGCGCTCCGGGTCGATGGGCGCCTTGATCTCAGCCTCGTCGCGCAGCGGTGAGGCCCAGATCTGCGGCCACCTTCAACCCCAGCGCGCCTCGTGATCCAAGCGCGCGGCGCGTCGCCTCGTGGCGCGTCGCCCGCGACGATCGGGCGTGGCGCCGTCGGCCTTTGTTTGCTTGTCTACCCATCCAGCGCGGCGCGCGCGAATCAGGAGGCGATGATGCCTAAGTTTAAGATCGAGCTGCATGAGCGCGCCGTCGCCCTCCGCGACGGCCTCCCCGAGCGCTTCTTGGGCCCTGGCGAGCATCGCCTCGGCGGCCTGTGGGGCGTCGCGTACACCCTTGAGCGCTTTGACACCCGTCAGCCGCTCTTTGAGGCCAGCCCTCCCATCCGCGCGTTGCTGCCCAAGGACAGCTTCGCGGAGATCCGCGTCGGCGAGCGGGAGCGCGGGGTGCTCTACCGCGAGGGCCACCCCATCAAGCGCCTTGAGCCAGGCTACCATCGCTACTGGCGGCTCGATCCCACGGTGGAGGTCAAGCTCATCAGCCTCGACGAGGCGCCGCCGCGGTCCGCCGCGGTCCGCGCGCTGCTGGACAAGGACAGCTGGGCGGAGGTGACCGTCGGCGATGATGAGCGCGTCATCCTCTATAAGAACGCGCAGCCGCAGTCGGTCCTCCAGCCCGGCTTCTACCGCTACTGGACCTTGGAGCCGACCTTGGAGCTGAAGCGGCTATCCGTGCTTGAGCCGCTGATCGAGGATGAGCGCGTCCTCAACCTCCTGCCCAACGATCAGGTCACGCGCGCGCTCATCGCCCAGCACCAGCGCGGGCTGCTCTATCGCCAGGGGCGGTTTGAGCAGGTGCTCGATCCAGGCCGCTACGCGTTTTGGAGCACGCCCAAGGCGCCGACCTCGATCCGTGTGTTGGATATGCGCCGTCAGATGCTGGCCGTCAGCGGCCAAGAGCTGATGACGCTGGATAAGGTCACGCTGCGGATGTCGTTGATGGCGGAGTGGCGCCCGCTTGATCCCGCGACCCACGCCCACATCGCCGCCGAGCCCAAGGAGCTGCTCTACAGCATGATCCAGCTCGCCGTGCGCGACTATGTGGCCAGCCAGACGCTCGATCAGCTGCTTGAGGGCCGCGACGCGCTGACGAAGTACCTCTTGGAGCGCACACGCCCAGAGGCGGCGCCGGTGGGCATCGAGGTGCAGCGTGTGGGGCTCAAGGACATCATCCTGCCCGGCGAGATGAAGCTCCTGTTTAACCAAGTGATCGAGGCGGAGAAGCGGGCGACCGCCAACGTGATCCTGCGCCGCGAAGAGGCGGCGGCGACGCGGGTGATGGCCAACGCGGCGCAGCTCATGGCAGAGCGCCCCACCTTGATGCGCCTCAAGGAGCTGGAGACCCTCAAGGAGATCGCCAGCCAGATCGACAAAATCCAGGTCGTCATCGGCGGAGATCAGATCAAGGGGCTCCTCCCCAGCCTGAAAGCCTCATCCGCTGATGATCGTGGCTAATCGAGCTTGACGATGCCCCTCTCTCATTGCCCGAAGTGCGGTTTTAACCCGTTGCCGCCCTCCACGCCCAGCTGCCCTCAATGCCAAGTCATCTTCGCCAAGGCGCGCCCGCCCATCGTCTTCGTCGATCCCCCGCGTCGCTTTGAGCGCCAACGCGCTTGGCTCAAGGCGATGCTCTTTGAGCTGGAAGAGGACAAGGTCAACCCCTACTTCTTCGCGGGGCGCGCCCTCGTCTACGTCACCTTCCTCGCCTGGGGCCTCTACTTCGTCACCCGCACCCTCTCCAGCGGCGAGGTGATGCGGAGCTGGTGGCATGGGGTTGATCTCGTCTTTCATGAGGCGGGGCACACGATCATGGGGATGCTCTTTGGCGAGTTCATCATGTTCCTCGGCGGCTCCCTCTTTCAGCTGCTCGTGCCCTTCGTCGTCGCCATCGCCTTCCTGCGCCAGCGCGATCCCTTCGGCGCCTCGATTGGCCTGTGGTGGGTGGGGCAGAGCCTGATGGATCTGGCGCCATACATCGGCGATGCGCGGGCCTTGGAGTTGATGCTGCTCGGCGGCGGCACGGGCAAGGAGATCGAGGGCCATGACTGGGAGTATCTGCTGGGCAAGCTCGGCCTCCTGCGCTATGACCGCGTGTTGGCCTACGCCGCCCACTACATCGGCGCGGCGCTGATCCTCTTGGCCTTAGCTTGGGGGGGCTGGATGCTCTATAAGCAGTCGCGCCGCCTCGGCGTGGACGTCAACGCCTAGCCCCGACGCTCAACGAAAACCACGCTCAACGAAAAGCGTCGAGGCCGCCAAAAGGCCCCAAGGCGCGATCAAAGACGCCCAGCGTAAAGGCGATGGCCAGCCCATAGTTGGTCATGGGCACGCCCGCCTCGGCGCAGCGCAGCTGGCGGGCGAGGACCGCCCTGCGGTTCCAGACGCAGCCGCCGCAGTGAACCACCAAGGCGTAGGGGCTGAGGTCCTCGGGGAAGTCACGGCCGGACTTGACCTCGATCTCCAGCGCGCCGCCCACATACTGGCGCAGCCAGCGGGGGATCTTGACCCGCCCGATGTCCTCGGTGATGGGGTGATGTGTACACGCCTCGGCGATGAGCACCTGATCGCCGCTCTTGAGCTGATCGATCGCCAACGCGCCGCGCACGAGGCCGCCCAGATCCCCCTTCATCCGCGCGAAGAGGACAGAGAAGGAGGTCATGGGGATCTCCGGCGGGGTGTCGGCGGCGACCTTGAGGAAGGCCTGAGAGTCGGTGACCACCAGCGCTGGCGGGGCCTTGAGGTTGGTCAGCGCGTGGCGCAGCTCGCGCTCCTTGGTGACGAGGCAGTAGGCGTCGCCGTCGAGCGCGTCGCGGATGGCCTGCACCTGCGGCATGATCAGGCGGCCCTTGGGCGCCTCCTTGTCGATGGGCGTCACCAGCACCACGCAGGCCCCCGGCGAGACCAGATCCGAGAGGACGGGCGGGGGGGTGAGCGCCGCCTCGGGGGCCAGCTCGATGAGCAACGCCCGCGTCGCGCCGATCCCCTCGCCCGTGCGCGTGGAGGTGATGGCGTGCTTGCGCTTGAGCGCCTCCCCCTCAGCGCGTTGGAGATCGGCCTTGTTGTAGATCGCCGCCCAGGGGGCGCCTTGGGCGTCCAGCGCGGCGGCGAGGCCCGCCTCAAAGGCGCCCCAAGCGCCGCCCTCGGTGACGATCAGCGCCACATCACAGCGCGCCAACGCCGCGCGTGTCCGCTCCACGCGCAGCGCGCCCAGCGCGCCCTCGTCGTCGATCCCCGCCGTGTCGATGAACAGCACGGGGCCGAGCGGGGCCAGCTCCATGGTCTTCTCGATCGGATCGGTGGTCGTGCCCGCCACGTCCGAGACGATGGCCACGTCTTGACGCGTCAGGGCGTTGAGCAACGAAGACTTGCCGACGTTGCGGCGGCCAAAGAGGCCGATATGAAGGCGCAGGGCCTTGGGCGCTTTACGCATCGGGTTTCGCCTCGCTCCCCAGGCGCGTGACCCGCTCGGGCTGGGTCAGGGCGTCGAAGTCTTGGGCGCTCAGCGCGCCTCGCTCAAGCACGATCTCACGCAGGGGGCGCCCCTCGGCCTCGGCGCGGGCGGCCAGCGCCTCCGCGGCCTTATAGCCCAGGGCCCCGGCGAGGGCGGTGGTCATGGCCGTCAGGCTGCCCTCGGCCAGGGCGCGGCAGCGCGCCTCATCCACCTCCAGGCCATCGAGGCAGCGCGTCCTCAGCGCCTCACAGGCCCCCGCCAAGAGCTGGAGGCTGTCGAGGAGGGCGTCGGCGATGACCGGCAGGAAGGCGTTAAGCTCCAGATCACCGAGGCTGGCCGCCAGCGTGATCGCCTGATCGTGGCTGATGACGCGGATGGCCGCGCCGCAGACCGCCTCGGGGATCACCGGGTTGATCTTGCCGGGCATGATCGAGGAGCCCGCCTGGCGAGGCGGCAGCCGCAGCTCGCCCAAGCCGCCGCGCGGCCCCGAGGAGAGCAGCCGCAGATCGCGCCCGATCTTGAGCAGCGTGCTGGCGAGGGCCTTGAGGATGCCGCTGACCTCCACGAAGTCATCGGCGTTCTGCGTCGCCTCGACGAGATCCTCGGCGCGGGCCAGGGGCAAGCCGGTGCGCCGCCGCAGGGCCTCGGTGACCTGAAAGATATAGCGGCGTGGGGCGAGCAGGCCCGTGCCGATGGCCGTGCCGCCGAGGTTGATCACCCGCAGCCGCTCCCCGCACTTGTAGATCCGCCAGCGATCCCGAGAGAGCGCTTGGGCGTAAGCGCCGAAGCTGCGCCCCATCGTGGTCAACACGGCGTCTTGGAGCTGCGTGCGCCCCAGCTTAATGACGTGGGCCCAGGCGCGCTCATGGCCTTGGAGCGCCTCGACCAGGGCGACGACGGCCTCCTCCAGCCGATCGAGGCCCCAGCGGGCGGCGATCCGCAGCGCCGTGGGGTAGGCGTCATTGGTGGACTGGTGGAGGTTGACGTGGGCCAGCGGGCAGATCGTGGCGTAGTCGCCGAGGGGGTGGCCGAGGCGCTGGAGGGCGCGGTTGGCGATGACCTCGTTGACGTTCATGTTCGTGGAGGTGCCCGCGCCGCCTTGGAGGGCATCGACGAGGGCGTGATCATCGAGCTGCCCCGCCATGACCTCCTCGGCGGCGGCGATGATCGCGCCGCCGATCTCCGCCGAGAGGTCGCCGAGCGCCAAGTTGACCTCTGCGGCGGCGGCCTTGACGGCGCCCATGGCGCGGAACAAGTCACGGTGGATGGGGCGAGCGGCGAGGGTGAAGTTCTCCAAGGCCCGCGCGGTGTGTACGCCGTAGAGGGCGTCGGCGGGGACGCCGCGCAGGCCGAGGAGATCACGCTCAAGGCGCTGGGGCGCCTCAGACATAGAGATCCCGCGCGCCGCCTTGGATGATCTGCGCCAGGCGCGCCTCGGCGGCCTCCCGTCCCGTCTTCATCAAGGCCAGCTCCGCTTGGATCAGCGCGTGACCCGCCGCCTTTGTGCGCGGCGTGGCGTAGTCTTCGAGGTACTCAGCCAAGGTAAAGAGGGCGTTGGGGCCGCAGAACCGCTTAATGAAGCCTGGCTGGGCGAAGGACATAAAGTGCTCGCCGACCCGGCCCAGGCGATAACAGGCCGTGCAGAAGCTGGGCAGGTAGCCATCCTCCAGCAGCTCCGCCATCACCTCATCGAGGGGGCGCGTGTCGCCCACCTCGAACTGCTCGCGCTCTAGGCGCTGTGCGCCCTCGGCGGTGTAGCCCCCGATCTCGATGCGCGTGCCCGCGTCGATCTGGGAGACGCCCAGGGCCATGACCTCGCGGCGGATCTCGGGCCGCTCTCGCGCCGTGAGGATCAGCCCCGTGTAGGGCACGGCCAGGCGCAGCACGGCGACGAGGTGCTTGAAGTCCTCATCGGAGACGGCGTGCTCGAAGTGGCCATCGACGCCCGAGGCGCGCTGGATGCGCGGGAAGCTGATGGTGTGCGGCCCGACGCCCAGCGTGGTGTTGAGCACATCGGCGTGCTTGACCAGCGCCAGCGTCTCAAAGCGCCAATCGTAGAGCCCAAAGAGCGCGCCGATGCCCACGTCATCGCAGCCGGATTGGATGGCGCGGGTGGCGCTGTCGAGCCGCCAGTGATAGTCCGACTTGGGCGTGTTGCCGGGGTGAACCTGGGCGTAGGTGGCGTGATGATAGGTCTCTTGAAAGACCTGGTAGGTGCCGATGCCCGCCTCGTGGACGCGGCGATAGCCCGCCTCATCCAGCGGCGCGGCGTTGATGTTGACGCGGCGGATCTCGCCGTTGCCCTCGCGGATCTGATAGACGCGCTGGACGGCCTCAGCGATGAACTCGGCGTCATAGCGCGGGTGCTCGCCGAAGACGAGGATGAGGCGCTTATGGCCGCCTCGGATCAGCGCCTTGACCTGGGCCTCAAGCTCATCGGGGTTGAGCGTGGCGCGCACGGCCTCCTTGTTGGAGCGGCGGAACGCGCAGTAATGGCAGTCGTTACGACAGAGGTTGCCGACGTAGAGCGGCGCGAAGAGGACGACGCGGTTGCCATAGACGGCGTCCTTGAGCGCCCGAGCGGCGGCGGCGACGCGCTGGCGCTGATGCGGGCTTGAGGCGGCGAGGAGGACGGCGGCCTCCTCCATCTTGAGGGGTGTCTTACTCGCCGCCCGCGCCAAGATCTCGTCGAGCCGCAGATCGGAGGGCTCTGGGAGGGCGCAGAGGGCGTGGATTTGATCCTCATTGATAAAATCGTGGGCGCTCGGGCTGAGCGCGCGGGGGAGCTTCATCGTGCGTGACCTTTACCGAGGCCAACTCGGCGACCGAGCGCCTGGATGTTGGCCCTGATCTCCGCCTCGGTCTCCGCGCGCGCCACCTCAACCCGGCCTTTGGCGGGGTAGATCTCGTAGTCGCGGCGGTATTGGAGGGGGGTGATGTTGGGCATGACTACGTTGGCGCCCCAGTGGAGCCCGTGAGCGCGCCCTTGACGGCGGTTTATTGTCGCGAGGGCGGTGGTGCTGGGGATGTGAGCGCGTGGGCGCATGTGCCGCGCGAGGGCCAACACCTTGAGGGTCATGGCCTCAGAGGCCGGGACCTGATCCACGGCGGCCTCAAAGGCGTGGGGATCGCGCCCCAAGGGCGTTTCGGGGTGGGCAACCCACGGCCCGAGGCCGATCATATGCAGCTCAAGCTCGCGTAAAATCAGGATATCTCGTACCAGGTCCGCGTACGTCTGCCCCGGCGCGCCGACGAGCATCCCGCTGCCGATCTGATAGCCCATCGCCGCCATGGATCGCAGCTGCGCGAGGCGATCTTGGCCCTCGGGGTGGGCGGGATGGAGCCGATCGAACAGGGCAGGACGGCTGGACTCGAAGCGCAGCAGGTAGCGATCGGCGCCCGCCTCGCGCCACACCCTCAAATCCGCGTCCGGGCGCTCCCCGAGGCTGAGCGTGATCGCCAAATCATGGCGCGCGCGCGTCGCCGCGATGAGATCACGGACCCACTCGACGTCGAGCGCGGGGTCTTCCCCGGCTTGGATCACCATCGTGCCGTAGCCGCGCCGCTCGATCTCCGCCGCGCAGGCCAAAATTTCGGCGTGGCTCATGCGATAACGGGTGATTCGACGCCCCGCGCGCAGGCCACAGTAGAGGCAAGCCCGCTTGCAGTGGTTGCTGATCTCGACGAGGCCGCGCAGATAGACGACGGGGCCGATCTCGCGCAGCAAGTGGGCCTCAGCGGAGGCGCGCAGGGCCTCCAGGCGGGGCGGCGCCTCCTCGCGCAGCCACGCCTCAACGGCGGCGGCGTCCAGCGTGGCGGGATCGATCATGCGGTGGCGCTCTTGAGCGTGAGGGTGAAGGCGCTGCCGACATCGGGGGCGCTCTCGACGCGCACGTCGCCGTCATAGAGCTGGGCGATCTTCTTAAGGATCGACAGGCCCAGGCCGCTGCCGTCGATGCCGCGCGTCTGTTGGGTCTTGATGCGCACGAACTCCCCAAAGAGCTTGGCGACCTCCTCGGGGCTCATCCCGATCCCCGTGTCCTTGACGGTGAGCGTGACGCCGCCCTCGACGGGCGCGATGTGGACATCGACGCGCCCCCCATCACGGTTGTACTTCACCGCGTTGGAGATCAGGTTGTTCAGCGCGATATCCAGCTCGCCGCGATCTGCCCGCAAGGGCACCGTGGCGGGGGCGTGGAGGTGGATCTCGATGCCCCTCGGGGTGGCCGTGGGCTTCATCGTCTCAATCGACATCTCCGCCACCTCGCGCAGATCCAGATCCGTGAGGGTGCGCTGCTTGCGCCCTGACTCCAGGCCGGTGAGATCGAGGAGATCGTAGATGAGCTTACGCATCCCCGCGCTGCGGGTGAGCATACGCTCGACCAAGCGCAGGTAGGCGCTGAGATCATCGCCCAGCGTGCGATCTTGCAACAGGTTGAGGTGCCCCTCGATGGCCGCCAGCGGGGCCTTCAGCTCATGGGCCAGCACGGAGATAAACTCAAAGCGCACTTGGCGGCGCTCGCGCTCCAAGCGCGCGGCGTGGCGGCGGGCGATGAGGTGCTTGGTGGCCCGGCGCACCACCGCGCGGACCTCCTCGGGGGTGAAGGGCTTGGCCAGCACGTCATAGGCGCCGCGCTTGGTGGCCGTGATCGCGGTGGGGATCGTGGCGTAGCCGGTGATCATCACCACCAGCGGGTCCTCGGCGGGGTTGAGGGACTTCAACATCTCCAGCCCGGTCATCCCCGGCAGCTTGACGTCGAGGAGCATGAGATCCGTCCGCTCGGCGCCGAGGTGATCCAGCGCCACCTCGGCGCTGTCGGCCTCATGGGCTTGGAAGCTGAACTCGCCGTGCTCTGGGATCTCGACGCAGAAGCCGCGCAGCGCGCGCATCACCCCCCGCCGCATCCCCAGCTCATCATCTACGATCAAGATCCGCAGCGGCTCCATCATCGCGCCTCCTCGCTGGCCTCAGCGTAAAACCTGGCTCAAGGCGCGCTCGATCTGCTCAAAACGCACAGGCTTATCCAAGATCAGATCGGCCTTGACCCAAGGGCCGCGTTCAAAGGTGAGGCCGGCCTCATGGGCGACGCCCGTGACCATGATCACGGGCACCGAGGGGTAGCGCGCCTTGATGCGCCGGGCCAGCACGAGGCCGTCGTCCATCTGCGCCATCATCAAGTCGATGATGGCCACGTCCGGCGCGCGCTGGGCCAAGCAGGCGTCGGCGGCCTCAAGGCCATCGGCGGCGCAGACGCTGTAGCCCTTGGCCTTGAGCTGAAGCTCCATCTGGAGCAGGAAGTCTTCATCGTCATCGACCAGGAGGACGTGGGTGGGGTTCATGGCTCTCTCTCAAGGATCGGTTGAAACAACGAGTCTGTACGGCGTGGGGAGATCGATCTTAAAGGTCGTGCCGGTCGGACCCTGGGCGGGATCGGCGTTGGAGCGCACGGAGATCTGGCCGTGGTGCATCTTGACGATGCCGTAGCTCACCGAGAGCCCCAGGCCCGTGCCCTTACCCACCGGCTTGGTGGTGAAGAAGGGCTCAAAGATCTTCTTGCGGGTCTGCGGATCGATGCCCGAGCCGGTGTCCTCGATCTCAAAGATCAGCTCATCGTCTTCGCCGCGCGCCCGCAGGTAGAGGCCGCCGCCTTGGGGCATGGCGTCTACGGCGTTGCGGGCGAGGTTAACGAGCACCTGGAGGATCTGATCGCGATCCAGCTCCGCCTCCAGGCCAGCGGGGCAGTCGATAAAGGCGCGGATCTTGGGGTTGACCTCCAAGGAGAGCACCGTCGCCTCGAAGAGATCGCAGATCCCCGTCCAGCGACGCTCCACCTTCTTCTGTCGCGCGAAGTCGAGCAGCCCTGAGACGATCTTCTTACAGCGATCCGCCTGCTCGGCGATCATCACCAGGTCTTCACGCAGCGGCGTCTCCTCCTCAGCCTCATCCAGCAGCAGGTGGGCATACATCAGCACCACGCCGAGGGGATTGTTGACCTCATGGGCGATGCCCGCCGCCAGCTGCCCCATGCTCGCCAGCCGCTCCGAGTGCATCAGCGCCTCTTGCGTCTCGGCGAGGGCGGAGTTGGAGCGGGTCAGATCATCGACGGTCTTGTGGAGCTGATCGATGGTAAAGGGCAGGCACATCTCCGGCTCGGCGAGGCCCTTAAGGATCGCCAAGGCGTGCTCTCGGCAGGTGTCATAGCCGCAAGCGCCGCAGTTGAGCTCATCGCTGGGGCCGTGCTTGCCCATGCGGCCCAAGACCTTGATGACGTTGTCCTCGCTGTCCACCAAGATCCGCTGATCTTGCGCGATAAAGCGCTGGGTGAGGGGGATGTCGAGGCAGCCCTTGAGCTGATCGAGGGCCTCGGCGGTGTCTTGACAGACCTGGCGGGCGTACTTGCTCAGCAGCGCGCGGCGACGAAAGCGCGGCGCGCGCGTGGTCATGCCAGGCCCCATCAAGCAGCCGTTGCAGCAGAGGACGTCGAGCAGCCGCGCGTCAAGGCTGCCCTCCTCAAACTCGCGGATGGCCTCGACGAACTCGCCGCGCCCCTCAGCGGAGACGAGATCGCCCGAGAGGAGGTCTTGATCCAGCGCGGCGGCGCGCAGGAGGCCGCCGCTGAGGGGGAAGATGGTCCCCAAGCCCGAGCGCGGCGGATCAAAGGCCGAGGGGGGCGCGGCGTGGAGGTCGATCCCGCGCGCGTCGAGGGCGGCGCGCAGCTCTTTAAAGGTGATCGCCGCCTCGATCTCCCCCGACTCGACGGCCTCGGCCTTTTTGGCGACGCATGGGCCGATAAACGCCACCCGCTGCGGGCGCGGATCGAGGCGCCGCGCCGCGCGCGCCATGGCGATCATCGGAGACACGATCGGCGCCAGCGCGCCGATGAGATCCGGGTGGTAGTGGGTGACATAGGAGACGACGGAGGGGCAGGCCGTGGCGATATATCGCCCCTCTGGGTGCGCCATGATCAGATCACGATAAGCCACCGCCACCAGATCGGCGCCGAAGGCCACCTCCATCACCTTGTCAAAGCCCATCGCCCTCAACGCGCCGACGATCTGCGTCGGTGAGGCGTCGCTGAACTCCGCCGGGAAGCTCGGCGCGATCATGGCGACCTTGAGATCAGGGCCGCTGAGCAGCGCGTCGAGGGCGGGCAGGCCGTCGATCACCTGCTTGGCGCCCTGGCTGCACACCTGCACGCAGTGGCCGCAGCCGATGCAGCGGGCGGTGATCACCTCGGCTTGGCCTCGGGCGATGCGGATCGCCTTGGCGGGGCACTCGCGCACGCAGGTGTAGCAGACCCGGCAGCGGTCCTTGATCGTGGTGATGAGGGCGTAGGGGTCCATTAGCGCAGTATATCTCGGGGGGCGTAGTGGGTATGCAGCAGCGCGTGGCTGATCTCTCCGCCCGGCGCGCCCAGGTGCGCGGCGTAGAGCGCTTGGATCTGCGGGTTCTCATGGGCGGTGCGCAGCGGCGCGTCCTTGTCTACGGCGTAGAGGGCCGCCGCGCGGCGCTCGATGGCCTTGAGATCGAGCCCCGTTGGCTGCCCCCCCCCGTTAATGCAGCCGCCAGGGCAGCTCATGATCTCGATAAAGTGCAGATCATCTCGCCCCGCGTCCAGCTCCTCCAGGAGACGCCGCGCTTCCCCGAGGCTGCTGACCACGGCGACGCCCATTTGATGCTCGCCGACCTGGATTTGGGCCTCCTTGCGCAGCGCTTGGCCCCGCGCGGCCTTGAATATCTGGCCGGGCAGCGGCGCGCCAGCGATGATCTGGTGCGCGGTGCGCACCGCCGACTCCATTACGCCGCCCGAGGCGCCAAAAATCTTGCCCGCGCCGCTGCGCTCACCGAAGGGCATATCGGGTTCATCGCCGGGGAGCGTCGCCAGATCAAGGCCACGCATACGGATCAAATCGATCAGCTCACGGGTGGTCAGTACATAGTCGATGTCAGCGCGGCCATCGCGGCCCATCTCGGGGCGCTCCGCCTCAAACTTCTTGGCCGTGCAGGGCATCACCGCCACGCTGACGATGTCATCCGCGGCGATCCCCTCGGCGGGGGCGTAGATCGCCTTGATCACCGCCCCCAGCATCTGCTGCGGGCTCTTGCAGGTGGAGAGGTGCGCCAGGCGGTGGGGGTAGAACGTCTCGACGAACTTGATCCACGCCGGGGAGCAGCTGGTCATCATCGGCAGGGCGCCGCCGGTGGTGACGCGGTGGACCAGCTCATGGGCCTCCTCCATGACCGTGAGGTCAGCGGAGTAGGCGGTGTCAAAGACGCGATCAAAGCCGAGGCGGCGCAGCGCCGTCGTCAACGCTGGCGCGCAGTCGCCCTTGACGTTGAAGGCCTCGCCGATGGTGACGGAGACGGCCGGCGCGTGCTGGATCACCACCGTCTTTTGAGGATCGGCGAGGGCGGCCATGACCTGCTCGGCGTGGCTGTGCTCATGCAGCGCGCTGGTGGGGCAGACACGGACGCACTGGCCGCAGTAGACGCAGCTGGAGACGTTGAGCCCTTGCTCAAAGGCCGTCTCCACCCGCGCTTTGGCCCCACGCCCCACGAAGTCGATGGCCGAGACGCTCTGGATCTCCTCGCAGACCCGCACGCAGCGCCCACAGAGGATGCACTTGTCCGGCTCGCGGATCATGGCGGGGCTGGAGAGATCGAGGGGCTTGAACTCACGCGCGCCGTGGTAGCGGCGCTGGCGCACGCCCAGCTCAAAGGCGATGTCTTGGAGATCGCAGCTGTGGTTACGCGGGCAGTAGAGGCAGTCATCGGGGTGATCGGCGAGCAGCAGCTCGACGATCGTCTTGCGGGCCTCCACCGCGCGCGGCGAGTGGGTCTGCACCCGCATCCCCTCGCTGACCTGCAACGCGCAGCTGGGCGCCAAACGCTGCTGGCCCTCGATCTCGACGACGCAGAGGCGGCAGGCGCCCGTCGGGGTCATCCCTTCGAGGTGGCAGAGGGTGGGGACACGCACGCCCTCGGCCCGCAGCACGTTGAGCAGGTTGGCGGCGGGGGCCGCCTGGATGTCTCGGCCATTGATGTTGAGGTTGATCATCTCGTCGTCCCTCTCAGCGCGCGACCGCCACCGCGTCGAGGCGGCAGGCGTCCAGGCAGGCGCCGCAGCCAATGCAGCGCTCCTCGATGATGTAGTGGGGGTTCTTGCGGCTGCCGAGGATGGCGTCGGTGGGGCAGGCCTTCTTGCACAGCGTGCAGCCCACGCAGGCCTCCTCGATGATGCTGTAGCGCTTGAGGGCCTCGCAGGCCCCAGCGGGGCAGCGGCGCTCAAAGACGTGGGCCTCATACTCATCGCGGAAGAAGCGCAGCGTGCTGAGCACCGGGCTGGGCGCGGACTGGCCGAGACCACAGAGGCTGGTGTCGGCGATCACACCCGCCAGCTTCTCAAGCTGGGCGACGCCCTGCATCCGGTGCAGCGCGTCGAAGCCCCCTTCTTGGCCCCGACGGCGGGTGATCTGCTCCAAAATCTCCAGCATTCGGCGCGTGCCCTCACGGCAGGGGATGCACTTGCCGCAGCTCTCGCGCTGGATGAAGTCCATAAAGAACTTGGCAACATCCACCATGCAGGTGTCTTCGTCCATGACGACGAGGCCGCCCGATCCCATCATGGCCCCCACGGTCTTGAGCGACTCGTAGTCCACCTCAATGTCGAGGTGCTGCGTGGGGATGCAGCCGCCCGAGGGGCCGCCGATCTGCGCCGCCTTGAAGGCCTTGCCGTTGGGGCAGCCGCCGCCGATCTCCATGACGATCTGGCGCACGGTCGTGCCCATCTCCACCTCGACGAGCCCGGTGTGCTTGACCTTGCCCGAGAGCGCGAAGACCTTGGTGCCCTTGCTGCTGGCGGTGCCCAATGCGGCCATCTCTGCGGCGCGATCAGGCAGGATGTCGGGGAGGTTGGCCAGCGTCTCGACGTTGTTGATGATCGTGGGGCAGTTGAAGAGCCCACGCGAGGCCGGGAAGGGGGGCCGCGGCCTCGGCATCCCTCGCTTGCCCTCGATGCTGTGGATCAGGGCCGTCTCCTCGCCACAGACGAAGGCGCCAGCGCCCTCCTTGACGTAGACGTCGAGGTCAAAGCCCGAGTCCATGATGTTGGCGCCGAGCAGGCCCCAGGCCCGCGCTTGGTCTAAGGCGCGCCGCAGCCGCGCGATGGCCAGCGGGTACTCGGCGCGGATGTAGACGTACGCCTTGGTGGCGCCGATGGCGTAGGCGGCGAGGGCCATGCCCTCGATGAGCCGGTAGGGATCGCCCTCGATGACGGCGCGGTCCATAAAGGCGCCCGGATCACCCTCGTCGGCGTTGCAGATGAGGTACTTCTGATCGGCGCCCTCTTTGAGCGCGAAGCGCCACTTGACGCCCGTAGGAAACCCACCGCCGCCGCGCCCACGAAGCCCGCTCTCGATGACCGCCTCGCAGGCCTCCTCCGGGGTGCGCTGGTGGATCGTGTCGGCCAAGGCGCGAAAGCCCCCATGGGCGATATAGGCGTGGATGTCCACCGGATCGATGATCCCGCAGCGGCTGAGCACGCGGCGATGTTGGGCGCGGAAGAAGGGGTGGACGCTGATGGGCAGCGCGTCGCGGCGCGGCGGCGTGGAGGGCGGCGCGTCGTATTGACCCAACACCTCACCGTAGAGCTGATCGCGATCCAGCAGGGCGTCGAGGATCGGCTTGACCTTGTCGTGGGTGACGTGGGCGAAGGAGACGCGTGGCTGGCCCGGGCGCTGCGCGTCCAGGATCGGCTCGGCGGAGCAGAGGCCGACGCAGCCGACCTCGATGATGTCCGCCTCGATCCCCCGCGCCTTGATCTCACGCTTGACGGCCTTGAGCGTCTCGCCCGCGCCCGCGCCCAAGCCACAGGTGCCCGCGCCGATGTAGAGGGTGAGGCGCTCGACGGCCTCGCGCTTCAAGGCCACGCCTTCGCCGCTGTACCAGCTCTCGCGCGCTTGGGCGTCGCTGCGGGGGCCAAACAGGCGCCAACTCAGCGTGCCCTCCATGGGGTGCAGCTGTGCTCGCTCACTCATCTCCCACCTCCATCTCTCTGGCGCGCGCCAAGAGCGCAGCGGCGTCCTCCGCCTTGACGTCGCCGAAGAAGGCGCCGTCGATGGCGACCACCGGGGCGAGGCCGCAGGCGCCGATGCAGGCGACGACCTCTAAGCTGTACTCGCCGTCCTTGGAGGTCTGATCAGGCTCGATCTTGAGCGCCCTTTGGATCCCCGACAGCACCGCCGCCGAGCCCTTGACGTGGCAGGCCGTGCCTCGGCAGACCTGGACGTGGTGGCGCCCCGGCGGGGTCAGCCGGAACTGGTTGTAGAAGGTCGCCACCCCATAGATCTTGCTGGTCGGCAGCTTGAGGTGCTGGCCTACGGCGATGACCGCCTCCGTAGAGAGGTAGCCCTCCTTGGCCTGCACGGCTTGTAAGATGGGGATGAGCGCGTCACGCCGCGCTTGTGGGTAGCCTTCAAGGACAGCTTGAACCGCGTCGGTCATGAGCGCTGCTCCTGCGTGGCGGCGAAGAAGGCCGCCTTCTCAAGAGACATGGTGATGTCTACGTCTTCAACATGAATGGATGGGGGGAGATCGAGGTGTGACGGGGCGAAGTTAAGCACCGCGCGGATGCCCGCCTTGATCAGCCTCGGCCCCAGCGTGGCGACCGCCTCGCCAGGCAGCGTCAGGATCACGATCCGCGCCGCCTCCCTCTCCAAGATGGCCTCAAGCTCATCAAGGGGATAGCAGCGGCAGCCATGGATCACGCGCCCGATCTTGTGTGGATCGATGTCAAAGGCGGCGACGAGCTGGAGCGTGGGGCGGCGCCCCTGGAAGTAGGACAGCAGCGCGCGCCCCAGGTTACCGACGCCGATGAGGGCGACGGCTTGGGGCTCGGCGGGCGCCAGTTGCGCGTTGATCGCGCGCAGCAAGGCCTGGACTTCATAGCCCCGCGCGCCCCCCGCGACCTCAAGGTGCATCAAATCGCGGCGCGCTTGGGAGGCCGTCACCCCCGAGCGGCGCGCCAGATCGCTGGAGAGGATGTAGCGCTGCTCCGTGCGCGACAGCGCATCAAGGAGCCTGCGGTAGAGGCTCCAGCGACCCACTGTTTTTTGGGACACGTCAGGGTGCATGGCGCGTAACATTCCGTAATTGATTAACTTTTTCTCTCTGTGATTCAATTCACAGGCACTGTTTACTCGCCTCGCCGTGCCGAGTCAAGCTAAACGAGATTTTTTTCTCCTTTAACGCCGAGGTGAGGCTGTACATCGCCGCGTGGGCGAGGTAGGGCGAGGTAAAGGCGAGATAAAAAAAGCGCTTCAGACGCGGGGCCCGTATGCCTCTTGCCAAAAAAAAGATCCTCAGGTGTTTTTTTTAAAGCAAAGAGCGCGGCGAGGCGTTGGGGGCGCCGCTTTCACCCGGCCGAACCTGGAGGGTTTGTCCGCATCGGGTGCCAAGCACCCATCACCTCAAGAGAGGAGAGCTGCTTTGATGAAGAAGTGGACGTTCACGCTCGCAGGCGCCGCTGGCCTGCTGCTCAGCGCGGGCCTGGCCTGCGCAGGTCAAGATACGGGTAAAATTCACGGCAAGGTCACCTCCGCTGGCGCGCCCCTCAGCGGCGCGACCTGTCAGATCAAGGCGCTGTCCAAGGTCGCCAAGACCCGGCCCAACGGCGCCTTCGGCTTCAGCGGGATCCCCGTCGGCGCCCACAGCTTGACGTGCAGCAAGGGCGGCTACCTCAGCGCCACGCAGCAGGTGCAGGTCAAGGCCGGGGAGACCACCCAGGTGAGCTTCAGCCTCGCCGCCCATAAGGCCACTGGGAAGAAACAAGCGCAGACCGAAGCAGAGGCCCCCGCTTCGGCGGCGCCCGTCGCCGCTGAGCCCGCGAAGCGCGACGCCAAGCCGCGCGTCGCTGAGCGTCGCAGCCGCAAGGAGAGCCGCTCCGCGCCCAAGATGATGAGGGCGTCGGGCGGCATCGGGCGTGGCTATGCCCTGGGCGCCGCAGCGCCCAGCCCCAGCGTGCGCATGGCCGCCCCGATGGCGATGGCGCCGCCGCCCCCACCCCCCGGCGCTTATATGATCGCCAACGGCGACGCGCCGAGCCCAGAGGCCAACCGCGAGGGCTATGACGCCATCAAGGAGAATGACTTTCGGGCCACCAGCAAGGAGCCCCTCTCCACCTTCTCCATCGACGTAGACACCGCCGCCTACGCCAACGTCCGCCGCTTCTTAAATCAAAGCCGCTTGCCTCCGGCGGGCGCGGTGCGGATCGAGGAGCTGATCAACTACTTTAACTATGAATACCCCGGCCCTGAGAGCGAGCCGTTCTCTATCAACACCGAGATCTCTACGGCGCCATGGGACCCACGTCATCGCTTGGTTCACATCGGTTTGCAGGGCAAGAAGGTCAACATTCAAGCGCTGCCGCCTTCAAACATGGTCTTCCTCATTGATGTCTCTGGTTCGATGTTCAGCGCGAATAAGCTGCCGCTGCTTCAAGCTGGTTTTAAGCTCTTAGTTCAAAATATGAGGCCTGTCGATCGCGTCGCGATTGTGGTCTATGCGGGCGCGGCGGGGATGGTTCTGCCTTCGACTCCTGGTAAAGAGCGTCAGAAGATCATCGACGCCCTCGATGGCCTGCGCGCAGGTGGCTCTACCGCTGGCGGGGCCGGGATCAAGCTGGCTTACAAGGTCGCGCAGGAGAACTTCATCAAGGGCGGTAATAATCGCATTATCTTGGCTACCGATGGTGACTTTAACGTCGGTCAATCCAGCGATGATGAGCTGATTAAGCTGATCGAAAAGAAGCGTAAGTCCGGGGTATTCCTGACGATTCTTGGCTTTGGAATGGGAAATTATCAAGACGCGAAGATGCAAAAGCTGGCCGATAAAGGGAACGGGAATCACGCCTATATCGACAGCATCCTTGAGGCCAAGAAGGTCTTGGTCAGCGAGATGGGCGGCACCCTCTTTACCATCGCGAAGGATGTAAAGATTCAGGTCGAGTTTAACCCCACTAAGGTTAAAGGCTATCGTTTGGTTGGCTACGAGAATCGCGTGATGGCAAACCAAGATTTTAATGATGATAAAAAAGACGCTGGTGAGTTGGGCGCAGGTCACACTGTCACTGCGCTGTATGAGATTATCCCCGCAGGCTCAGATGAGGCCGTGCCCGGCGTTGACGCGCTGAAGTATCAAAAGACACAGCTCAGCGACGCGGCAGGATCGAATGAGCTGATGACCATCAAGCTGCGCTATAAGGCGCCCGATGGCGACACCAGCAAGCTGATCACGCACCCGCTCCTCGACAGCGACGTCGCCCTGGCCGGGACCTCGGACAACTATCGCTTCTCCGCCGCCGTGGCCATGTTCGGCATGATCCTGCGCGACTCCAAGCACAAGGGGCAGAGCACCTGGGAGCAGGTCGAGTCGCTGGCGACGGGCGCCAAGGGGAAGGACAGCGAGGGCTACCGCGCGGAGTTTATCCAGCTGACGAAGAAGGCCGCGCTGTTAAAGCAGATCGAGAAGTAAACCCGCCCTTGCTCTATCCCCTCCGCCTCACCGCTGATGATCTCAGCGGCCTCTCAGATCACCCCCCCCGCTGGCAGATCGTCCACGAAGGGCGAGGGTATGTGCGCCGCTTGTCCAAGGCCGAGGCGTCGGCGGCCCTCCGTCAGCTCCAGGCCGCCCCCCTTATCCTGGGCGCCTCCAATCGCGGCCTCCTCTACGCGCCGTTTATGGGGTTGGGCGTCATCGAGCACCACGCCAAGGTGATCACGCTCCTCTTCGATGTGGAGCCAGACTCAGGCGATCTGAGGTGGTTTCACAGCATGCTCAGCTTGTCATTCCTGTATTTAACGCTCAAGCACCCTGAGATTTTGCAGGTCCGCCTGCCTTTAAGCTGGCAAGCACTGGGAGAAGTGCCGCAGCTGGGCGGATTTGACGTGCTGGCGCAGGGCTTTAGCTGTCTGCTGCGACGCAGCGACGCGCCTTGGCGCCCTTAGCGCGCCAACGACGCCACGCGCGGCGAACGCCGCTCCTTAACAGCAGCCAAGAGATCGGCAAGAGCACACGCAGCACGCGGATGCCAGAGCGCTCATCCCCATAGATCGGCGTGACGGGTCGATCGACGACACAGGCGTCGATCTCGGCCAGCTTGGCCAGCAGATCATTGGGGAAGCCATAGCGGGGGTAGATCTCAGCGAGGGGCAGCGCGGCGAGCGCGCGCGCCTTGAGGGCGGTGTAGCCACACTGAGAGTCGCGCAGGTGAAGGTAGCCGGTGGAGAGCCGCGTGAGGTAGGTCAGCGCGAAGTTGCCGATCACCCGGACCCAAGGCATCCGCCGCAGCAGCTCGGGGTGGCCGAGGCGATCCCCCTTGGCGTAGTCGGCCTCATCCTCCACCAGAGGATCGAGCAGCCGGGGCATCTCTTGAGGGTCCATCTGCGCGTCCGCGCCGACGACGACGATGATGTCCACGCCAAGGCCCAGGGCGTGGGCATAGCCGGTGAGGATGGCTTGGCCCACGCCGCCGTTGCGCGCGTGGCGCAGCACCTCCAGCCCCGCTCGCCGCGCGCCTAAGGCGACCGCGTGGGTTTCATCCTCGCTGGCGTCATCAACGACGATGATTCGATCCACGAACGGGGGCAGCCCCCTCAGCGTTTGAGGGAGCAGCCGCGCCTCGTTGTACGCAGGGATGACCACCGCCACGCGCTGCTCTCGATACATCTTCACTCCACAGCTCCGGCGGGCCTCTATCAGATTCACGCCCCGCTGACCAGCCTCGCCGTGTCCTGGGCCTGGCGTGAATCTACGTCAACTTGATCAAGATCAAGGCGCGACGTCGAGGCGCATCGCAGAGATGTAGAGTTTGTTGATGATGTCACGCTTCGTGGCGCTTGAGGCTCTGGCGCGGGTACACGAGGTGGTTGAGATGCTCAGGGTCTTTATCGCCGCGCTCGTCGGGGGCGCGGTGGGCTACGGTTATTATCGCGTGGTGGGTTGCCGCACCGGCGCTTGCCCAATCACCGCCAATCCTTACACCGCGATCGCCTATGGTGTGCTCATGGGGCTCCTTTTCAGCCGATAAGAAAAAAACGATATCGAGACTCATATCTCGATTTAAAACTTGCGGACACGCTCAAACAAGGTTATCTGCAACAAACAAATCCCATTTTGAGGAGGGGATCAATGAACAAGCTGGCCTCATATCTCGCGTTCTTCATGGTGGCGGGGCTCGCCAGCCACGCCAGCGCGCTTGACTTATATGAAAAAGATGATAAGACCTTAAAAATCATCGGACTTGTCCAGCCTCGCATGGACATGAACCTTGATTCCACACCCGTCGCTGGCTCTGGCGATGAGAAGGGACCATTGACCACAGACTTTTATATTCGTCGTTTTCGTTTAATTACTGAAGCAAACATTCATAAAAACATTCAAGTTCGCTTTAATCTGCACTCTAATGACATTGGTTTACCAGGCAAATATAATCCTGCGATGTTCGTTGGCGATGCTTACATCGAATACAAGGCATCGAAGAACCTCTTGATCAACTTTGGTATCCTCAAGCTGCCCTTCCTTCGCCACATGATGCAGGGCGCGGCGGGCCTGCACGGGATGGACTTCCACGGCTTTATCCTTAAGGAGCCTGCGGGCGTGAAGGGCGCGATGACCAACCTGCCCCACCGCGATAACGGCATCATGTTCCGTGGCCTCCTCGCCAACAAGAAGATCGACTATCGCATCGCCATCGTCGATGGCTGGGAGTACAACCCGGGCGTCGCCGCTGGCGCCGACGGCTCGGGCGGCGCGCCGGCGCATAACGAAGAGGACATGCCCCGCATGGTCGGGCGCATCGCCTACAACCTCTTCGACGCGACCCCCGAGTACTACCTCGCTGGCACCTACCTGGGGAAGAAGAAGGTCGTCTCCTTCGGCGTGAGCTTTGATCTCCAGCCTGGGGTGGGCGGTGATGATGGCAAGAAGATGTACAGCGCCTTCGGCGGCGATCTCCTCGTCGATCTCCCCATGGGCAAGAATGGCCTCACCCTGACCGGCAACTTCGGTAAGTTCGGCGAAGGCGGCCCGATGCCTGGTGATAAGGGCGGTATGGGGATGTGGGCGGATCTGGGCTATCGCATTGGTAAGATCGAGCCCCTCTTTGCCTTCGAACAGTACATCCCTGATAACGAAGAGGAGAAGAATCACAAGGGTGAGCACCAGGCGATGCTCTTTGGCTTAAACTATTGGGCCAAGGGCCACGCGTTTAATATCAAGGCCCAGTTCGGTATGGTTAAGGATGGCGTGGGTACGGGTGATGGTGAGGAGTTTGAAGGGAAGTTTAAGAAGCACCTGTTCATTCAAAGCCAAGTAAGGTTCTAATTTAATTTAATCAAAGCTTTTGGATGCTGAACCGCCCTTGTGGCGGTTTTTTTATGCCCGACACGCCCCCACGCGATCTCCGCCGCGCTGCTTGGCATTATTGAGCGCGATGGCCGCGCGGCGCAGCGCCCCGCTGAGCGGCTCGCCGTTCAAGATCTCCGTCACCCCCAGCGAGACAGTGCGCGGCGCCAAGCCCCAGACACCACGACTTGTGCGATGGCGTACCTCATCACAGAGGCGCTGGGCCACGCGCACGGCGCTGTTGAGGCGCACATCATGAAGGAGGATCGCCAACTCGGCTGGAGAGACGCGGGCGATCAAGTCCTGCTCATAGAGGCTGCACTGGACGCGGTGCGTGATGTAGGCGATGGCCCGCTCTAAGCCGTGATCGTCGTCGAGCTGGAGCGCGAGCAAGGATCGTGGGGCGCGCGTCGCCTCCCGCTGGGCGGCCACCACCCGCTCAAAGCCCGCGCGGTTGAGCACCCCCGTCAGCGCGTCAAAGGCCCGCGTGGCGTCTAAACCCGAAGGCCACCTCAGGCGCGCGCTCATCGCCGTCAAGGCGCGCCACGCCTCAAAGGTCGCTTCGCCGTGGGGCGCCTTGAGGCTGGGCGTCGCCTCGATCTCCGCCTTGGTGCTCAGCATTTGACCCTCCTCCTCTGCGTCCATCGACTCTCTCAGAGCCCAAGACAGAGATCAAAGGTCGATTAAGGGTGAGGGCGCAGCGGCGTGGAGGGTGTGGGGGACGCGGATGATATTTTTTTGAGCTTTGTCTCAGCGGGCATCCCTCGACGATGCCCGTAAAGGCTCGTCGATGTTGCCAAACTCAGCGAAAGCTAAACTGAATTTGGTAGTCGCAGAGGTAGAAGACGTCGCCGTCCTCGATGCGCTTGTGCTCTACCCGGTTGCCGTCGAACTCGATCCCGTTGGTGCTGCCGAGGTCTTTGATGAAGTAGCTGCCGTTGCGGTAGACCACCGCGCAGTGTTTGCGCGAGATGTTGCCATCTCGGATCGTGAGATCCGTGACCTGGCTGCCTCGGCCGATGATGTACTTCTCTTTGTCGATCTTGTGCCGCTGGCCGTTGAACATCAGATAGATGCTGGGCCTGGGCGGGGCGGCGGCGGGGGCCTCGGGTAAGGGCGGCGGCCGATGAGGTGACTCCACCTTCAACTCAGGCTGCGCCGTGTTCGTCGCCGCCATGGAGTAGTTGCGGCTGCGCGCATAGTGCCGCATGGACTCATTGATGAGGTAATCCATGGAGCAGCCGAGATCGCGTCGCATCACCTCGAAGAGCTCCCAGAGATAGTCACGGCAATAGAAACTGCGCAACGTCTTGCGGTTGTGATCTGCGGTCATCCTCTTCCCTGGTCACGCGGCTGAGCCTTGGGGGGTGTACCACAGGTCGCGGCGCGGATCGAAGACTTGTGCGGCCTGCGCGTGAAAATCAAGGGCGCCGCGCCGCCCAGGCTGGCCCTGCGCGCGTCAGGGTGCTAAACCCGCCTCTTTATTTTCGCCTCTGGAGTTGAAATGCGCCGCCTCAACGCTTGCTTAACGCTCCTCCTCCTCGCGCCGATCGCCGCGCTCAGCGCGCCGACCTCCGCGCCGACCTCCGCGCCGACCTCCGCGCCAACCAGCGGCCCCTCCAGCGCCGATGTCATCGCCCCTGTCCTCGCCGCGCTGGCCTGGCGCGACTTCTCGGCGACGATCTCGATGCGCGTCAGCCGCGACGGCAACAAGCTCAAGCAGATCCAGCTCAAGATGCTCGATGATGAGGAGGGCCAAGCCATGCGCTTAGACTTTGAGCGGCCCACCAAGCTGCGCGGGATGAAGTTCCTCGCCCTGGCGCGGCGCGACGGGATCGACAGCTGGGCCATCTACCTGCGGATGCTGCGCCGGGTCATGAACGTCCCCCTCGATGGCAGCAACGTGATGGTCCGCGACATGGTCAACCTT
This sequence comes from Myxococcota bacterium, assembly GCA_018813065.1. Lineage (GTDB taxonomy): Bacteria > Myxococcota_A > Bradymonadia > UBA7976 > UBA1532 > JAHJCH01. Next base: position 59,450 of record JAHJCH010000171.1, read on the forward strand.
GGCTTCTTCAAGCCCCGCCCTGAGCTGCTTGAGTTCAGCGACACGGGAGAGCGCGTCACGCTGGAGGGCGGTCAAGGCTGCCGCGTCATCGCCGCGCAGCCCAAAAACGAGGCGGCCCGCCGCCAGCTCGGCTTTGAGCGCCTGACCCTCTGCGTCGATGAGGCCCACCGGGTCGCCCGCCGCACCTTCTTCGAGGCCCAACGCCCCATCCGCCAGCAGACCACCCTGAGCTTCCACGAGGGGCCAGGCGGCCCGCTGCCCAAGCAAATCCGCGCCGTCGATCTCGACAGCGGTGAGATCACCGAGGTGTTCCTCAGCGCCATCCAGGTCAACACCAAGCTGCCTCGCCGCCTCTTTAGCCGAAGGGCCATTAGCCGTAAATGAGCCGCCTGATCCTCGCCTCGCTGCTGTGGGCGCCCCTCGCCTATGGGGAGATCGGCCCCAACCTGACGGGCTACCTCAACGTCTATGACTACCTGGATCACAGCGGGCTGATCGCCCCGCTGCTGGATCATCACGAGGCGGCGGACGCGCTGGTTCAAGATCGCGGGGGCTTTCGCCTCCAGCTGCGGCTCGATGATGAGATCAGCGAAGGGATCGCCTTCGACGTCAGCTTAAACTTCGAATATGACGCCGTCGTCGCCCAACGCCAGCCCACGGATCGCCCCCAAGACGGCTTTCGCGTCTATCCCAAGGAGGGCTTCATCGATCTGGTGGGCTTGGGCGGCTTCGACGTGCGCGCGGGGCGTCAATACCTCTTCTGGGGGCGCTTTGAGTGGGGAGGGGTCCTTGATCTGCTCGCCCCTTGGGACTTCAACACCATGGGTGCAGAGAAAGAGAACTTTCGATTGGCCGTAGACGCCTTGAATGTGCGCTACACGCTCGATCAACTTAACCTCACGGCCTTGGTCCTGCCTTACTTTCAGCCCACGCGCATGGCGCTCAAGCTCCCAGAGAAGATCGGGCCGCTCGACGTGATTCAAAATGACGCGCTCTTGCCCAGCGGCGCGGTCCAACATATGGAGACGGCGCTGCGGCTTCAGCTTGAGGGCGCGCGCAGCCTCCTGGGGCTGATCTGGTATCGAGGCTATGACCGCATCTTCTCAATGAACACACAGACCCTCATCGAGCCTGGTCAGTTTACAGGGACGATGATCTTCACCCCGGAGTATCACCCTCTTGAGGTCTTCGGCCTCGAAGGTGAGTGGGTCAGCGGCCCTGTGGTCTTTAAGATGGAGGCGGGCCTGAACCTCACGGACGATCCTCAAGGTGATGATCTTACGGTGAGCAATCACAACATCGCCTGGATGCTCGGGGCGGACTGGGAGATCAACGGGGATCTCTCCCTCAACCTCCAATATGGTCAAACGCACCTGCTCGACTATGACCGACAAGCAGAGTACGAGGCCCGCGCGGCCCTCGGGGAGCCTGATCCTTATGTTGAGCGCACCGTACAGAGCCGGATCATCACGCGTATTCGCTATATGCTGACAGATCAGCTCAAGCTGCAAATCATGGCGCTGGTCAACGCGCCGGATACAAACTTGCTTGGGTTAAGCTTCTTCTCTTGGTCACCGCTGCCGGATATCCAGATTTATCTTGGGAGCATTTTGTTCCGAGGGATAGAAGACACCACGTTTGGCCGCTTAGAAGGACAAAGCCGGCTCTTTTCTGAGCTTAAAGTGCTATTTTAAGAGGGATTTATGCGCATCATACTGCTACTTACGCTTTTATCGCTGGCGAGTTGCACCAGCGATGATATTCAGCAAAAACCACAAGAAACAGGCATAATTCAGCTGACTGTACGCTACGATCAGCCCCCGCCAGCGGGCGCGATCATCTCAGCGGCGATCTTTGAATGCCCCTTCACCATGCCTCCGCTCGCCACACCGGCCTTTACGCCCACAGCCTTCCCCGCCACGGGTGATCTGGAGGGCGTGCCCGTGGGGGACCACTGCCTCTACGTTTACCTCGATGTAGACCCCAACGACGGCCCAGACCCCAAGTTTGACCTTGATCCGATCAACGCGCTGCCTGAGGGGGCGATGTCGATCCCCTTCAGCTTGGCCGAGGGGCAGACCTTGCCCCTTGAGGTCGAGCTTTACCTCAAGGGGGGCGGTGGTCGTGGTCGCGAAGAGGACAGCGGGGTGGCGTCGGACATGGGCGTGGTCGATCCAGCGGCCCCAAGCGTGGAGGTCACGATCGACTGCGCCGCCTGCGACAGCGACGCGGACTTGATCTTCTACGGCGCCCCAGGCGCGGTGATCGGGATGCCCAGCTACTACCACGCCTTCTCCCAGCCCACCTTCCCCTTCACGGCCACGCTCAGCGGCAGCGCCAACGTGATGGGCGCTGCGGTGGACTGGGCGGAGGGGGAGGCGACCTTTGAGGCGTATCAGGACACAACCCCAGGGGGGATGCGCGCGGAGGCGGGGGAGCCGCGCTCAGCCCCGGTGACCTTGAGCCTGAAACCGGGGCTCAACGCGGTGCGGTTGACCTTAGAGTAGCTCGGAGGCCATCAAGGCCAGCGCCGTATAGAAGCTCGTCGGTGTCGGCCGCTCGACATAGACCAAGGCCCCTCGCCCAGCCTCGAAGATCACGTCCAGGCCTTGACCGCGCGCTTGAATCTGAGTTGGCCGCCCCTCCCCGCTCCACAGCAAGATCCCCACGCTGAAGTCCACGTCACGCGGCGGCCGCGCGCCGAAGAGGGCCGTGAAGGCGGCCGCGTCGCGGAGGATGTGGAGGGATCTCGGCGCGTGTTCGGGGGGGGCGAAGCCCTCGATCTGCCGAAAGGCCAGGGCGCGGGGGGCTTGACCTTCGCCCATCAGATCAACGCGCACGACGCCCTGCCCTTGGGGGGCCTGAGCGGAGGCGGTGAGGCTGAGGAGGCTGAGGAGGCTGAGGAGGCTGAGGAGGCGAAAAAGGCGAGGCATCTTAGCAACCCTTGTGCGTGATTCGGCGCGGCCCGTAGGCAAGCACCGCGCCAAGGTCGAAGGACGCCAAGCGGCGCGCCCATACGCTCGCAAGTGTATAATTATTAAGGATAATTATTTTTCTAAAGGGGGAGTGGCTTGGCGGCTATCTAGCCACCCTCGCGGCCCCTGGTCGAGTGACCACCCCGCGCTCGACGCGGCGCTGGGCTGAGGGCGAACCACAAAGGCCCAGCCTCACTCGTTGCCGTAGGTCAAGGCCTCACGCACCGCGCGCAGCAGCGTTGAGCGGGTGTAGGGCTTTTGGAGGTAGCAAGCAGGGCCGCCATCGCGCAGGCCCGCTAAGGCCTCCTCGCGGTCATAGCCGCTGGAGAGGATCACGGGCAGCGCGGGGCGTTGGGCGTGGACTCGCTTAAAGACCTCGATGCCGTTGAGCCCAGGCATGGTCAGATCGGAGATGACCAAGGAGAGCTGATCCTTGAGCTGCTCAAAGAGGGCCAAGCCCTCAAAGCCGTCTCGGGCGACGTGGATCTCAAAGCCGAGCGGGCGCAGCGCCTTGGACAACACCGTACGCACCACCGGCTCATCGTCGATGATCAAGGCTGCGCCCTCGCCATGGATCACCGCGGGCTCAGCCTGAGGGTGCGGCGTCATCGTCGGAGCCGCCGCGTCGCTGAGGGGCAGATAGACGCGCAAGCGGGTGCCCTGCCCCGCCTCGCTCTCCACCACCAAGAAGCCCTGATGACCTCGGACGAAGCCCAAGACCATCGCCAGCCCCAGCCCGCGCCCGGTGGCCTTGCTGGTGTAGAAGGGATCAAACATCCGCGCGCGCGCTTGAGGCGTCAAGCCGGGGCCTTGATCTTGAACCTCCAGCAAGGCGTAAGAGCCAAGATGCCCTTGCGTGCTGGGGTGGCGCGTCTCCAAGCAGGCCTCATCCACCTCCACGCGGCGCGCCCGCAGGGTGACCTGCGCTTGGCCGTGACTGGCCTCCACCGCGTTCTTGACGAGGTGAAGCGTGGCCTCATGGAGCTGAGCGAGGTCGAGGTTGACGGGCAGCGGCGCCGCGCTGAGATCCCAGCTCAAGCGCTCAAGCGGCGCCAGGGCCTGGAGGCGCGGGGCGAGCTGACGCAGCGCGGCGGGGAGGTTGAGGATCTCGCGCTGTAGGCGCGCCCGGCCAGCGTAGGCCAACATCTGCGCGGCCAGATCCGCCGCTCGCTGTGCCGCGCTCAAGATCAGCTCAACGTCCTGGCGCAGCTCGGAGCCAGGCGCCAAGCTCTCCATGAGGAGGCTGGCGTGACCTTGAACGCCGACGAGCAAGTTATTGAAACCATGGGCGATGCCGCCCGCCATCAGGCCCAGGCTCTCCAGCTTATGCGCTTGGTTGAGGCGCGCTTGTAGGGCCTCGCGCGCCGCGCGCTCCTGCTCCCATACCGTGACATCGGTACAGGTTCCGATAATCCGCGCTCCGGGCGTATCACGCGCCACCATGCGACCGCGCCCTAAGATCCAGAGCGTCGAGCCCGACGGGCGGTTGACCCGAAAGACGCTGTGATAGGTGGGCGTCTCACCGCGCACATGGGCCATCAGCTGCGCCTGCACCCTGTCGATGTCCTCTGGGTGAATGCGGCCAAAGACCTCATCCCCGGAGGGGGACGGGGCCGAGGGTGAAAAGCCAAATAGCTCGGCGCTGCGCGCACATAAGCGCGTCTCATTCGAGGAGGGCAGCCACTCCCAGATGCCATCAGAGACCGCGTCGAGGGCTAAGCGAAGCTGCGCGTCTGAGGCCAACGGTTCAAGGCGGGGGGGGTGATAAGGTCGCATCTCGATTGCCCGATCGATGATCTCAAAGCGAAGAACACGCGGCGCAGGGCGAGGCCGCGTGGGCGCCACCATAGCGGAGATTTAAGAGGGAGATAAGGGGAAGCGCTGCGCCGCGCGGGCGGCTAGCCTTCGACGTGCAGGGTGTAGTGATTGAGCTTGAGGCCGACGACCTTGAGGGTCACCTCGCCGCCGCCTTGGACCTCCACCGCCTCCTCATCCCCCGTGCCATCTGAGCGGCCGATCTCTTGGCCATCGCGGTAGACGAAGAGATCAACATCGCCGTCGCGGTGGGTGAAGCGCGCGATGATCTTGTAGGGGCCAGCATCGGGCAGGGTCAGGCTGTAGTGATCGGGCGAGCTGGGGCAGGCGACGAGGCCGCCCTCGATGAGAGGCGCGTGGCCCAAGCGGGCGGGGCGATCGGGCGTGTCATTGGGCTCAAAGCCGTCATCGTCCTCACAAGGCGTCGCCTCGACGTCGCCTTCGCCAGAGAGGGGGAAGCAGACCTCTGCGGTCCGCGCGCTGGCGCCGGAGCCGCCGATGTAGCGATCCACCTCGCGCGCCTCGGTGTTGGGCAGATCCGCGCAGCCGTGGTTGACGCTCTCGGGCTTGGGGAGGCACAGCCCTGGGCTGAGATCACCCGGCGAGGCCGCCGCGCAGAAGGTGCTGGCGTAGCCGCTGGCGTCTGGGCAGGTGCCCTCACAGGGCAAGGTACACAAGCCCGCGGGGTGGCAGACGCCTGTTTGATCCCCGTGCTGGAAGGCGCAGTCCTCAGGGCAGCCGCAGGGGGCGCCGATGAAGGGCCGCCCCGCGCCGCCGAGGCAGCCGCCCGGCAGGGCGATCTGACCCACGGCCTTGGAGAACTTCCGCGTGACGTTCCACACCAGCCAGTTCCCGCCCCGATTGCGCAGCACCCAGGGGGTGTAGCCATAGAAGGCCGCCGTGGCGTGGTTACCCGGCGTGATCCACTCAGGATCAAGGGACTTTTGGCGCTTCCCGGCGCGCCACTGGCCCGTACCGTCAACGGAGGCGTCATAGAGCTTGCGCAGCGTATCCCCCGCGCACTTGACCTGCTTATCCAGGCCCTTGTAGGCGCTCATGCAGCTGCGATTATCGGGGCAACCACAGCCCAAAGCGTAGTCTACGCTGTGCTGACTGGAGGGGCGGGCGGTCTTGCTGATGAGGCTCTTCTCGACCTGCATCCGTGTCAGGAGGAGCAAAGGGTTGATGCCCGTCTCGCGGGCCACCTCGGCGATGGCGTCGGCGGCGCGTCGCCCGTTGATCTGCTCATCGGCCAGCCAGCAGCGCTGCCCGTAGGGGGTCTCTTCAAAGATGGCTTGCAGATCATCAGCGCTGACGGCCTCAGCGGCGGTGAAGAAGGCGTCGCTCATGATCCAGTTGGGATCAAAGCGGGCGGGAATACCATCGGCCTTCTCATCAACACCCTCCACGAGCACGAAGTCCGAAGCCTCTTCATGATCGGCGAAGGCGGGCGCCTCTGCGCCCACTTCTTCTTCACCCGCAGCGCAGCCCAAGACCAAGAAAGCAACGAGCAGCCTCTTCATATCCTCTCCTCAGCGGTTGGCCCAAGATAGCGCGTCGGTGGCGTGACGACAATGAGGCGGTGAGGAGAAATCTTCGTAGGTCTGCGCGTTTAGCGGGCCTCTTAGACCTCGTGAATAAAGCGCTCGCGGGGGAAGCGCAGGCGGGGACCGTAGAGCCCACCCTCGGCGCGGCGGCCCGCGCCGATGACCAAGCTGACCTCATCGCCATAGCCCAGCTTTAAGAGCCGCTTGATCCGCGTCGGATCGATGCCGCCCATGGGGCAGGTGTCATAGCCCTTGGCGCGGAAGGCCAGCATGAGGTTCTGGGCGGCGAAGCCGATGGACTGATGGGCGAAGACGCGCAGATCGCTGGCGGTGCTGGGGCCACGGGGGACCGGACGGAAGAGGCCGAGCGTAAAGAACAAGGCGCGCTTGAGGGCGCCGAAGAGGTTGAGCGGGCCTGGGCTCATCATGATGGGGATCAGCGTGCCGTAGTACTTCTTGACCGACTCAGGGCCGCTCTCAGAGAACCGCTCAAACAGCTCGCGGGCGTGTTGGCGCCAGAGCCGCTTGCGCGCGACGCAGACGATCAGCGCTTGGGCGGTGGTGGCGGCGGGCTGGGAGAGGCACATCGCCCGCAGCGCCTCGACCTTGGCCGGATCGCGCACCCAGTAAAAGGCCCAGGGCTGGAGGTTGGACGAGGTCGGCGCCAATAAGGCCAGATCGAGGCACTCACGGACGATCTCCTCGGGGATCGGCTCATCGGTGAACAGCCGGATGCTCTGGCGCGCGTGGACCAGGGCGGCGAACTCGGGCGACTCAAAGGTGTCCTTGGCCGCTTGACGCGCCTCGACCTCAACGCCCAGCGGGTTGAACTCAGACATCACAGCGCTCCTCTTTGGTGTGGTGCGCTGATGCTCGCCTTGAGCATAAGGTCGCGGCCTTGATGCGCGGCGGCGAAGCCGTCATCCTCTCGCGGTTTGCTGGAGGCCCCCGATGCGCCGCTTGATTTCGCTCCTGCTGCTTTTGACGCTCGCCGCTTGTGATGACGGCGCGCCCGCCGATGAGCCCATCTACTTTGATCGCCCCGCCTGGATGCAGGCGCCGCAGGACGCCGATGTCACTGATCGCGATCCGTACGCTTGGCCTGTGCCCCCTGATCGCGACGCTGCGCGCCCCGATCCCGATGCCGCGTGGCCCGATCCCGACGCTGCGCGGCCCGATCCCGACGCCGCGCGGCCCGATCCCGACGCCGCGCGGCCCGATCCC
>JAHJCH010000172.1 GCA_018813065.1 Myxococcota bacterium
AGAATCTTTTGAATCGAGCCGCAGGGCTGCGTAAGCAGCCCGAGGACCGACATTTTTCGGACTTCATCCGCTCAAGGCGGACAGGCCGGAGCAAGAAAACAATCCGCAGAGCGGATTTTTTCGCAGCGGAGCGCCTGCCCCCGCGCGATTCATCGCGCGGGGGTGATGGCCGAAAAATGTCACAACTAAAGAGAGGTGCGTGTCCACAGGGAGAGCGCGCCGCGCTGATCCAGCAAGCGATAGCCCTCTTTGAGCGTGGCGCGCACGGCGTCATGCTGCGGCTCATGGGCGTCCACGATCACATAATCAGCGCCTTGGGGGGGCGACTTGGCGCGATAGATATGTTGGCGCTCGGCGAGATGCGGCGTGAGGCGATCAGGCACCTGGGTGGTGGCCTGAGGGGGGATATAAGCGAGCAGCGCACGAGCCGCCTCGGTGCGTGTATCCGCGCCAAAAGCCCAAGCGGGATAATCCTGCGCGATGGGCGTACCGCCCGCGATCAAGTGGCCGATGAGCAGCGCCGCGATGAGCGTGGGGAGGACAAAGCGCCCTGCCTTGAGCCACGCCCGCGCCACGGCGGCGCCCTCCAAGGCGGCCACCAGAATAAAAGGCACCGCCGGGGTGAGATAATGAGAGTCCAAGCCCAGCGTGGTGGGGAACTGAGAGAGCAGGTTCATCCCCAAGATGGGCGCAGCGGGGATGAGCCAGCGGGCGCCCAGCGCGGGCAGCATCAGGAGGGGGGCGCCCAGCTTAAAGGCATAGAGCAGCCGCTTTGGGATCACGAGATGCTCAAAGAGCGCGCCGGGATGAGTGAGGATAAAGCGCAGCGCCTCGGGCGCGGTGGCGCCCCACTGCCCAAAGTGCAAGACCATCGAGCCTTGAGGGGGCGCGAAGCGGGGATGCAGATAGAGCGTAAAGACCCCCAACCAGATCACCGAAGCGGCGATGACACCCAGGGCGCTCCACCGCAGCGCGCGATGCGTAAAGAGGGTCATGACGCCAAAGGCGATCAAGATCACCGCGAAGTCCTCGCGGCACATCAACACCCCCAGCGCGTTGAGCAACAGGGCGCGTGGCGCGCCGCGATCATAGGCGTCCACGAGGCCGACCAAGGGCAACAGGGCGATGGTCCCTGGATGAAACTCATAGGTCAGGACATGGCCGAGGTGGGGATAAGCCACCCACACGAGCGCGCCGAGCCACGCGGCGCGCGCCCCCAGCCGACGCGCGGCGATCCGCGCCATCAGCCCGCCGGCCAGGGTCACCGCCAGCGCCTGAGCGACGAGGAGCACGGGGGCGGTCCCCAGCCATCGCCCGAGCCAGCCCAGCGGATAGAGCACGGGCGAGAGCCGCAGCCCCCACACCGAGGCGCCGACGATGGGGTTATAGAGATCCCCCTCGGTGAAGCCCCAGGCGATGCGCACATAAAAGGCGAGGTCGAAGGTCTCGTTATGCGCGGTATGCCAACGCGCCAGCGAGCGCGCGCACACATCAACGAAGAACAGGGAGAGGACGAAGGTGCTGAGCAAGCGTGGCGAGCGCGCCGCAGCATCGGCCACCGCGCGCGCGGTTGAGATAAAGCTCATCTTCACAGGACTTACGCAGTGGACCAACAAACGCGCATCAACGAAGCCTGGGCTTACGAGAACCGCAGCGCCGAGACCGCCGTGCGCGGCACTATGCCACGATCACGCGCCAGCGACGAGCCTTTACCATCACCCCTTGTATCAGAGGGCGGGGCCGTGAGCGCGCGCGACTTGATTGACCTCATCGATGGCCCCTGCCAGGGCCTCGAAGATGTGACCGCCGTTTTGGTTGGGATCATAGTAATGGGCGACGACGTGCGCGGCGAGCTGATAGAGGGCATCGCGTTGAACGCGCTGAGCCTCTCGGGGCGAGATGGGGCGGGTGCTCATCTTGGCTTGCAGGGTGGCCTGCTCAACCTGCTCCACGGCCCGCTTGAGCGCCTCATACGTCACGCGCAGGTTCTCGCGAGACTCCACCAAAGTGACCCCGAACTGGGCCACATCCTCGGGCTTCATCTGCTCCAGAGTAAAGCGAACGATCGCCAAGAGATCAGCCGAAGAACGCTCAGACTTTCGGATCTGATCCTCACGAAAGAGAGAAGAGATCCAACCATCGAGGATGATCGCAGCGGGCTGCTCAGGTGAGAGGACGGATCGCATCTGAACGACCAGCTTACGGACTTGGCTCAAAGCGGTACGCAGGTCGTGGCGCGGCTGCGCCATGCTCGACTTCTTGACGATGCTCTGATGCAGCTGCGCTTGATTGAGGTTTGCGGCCTGTTGCTCCAGCTGGTCGATGAAGTGGCTGAGCCTGTCGTCTTGGATTTGGAGGCTCTGGATGCGATCCTTGAGCATACGGACGAGCGTGTTGGCCTGCGTCCAGGTGAAGAGGTAGAGGGTCATCAGCTGCTTCAACGAGATGCGCATACGGCGACTCCCATGTTGTGTGCCCCTATGACCAGGGTTTCTTCCAAAGGTTCCCAAAAAACGCATCGCGTGTTTTTTTTTACGCGCGCCCTTGTTCTTCGAGCCACCGCGCGGCTTTGTGCTCGGCGGCGCGCTGCGAGAGGCTGCGTGACGCGACGGTTTTTAACCTCGGAGGTTCCGAGAGGCTGCGCGACACAACGGTTTTTAACCTCGGAGGTTCCGAGAGGCTACGCGACACAACGGTTTTTAACCTCGGAGGTTCCGAGAGGCTGTGTGACGCAACGGTTTTTAACCTCGGAG
>JAHJCH010000173.1 GCA_018813065.1 Myxococcota bacterium
CGCCCCCACCTTGGCGCCTGCGCGCGGCGCAAGCGGGGGATCGGCTACAGCCCTTGGGCGCAGCAGGGCATAAGGGCCTGAGCCGACGCTGGCGCGACGCGCAGATCCCCCTTGATGCGCGCGCGGGGCTGCCCGTCCTTGAGGCCGAGGGGCGCCCCTTTTGGGCGCTGGGCCTGCGCGTGGATGAGCGCGCCCGCGCCGCCGCAGATGCCCCCTGTGTGCGGATCACGGCGCGCTTGGCCTCGCCGCTGCGCGCCTGGCTGAGCCGTTTTGATCCCACGCTGAATCACCTGCGCCGCTTAGAGCGTCCATAGGGTGTTCTCACGCAGGGGTCGCGTGATAGCATCCGCGGCTTCTTTCCCTTTCACCCTATGAAGGACCAAACGTGTCTCAGCGCTATAAGACCGGAATCCTTTGGGTTATCCTCATCGTCACCTTCGTCGTCATCTGGCGCGCCTTCCCCGGCGCGGACCAGAAGAGCGGGGAGATCAGCTGGGACAAGTTCATCAGCGACCTCGACAAAAACGAGGTGAAGTCCTTGGTGGTCGATGGCATGGAGATCCGCGGCGAGTACAAAGACGAGAAGAAGACCTTCCTCGTCTATGGGCCGATCGGCGAGAAGTTCCAAGCAGATTTGGCCCAGCGCGCCTCCAAGGATGACAGCTTCTCCTTCCGCTTCCGACCCGAGGAGAAGGAGACGTTCTTTCAGAGCTTGGTGGTGTCCTGGCTGCCCATGCTCGTGCTCTTCATCATCTTTTTTATCTTTATGCGCCAGCTCCAAAGCGGCGGCGGCAAGGCCATGTCTTTCGGCAAGAGCAAGGCCAAGTTGCTCAATGAGCACAGCAAAAAGGTCACGTTCGAGGACGTGGCTGGCGTCGAGGAGGCCAAGGAGGAGCTGGAGGAGATCATCCACTTCCTCCGCGATCCCAAGCGCTTTACGCGCCTGGGCGGGCGCATCCCCAAGGGGGTCTTGCTGATGGGGCCTCCAGGCACAGGCAAGACGCTCTTGGCGCGGGGGGTCGCCGGCGAGGCGGGCGTGCCCTTCTACACCATCTCGGGCTCTGACTTCGTGGAGATGTTCGTCGGCGTCGGCGCCAGCCGCGTCCGCGATCTCTTCGAGCAGGGCAAGAAGAACGCCCCCTGCATCATCTTTATCGACGAGATCGACGCCGTAGGCCGCCACCGTGGCGCTGGCCTGGGCGGCGGCCACGATGAGCGTGAGCAGACCCTCAACCAGCTCCTCGTGGAGATGGACGGCTTTGAGTCCAATGACGGCGTCATCCTCATCGCCGCCACCAACCGCCCCGACGTGCTCGATCCCGCGCTCCTGCGCCCTGGCCGCTTTGATCGCCGCGTCATCGTCAGCCGCCCCGACGTGCGCGGCCGTGAGCAGATCCTCAAGGTCCACAGCCGCCGCGTGCCGCTGGCCGAGGACGTCAACCATGAGGTCATCGCCCGAGGGACGCCGGGTTTTAGCGGCGCGGATCTAGAGAACTTGGTCAACGAGGCCGCCCTCCTCGCCGCTCGCCACACCCATGACGTGGTGTCGATGAGCGACTTTGAGGAGGCCAAAGACAAGGTGATGATGGGGCCAGAGCGGCGCTCGATGATCATCTCGGAGAAGGAGCGCAAGACCACCGCTTATCATGAGGCGGGGCATGTGCTCGTCGCCTACTTCCTCCCAGGCACCGATCCGGTCCACAAGGTGACGATCATCCCCCGAGGCCGCGCCCTGGGCCTGACCAAGATGCTGCCCACTGAGGATCGGCTCTCCTTGAGCAAGGATCTGGCGGAGAAGCAGATCGCGATCATGATGGGCGGGCGCGTCGCTGAAGAGATCATCTTCAATAACATCACCACCGGCGCGGGTCAGGACATCGAGGTGGCCACCTCCACGGCGCGCAAGATGGTCTGTGAGTGGGGCATGAGCCCCAAGCTGGGGCCGCTGTCCTTCGGCAAGAAGGAGGAGCAGATCTTCCTTGGCCGTGAGATCGCCCAGCACCGGGACTTCTCTGAGCAGACGGCCATCCTCATCGATCAAGAGGTCCGCCGCTTCGTGATGGCGGGCTATGAGAAGGCGACACAGATCCTCGCGGAGAACATCACGCTCCTCAAGGCCCTCGGGGAGCAGCTGCTGCTGCGCGAGACGCTCGACGCCGAGGAGGTGGCGATGGTGGTCCGTGGCGAGGATCTGCCGCCGCTGCCCGTCGCTGGCGAGGCCCCCCAAGCGCGCAAGCCCCGCGCGGTGTTCATCACCAAAGAGAAGCCCCAGCGCCTCCCCTCGACCCCCGCCATCTCTGAAGCCTGAGCCGCTTAACGCGCCGCGTCATCCCCGGCATCAACTCATCTGCTTTGCTTGAAAAACAGTAGACGCGGCCCCTCGCTTTGGTGATGCTCAGCCTCGCCTCGCCGCCCTGTTCTTGGGCTACACGAGGTTCAATCCCGCCGAGGCCGCGCGGCGGGGCGAGGAGGAGGAGAGCCATCGTGCGCTGGGCGTGGAGAGGACACCGCTGGTCGTTTCAAGGCGAGGGGGCGGTGCGCCTGATGGGGGTGCTCAATGTCACCCCAGACTCCTTCTCTGATGGCGGCCGCTTCACCACGCGAGACGCCGCGCTGCGTCGCGCCGCGCGGATGATCCGTGAGGGCGCAGAGATGCTCGATATCGGCGGCGAGTCCACGCGACCGGGCGCGGCGCCGGTCAGCGTGGAGGCGGAGTTGGCGCGGGTGATCCCCGTCATCGAGGCCCTGGCGGGCTGCGGCGTGCCCCTCTCCATCGACACCATGAAGGCGGCGGTCGCCGAGGCCGCCCTGGCCGCTGGCGCCAGCGTGGTCAATGACATCAGCGCCCTCGATGATCCCCTGATGGCCAAGGTCGTCGCCGAGGCGGGGGCGGGCTTGGTCTTGATGCACATGCGTGGGCGCCCTGCGGATATGCAGCGCGGCGATCTCAGCTCCCCCGACATCGTCGAGGAGGTGCGTCAACACCTGGCCCAGCGGCTGGCCCGCGCCGTCGAGGCGGGCGTGGACGTGGAGGCCGTTGTCCTTGATCCGGGCATCGGCTTTGGCAAGACCGTGGCGCAGAACATGGCCTTGATCGCGCGGCTTGACGCGCTGGCGGCGCTGGGCCGCCCGGTGCTCTTGGGCGCCTCGCGCAAGTCCTTCCTCGGCGCGCTGACGGGGCAGCCCGTAGAGGCGAGGGCCTTCGCCACCGCCGCCGCCTGTGCCTGTGGGGTGATGCGGGGGGCGCAGATTCTGAGGGTCCATGACATCGCTGAGCTGCGCGACGTGGCGCGGATCAGCCAGGCGATCGCCGAGGCGATGCGGGGTGATCGTGATTGATCTCAGCCTGATCCGCCAGACGCTGGCGCCGATCCTCGACTTCGCCATCGTCTACTACCTGATCTATCGGCTGATCCTGAACATCAAGGGCACGCGCGCGGTGCCCATGCTCTTTGGGCTCCTGGGCATCCTCGTCTTCTACGCCCTCAGCAAAGAGGAGTTCTTGGCGCTCTCGACCTTTAACTGGCTGCTGGAGGAGTTCATCGGCAGCCTCTTCTTGATCGTCGTCGTCGTCTTCCAGGCTGATATCCGCCGGGCGCTGACCGCCTTTGGCCGCACGCAGTTTTTGACGACCTTCGGCAGCAGCGAGAACGCGCAGTTAATCGACGAATTGGTGAAAGCATCTGTCTCCTTAGCTCGCCAGCAGATCGGCGCGTTGATGGTCATTGAGCGCCGCGCGCTGCTTGATCCCTACATCGAGGAGGCCACCCGGCTTGACGCGCGCGTCTCCAAGGAGCTGCTCTACGCCATCTTCGTCCCTGAGCGGCAAAACCCCCTGCATGACGGCGCGGTGGTGATCCAACAAGGCCGCATCAGCGCGGCGGGTGTCTTCTTGCCCATGAGCGTCAACCCCAAGATCGCCCGCAACCTGGGCACGCGCCATCGCGCCGCCTTGGGGCTCTCCGAGGAGATCGACGCGCTGATCATCGTCATCTCCGAGGAGCGCGGCGCCGTCTCCCTGGCCCATGAGGGCGCGCTGATGTTGGATCTGAGCACCACCGCGCTGCGCGATAAGCTGACGCACTACATCATCCGCCCCTCCAAGGATCACGGTCGGATCGTCCCCATGGCGAAAGGACAGGCCGAGTGAAGCGCCTGCGACGCCTGCTGTTCGAGAACTTCGCCCAGAAGCTCACGGCGCTGATGTTGGCGGCGGCGCTGGTGGCCGTGAAGCGCGAGGACAAGACCAGCGTGCTGACGGTGGCGGTGCAGGTACACGTCTCCCACCCGCCCAACCGCGTCCTGGTTACGCCGCCGATCGACAAGGTACACATCACGGTCGAGGGCAAGTACAGCGCGATTCGCCGCTTTCAAGCGGAGACGATCCCCAAGCTGGAGGTGCCGCTGTCAGGGCTGGAGGGGGATCAGTTCCCCTTGGAGCCGGAGATGTTCAAGGTGCCGCCAGAGCTGAAGGTGCGCACCATCCGCCCCTCGGCGCTGATGATCCGCTTTGAGGAGCGCAAGAAGGCCACCGTGGCGGTCAAGCAGAGCTTCGAGGGCGAGCCCGTCTCGGGCTACCGCGTCACCCACGTCAACATCGAGCCGGACACGGTGGTCGTGGAGGGCTCCGCCTCCGCCGTGGAGCGCTTAGAGGTGGTCCACACCGCGCCGATCTCCCTCGTCGGCCGCGATCGCCCCTTCTCGGTGAGCGTGGCGCTCAAGACGCCGCCGGGCTACATGACCCTGCTCAACGGGGGGCGGCGCCATCAGGTGACGGTGCGCATCGAGGAGAAGCGCGGCACGATGGTCGTGGCGGGGCGACCGGTCTTGGTCAAGGGCGTCGTTGAGGGGGAGCGGGGCTTTAAGACCAGCCCCTCCGAGGTGGACGTCACGCTTCACGGCCCTGTGCAGGCGCTCAACCAGATCGACCCGCAGTGGATCGCGCCCTATGTCGATGTCTCCAAGGTCCCCGCCGATCTCAAAGTGGTGAAGCCTGGATCCAAGCTGGAGGCGACGCAGATCCGCTTTGACCCCCCCGAGGGGCTCAGCCTCTATGAGATCAAGCCCCGCGAGGTCACGCTCATCCGCGCGCGTGAGGGGGAGGCGGAGGGCGGCGTGGACGCGGGCGTCGATGAATTTCCTGGCCGTTGATGCTGGGATTCCATAAGGTGTCTTTTTTCCAATTCTAGCCCCATTGACACCTCGCTGCGCTCGCAGCCCCGCTCCCCAATGAGGATAAAAGAGGAGTCTCTCGATGAGTGAGATCCAGCGCGCGCTCTTTGGCACTGACGGTGTGCGGGGGCTCGCCAACCAGCGCCCCATGACCGCCGAGGACGCGCTGCGCCTGGGCCGCGCCATCGGCTATCGCCTCCGTCAAGTCCATGGCCGCCGCCCCAAGATCATCATCGGCAAGGACACCCGCCTCTCGGGCTACATGATCGAGGCGGCGCTCAGCAGCGGGCTGCTCTCTGTTGGCGCCGAGGTGTACTTGATCGGGCCGCTGCCGACGCCGGGCATCGCCTTCCTCACCGAGGGGATGCGCGCCGACGCCGGGCTGGTCATCTCCGCCAGCCATAACCCCTTTGAGGACAACGGGATCAAGGTCTTTGGCCCCGACGGCTACAAGCTGCCCGACGCCGAGGAGGCCCGGCTGGAGGCGATCTTCTTCAGCGACGATCTCGATGATTTTCGCCCCACCGGCACCGGGCTGGGGCGCGCCCACCGCATCGACGACGCCCTGGGTCGCTACTCTGTCTTCGCCAAGATGGCCTTCCCCCGCCACCTCACCCTTGAGGGGCTCAAGGTGGTCATCGACTGCGCCAACGGCGCCGCCTACAAGATCGCCCCCGAGGTGCTGCGCGAGCTGGGCGCCGAGGTGATCGCCCGTGGCGTCAGCCCCAACGGCACCAACATCAACCAGGCCGCTGGCGCGCTCTACCCCGAGGTGCTCGCCCAGACCGTGCGGGACACGCACGCCCACATCGGCATCGCCCTCGACGGCGACGCCGATCGCTGCATCCTCGTCGATGAGCGCGGCGACTTGGTGGACGGCGATCAGATCCTGGCCATCATCGGCCGCGACATGGCCGCCAAGGGGCGGCTTGAGAAGAACACCGTCGTGGCCACGGTGATGAGCAACATGGGGCTGGAGCGGGCCTTGGGCGGGGTGGGCGTCCAGGTCGTGCGCGTCGGGGTTGGCGATCGCTATGTCGTGGAGCGGATGCGCGAGGGCGGCTTCAACGTCGGCGGCGAGCAGTCCGGCCACGTCATCCTCCGCGAGCACACCACCACCGGCGACGGGCTGATCACCGCCCTGGCCGTGCTGGGCATCCAGGTCGAGACGCAGCGGCCGCTCAGCGAGCTGGCGGCGTGCATGCAGCGCTTCCCCCAGGTGCTCAAGAACCTCAACGTCGCCCGCAAGCCGCCCATCGAGGCGCTGCCCAAGGTGGCGGCGGCCATCCGCGCCTTAGAGGACAAGCTCCACGGCGAGGGTCGCGTCTTCGTGCGCTACTCCGGCACGCAGGATCTGGCGCGGGTGATGATCGAGGGGCCTGATCTGGACACGATCACCGCCGAGGCGGAGGAGATCGTGGCGCTCTTGAGCGCTGAGATTGGCGTGTGAAGATGCGGCTGCATCTGGCGCCCTGGCCGGAGAGCCACCGGCTCCTTTTGGCCGAGGAGATGCGCGCGGCGGACGCCTTCACCATCGAGGGGTTGGGGCTGCCAGGCATCGCGCTGATGGAGAGCGCGGGGCGGGCTGTCGCTGAGATCGCCCGCGAGGTCTGCCCTCGGGGGGGGCGCGTCGGCGTCTTCTGTGGCGGCGGCAACAACGGCGGTGACGGCCTCGTCGCCGCGCGGCTGCTGGCGGGCTGGGGCTATGACGTGGAGATCCTGCTCTGCGCCCCGCGCGCCCAGATCAAGGCGGGATCAGACGCGGCGATCAACCTCCAGGTGGTGGAGCGGGCGCGGCTGACCCTGGTGGAGATCGACGGCTCAGACGCCTTCGCCCAGCTCAACGCGCCCTACGATCTGATCATCGACGCCCTCTTGGGGACGGGGCTGCGCGGCCCGGCGCGTGGGCGCGTCGCCGAGGCCATCGCCTACATCAACCATCACCCCGCGCCGGTGCTCGCCGTGGACGTCCCCAGCGGGCTGTGCGGCGACACGGGCGTGGCGCTGGGCGACGCCGTGCGCGCCCAACACACCGTCACCTTCGCCGCCTCTAAGCTGGGGCACTGGCTGGCCGACGGCCCGGCGCTGAGCGGCGCGCTCATCATCGCCGACATCGGCATCCCCCCCGAGGTCATCGCGCTCAAGGGCGGCGATCGTTGGTTGCTGCGCGCCGCCGATCTCCAGCCCGCCTTCGCCCCACGGCCTCGCGAGGCGCACAAGGGCGACATGGGCCACCTCTACGTCCTCGGGGGGCGGCTGGGGCGCACCGGCGCGGTGCGGATCTGCCTCGACGCCGCCAGCGCGGCGGGCGTGGGGCTGCTGACGGCGGGCGTTGGGGTGGACGCCTTCGCGGGGCTGGCCCCCCAGCTCTACGAGGCCATGGCCGAGGCCGCCTTTGATCCCAGCGCGCCTGTTGAGCCCCAAGCGGCGGGCCTCGCCGCCCGCCTCAACGGCTTTGACGCCCTGGTCATCGGCCCGGGCCTCGACGCGCGCCCCTACATGGGCGCGCTGCTGACGGCGTTGATGCCCAAGCTGAACCGCCCGAGGGTCATCGACGCCGACGGGCTCAACCACCTCAAGGGGCAGCCGAGGCTGCTGCGTGGGGCGGTGATCACCCCCCATCCGGGCGAGGCGGCGCGGCTGCTGGGCTGCGACGCGGCGGAGGTCCAGCGCGATCGCCCGGGCGCGGCGCTGAGGCTGGCGCGCTTGACCGAGGCGGTGGTGGTGCTCAAGGGCGCCATGACCCTGATCGCCGATCCAAGCGGCGCGCTGGCGCTGTGCCCTTGGGGGAACCCGGGGATGGCCACGGGGGGCATGGGCGACGCGCTGTCGGGGATCATCGGCGCGCTCTTGGCGAGGGGGCTTGAAGCGGACATCGCCGCGATGGCGGGCGTGGCTTGGCACGCGTTGGCGGGTGACATGGCGGCCGCCGCCCTCACCCAAAACGGCCTCACCGCGCGGGGGCTTATCGCCGCGCTGAGGCGTGTGGAGGACGAGATTGCTTAAGAGGTTGACCATCGAAGAAGGCGTGGAGCGGCTGCGCGCGGGCGGCGTGCTGGTGTTCCCTACAGAGACGAGCTATGGGCTGGGCTGTCGGGCCATGGACAGCGAGGCCGTCGCGCGCGTGGTCGGCGCCAAGGGGCGCCCCAGCGGCAAGCCGCTGCCGATCTTGCTGCCTGGGGCGAGCTACCTCAAGGACCGGGACATGGAGACGCCGCTGCAAGGGCTGGCGGAGGTCTTCTGGCCGGGCGCCTTGACCTTGGTCGTGCCCGCGTTTCCGGGGCTCAGCGCCGAGGTGACGGCGGGGACCAACATGGTGGGGGTGCGAGTCAGCGCTCACCCCATCGCCCGCGCGCTCGTCGAGGCCTTGGGCGAGCCGCTCGTGGCCACCAGCGCCAACCACTCGGGGGCGCCTGCGGCCACGGACCCCGCCGCCGCCGACGCCGCCGAGCTTGAAGGCGTCGATGGGCTGATCGACGGCGGCGCCTTACCTGGCGGCGCCAGCACCGTCGTGGGCTTTGTGGCGGGCCAGCTGGAGTTCTATCGCCGAGGCCCCATCAGCGAAGAGGCGATCCGCGCGGAGTGGGCGCGCTTACGGGCGAGATGAGCCGGGCGGGGGCGACGCTCAAGCGGCTCAGCCCGCTGCTGCTGCCCCTCGCCGCGCTGGCCTGGGGTGCCCCTGATCAGACCAGGGCGGGCGGCGCCTTGGCGCTCAAGGCGTTGGCGGTGTTGGCGGCGCTGTGGCTGCTCTCGCGCAGCCCGCTCAGCCCGCTCCTGCGGCGGCGGCTCAGCGCCGCGCTGTGGGTGCTCATCGGCGCCAGCACGCTGGTCTTTGGCGCGCTGCGCCTGGCGCCGGGCGATCCCATCGAGAGCATCCTTGGCGAACAGGCGCCCCCCGAGGCCCGCGCGCGGCTCAGCGCGGCGCTCTGCCTCGACGCGCCGCTGATCGTCCAATACAACGACTGCTTTTGGGATCACGTCCTGGACGGCTCACTGGGCCACACCTTTGATATCCAGCCCCAGCCGGTGATTGACCAGATCGCCGAGCACCTCCCGGCCACCGTGGAGCTGGCGATCGCTGCGCTGTGTGTGGCCTTGATGATCGCCTTACCGCTGGGGATCATCGCCGCGCGCTGGCGGGCCACGATCATCGATCACGCGGCGACGGCCTTCGCGCTGGTGGGCGTGGCCATCCCCGCCTTCTGGCTGGGGCCGATGCTGCTGCTGGCCTTCACCGTCTCCTTCCGCTGGCTGCCCAGCCCCGTGGACACCAGCCGCCCGCTGGCGGCGTTGCTGCTGCCGGCCATCACGCTGGGCACGGCGTTATCGGGCAAGCTGACGCGGATGATCCGCAGCAGCGTCCTGGAGACGCTGGGCGAAGACTACGTCCTCACCGCGCGGGCCAAGGGCCTCCCGGAGTGGCTGATCTTCAGCAAGCATGTGCTGCGCAACGCCCTGATCCCGATCATCACCGTGCTGGGGATTCAGCTCGGCGCGCTGCTGACGGGGGCGATCATCACCGAAAAGATCTTCGCTCGCCCGGGGATCGGCACGCTGCTGCTCGACGCCATCCAGCAGCGGGACTATCCGCTCGTGCAGGGCGTCGTCCTGCTGATCGCCAGCAGCTACATCCTCGTCAACCTGATCACCGACCTCCTCTATGTGGTCATTGATCCGCGCGTGCGGTTTGAGCGATGAGCCAGCGGCTGCCTTATTGGCTGGGGGGGGGGCTGGTGCTCACCTTCTTCGTGTTGGCCTGGTTGGCGCCGCAGCTGGCGCCCTACCCGGCCGATCACATCGACCTCGTCGCCGCGCTGCGGCCGCCCAGCGCGGCGCACTGGCTGGGCACGGATGAGGACGGCGCTGATGTGCTGAGCCAGATCATCTACGGCAGCCGGGTGGCGGCCCAGGTGGGGCTGGGGGTGGTGGGGCTGTGCGCGCTCTTGGGCGTCAGCCTGGGCGCGATCAGCGGCTACTACGGCGGGCTAATCGACGAGATCCTGATGCGGCTGATCGACGTGCTGATGGCCTTCCCGGGGATACTGCTGGCGATCCTGATCATCGCCATCACCCGCGAGCCCTCGATCAGCGCGGTGATCTTGGCCTTGAGCCTAACGGGCTGGGCGGGCTACGCGCGGCTGGTGCGGGGGCAGATCCTCAGCCTCAAGACGCGGCCCTTTATCACCGCCGCGCGGGCGATGGGCGCGCCGGATTACTGGATTCTCACGCGGCACCTGCTGCCCAACGTCATGGCGCCGGTGATTGTCCAAGCGACCTTTGGGATCGCCAGCGCGATCTTAGCGGAGGCCAGCCTCTCCTTCTTGGGGTTGGGGCCATCGGGGGCGCCCTCTTGGGGGGCGCTCCTTGACCAGGGGGCGCGCTACTTCCTGATCTCGCCGCACCTGGCCATCGCGCCGGGCGTCGCCATTGGGCTGGTGGTCTTGGGGGTCAACCTGCTGGGCGACGCGCTGCGCGACGCCTATGATCCACGCCGCGCCGAGGACACCGCGTCGCGCTAAAGCTCGATGACATAAACGATGAGATCATCCCCAATATCATAGAAATTTTTGATACAAAGCCCCTCTTTCATGCCCATTCTTTGATAAAAGATCCGAGTTTGCTGATAAGTATCCTTACTGGATGTCTCAATGCGGATTAAACGCCCATTTTTTTGAGACAATTCGAGCTTCATATGATCCATTAAACGACGAGCGAGCCCTTTTCCTTGAAAATGGTCACTCGTGCCGATCCAATACATATCAAATGTACCTTTAGTCATCGGCGTTGGACCATAACAGATAAAGCTACAGAGTTGATTATCGTCTGAGTGTATACCCCAGAAAATATAATCATCACTTGTATTCATATCATCGAACAGCTCGACGATCACATCGCGCTCTTCTTGATTAAAGAGGCTAATTTTTTCGATTAAATTTAATAAATTACCGCGATCAAGCGCGCTTAACTTTGAAATCTTCATGATTTTTACCCTTTCAGAGTGTGTATGTTTTTTTGTTAAATTATATATTCTTTTGTAGAAAATGAAGCCGTACGATCAAATGCAACACTCTGATTATTATGAAGACTAGATTCATTCATCGCACTATATATAATGGTTCTAATAATTTTAATAAAACTGAGCCCTTTAAAATTAAAAGATTTAATAAATCCAGATGTTTCAGAGAGATCACAGTTCGGATTAACATCAATAATATAAACTTGATTATTACTCGTACATCTAAAATCAAAGCGCACATAAGCGTTGAGATTAAGCGCCTGATGCGCCATCCTTGCATTTTTCAAGAGCGCCTCTTTTAGATCTGATTCAAGCTCTGCTGCCAAGCTCTTTGTCGCCGCGTACTCTGCGCTCTCTTCATCCCACTTAGATGAATAATTCAAAATTCTCGGTAAATTTGGATCTAGACGATCAAAGTTTACTTCAGAATAGCCAAACAATTGATGTTTTATATCTAAAACAGATAAATTAATTTCTCTTCCATCAATAAATTCTTGAACAACTAGATCGTAGCCCATATTATTAAGCATATCGGTTGCTTGAACTATTAACTCATCATACGTTGAAACAACACTACTAAAGGATATACCAATTGACCCATCTTCCGTATTGGGTTTAATTATGTATTTCTTATTTTCATCAAAGATAAACTTTAATTGTTCAATCTGATTGACATTTTTAATCAAAAAAGTCTTTGGAACAGACACTTTGGCGCTGCTCAGCATTTGATAACAAAGATGCTTATCGAGGCAGTACTGTAGTGGTTGTGAGCCATTTCCCGTAAAAGGGATCTTTGAATCCTCAAGAAGCCGAGCAGCCTCAACCTCCATATATGGATTTGATTCAAGCGACTCACATAAATTAAAAAATAATATATTTTTTTGATTTTTATGTTTAATAA
>JAHJCH010000174.1 GCA_018813065.1 Myxococcota bacterium
CGCGCTGGCCGAAGCTGAGGCCGAGGGCCGCGCCGCGCTTGAGCCTGAGCCCCCGCTCCCTGCGGCGGCGAAGTAGCCCGCTGAGGCCGCCGCCGATTGGATCGCGGCCAAGGTGAAGTTGGTCCCCGACCAGATGTTACCCGTGGCGTAGGCGGCGTAGGCCTGCGCGCCATAGCCGAGGGCGTCGGCGCCTGATACGAGCGCCTTGGTCCAGGCCATCGCCTTCGCCACGGTGTCGCCCTTGGCGCCGAAGGCCAGCATCGCTTGACCAATGGCGTCGATGGCGCCGCCCGTCGCCGCCGCCGCGCTCTGGAGGTTGGCCCCGAACTCGCCGATGCCCTCAGCCTCCTTCTTCGCAGCCTCCTTGGCGACGTCCTCCTTGAGCTTGGCCTGCTCGCGGGCTTGGACGGCGACCAAGCTGAGGAGATCGCGGCCCTGCTTGAACGCCAGGGCGCGCTCACGGGCGTGGCGCGTCTCCATCTGCTTGAGCTGGCGCTCGCCTTCGTCCTTGATCAGCGCTTGTTGACGGTCTTCGAGGCCCGCGGCGAACTTGGCGCGCTCATCGGCGCGGCGCTGGGCCTCCTCCTCGGCGCGGCGGGCGTCCTCTTGGGCCTTCTCGCGCCACTCCCTGCGGATCTTGGCGCGCTCAGCCTCTTGGCGGGCCTCCAAGACGGGGATGAGGTGGGCCACGGCGCGGCCCGCGCGGCGGACCTCGGCCAGCTCCTCATCGTGCTTGAGCTTGAGGAGGGCCAGCTCGCGCTCGGCGCTCTCTTTTCGCGCCTCGATCTCCCAGCTCAGCGCCTCTTTGCGGATGCGGCGCACCTCTTCAGCGTGGGCTTTAGCGGCGGCCAGGGCGGCGGCGCGGCGCGCGGCTTGGTTGTTGAGCTCATCCGCCTCTTGGCGCTCGCGGGTGAGCTTCTCATCGCGGATTAATTTGGCCTCAGCGCGGTCATTGAAGTCGGTGGAGAGCTGGTCTAACTCAGCTTGAAGTATGCGCTTCTTCTCTTGAGAGGCGCGGAGCTTGGCGAACTCCTCCTCGCCCATCTTTTTGAGGGCCTCAACCCGCGAATGGTTGGGGTTCAGCTCGGCGAAGGCGTCGATCTGGCCCTGGATAGACTTCATCTCCTTGGCGGCGCGGCGGGCCTCGCCGCTGGCCTTGGTGATGCTGCGCTCGATGCCCTGCTGAGCGGTCAAGAAGCGCTCGGTGGCCTGGTCAAACTCGCCTCGATCAAGGAGCGAGTCGATCTCATTCTTGGATTCTTTGAGGGAGCGCTTAATCTCCCGCGCCTGCGCCTTGAGCTCCTCGTTGAGCTTGCGTCGCACGCGGCGAATATGGGCGTCTAATTCGTTCTCCGCGTTGAGCCCGATCGCCTCGGCTAAGGCAGATCCGACGATCCACCCCGCGGCGGCGGCCGCGCCGACGAGCCCGGCCTTGCTCAAGGCGCCGCCGAGGCTCCCAGCGAGGCCCTGAAGGGCCATCGTTGACACCCCCGTCGCCGCGGTGAGCTGCCCCAGCACGGGGATCAGCCCTCGCACAGCCAGCGAGGCCCCTTGAATGGCGCTCACCCCCCAAGAGGCGGCGAAGAACTGGAGGACAAGATCACCGTGGTCTGCGACCCAACTCGCCAAGGAGAAGAGGGTGGAGACGATCTTCTCCACCGCGTCAGCGATCGCCGGGCCGTTCTCCTCGATGACAGCCCCAAGGCGCTCTAGGCCATCGACCACGGTGGGCAGGACACGCCGCCCGATCTCACGAAGCGCGCCTTCAGCGGTGGCCTTGAAGCGCCCCAAGGCGGCCTGAGTCGTCACCTTCATGATGTCACTGGCGTCGCTGAGCGCGCCGACGCTGTTGGTGGTTGCGTCGAGATCCTCCTTGTAATTCTGCATATTATTGCTGAGGAGCATCGTTAACGCTGAGGCGGCTTCTTTTCGCTTAGTTAGCTTGCTGATTACGCCGATGTTGCCGTGTGTGGCCTTCATCACGGCCTCAAGGCGACCAGTTAAGCCTTGACTGATCAGGTTTTCGATTCTTAACTCTATACCAAGATCAGAAAACGCTTTTTTTGCTTGACGCGCAGGTAGAACCAATATCTTGAGCAGCGCGCTGAGACGGATAACCGCTTCATCCGTTGTGATTCCAGCCTTCGTCATCGTCGCGATCGACGCGCCGACCTCCTCAATAGACACTCCTGCGGCGGCGGCCTGCGCCAGCACCCCACCCAGCGCCTCTGAGAGTTGCGTGAAGTTCGTATCGCCGCGCTTCACCGTCGCGAACAGCACGTCCATCGCCCGCTCTGCGTCGAGCCCCACTGCGCGATAAGAGTTCAGCGTTCCCGTCAGCGCCCGTGTTGCCTCCTCCATCGTCGCGTTGCCCGCCACCGCCGCCATGCTGGCCTTTTCCAAGAAGTTCACGACCTTCTTGGGATCGATCCCAGCTGAGATCGCTCGATACGCCGAGGTCGCTACATCTGCGGCGGTTTGTGGCACTCGCCCCGCTAAGGCCAACAACTCGACCTCAAGGTCGTCGCCGATCTCACTGCTGAGTGTCTTGATCTGTGCGAACTGGTGCTCAAAGCCCATCGCCAGTTCGGTGGGGCCGCGCAGCTTATTGAAGATGCCCTGAAGCATCCCCGCCGCGCGCCCGGCGATGCTCATCGCCGAGTCCATGGAGAGGAGGATATCGCGGACCGTATCGAGGCGGTCGCGCGACTTGCCAGCGGCCTCACCAATGTTGAGGAAGCCGCTCACAACTTGTTTGGAGCCGCCCTCCTTAAACTGGACGCTGTAGATCTTCTTGTTGCTGCTGAACGCCATCTGCTCGACTCCTCAC
>JAHJCH010000175.1 GCA_018813065.1 Myxococcota bacterium
GATGGGCGCTCTTGGCATGGGCGCTGAGCATACCCACAGCCATCGCGCAGGGTTGGCCTGATCTGGACAGCGCCGCCAAGGGCGCCAAGGTGGGCAGCAAGGACGCCGCGCTGATCATCGCCATCGAGAACTATGAGCATGTCTCTGGTATCTCAGGGGCGCGGCGAAACGCGCTGGCGTGGAAGGTTTGGCTACAGCAGACGCGCGGCGTGCCTCATGTCAAGGTGTTATTGGACAGCCAAGCCAAGCACGCGTGGAAGCGTGGGGGCAAAGCGGGCGGCATCTTATCGGATGTGGAGCGCATGACCGGTAAAGTCAAGAAAGGCGGTCGTTTTTGGTTTATCTTCATCGGTCATGGCGCGCCGGGCGAGAATGGGGATGGCGGGCTTCTCTTGGGCGCCGATGTAGAGCAGACGGTCGAGAGCTTTGAGACGCGCGGGATTCCAGTCAAATCGGAGCTTCTGCCTCGTTTGCGTAAGGCGCCGGAGTCGGTCGCCATTTTAGACGCTTGTTTTAGCGGCTTGGATGGTCGTGGTAAGCGTTTTATTAAGGATTTGCAACCTGTCTTGCACGCTCAGCTTAAATCTGTACCGGGAAATGTCACGGTTTTAACCGCAGCCAAGAGTGATCAGTTTGCGGGGCCATTGCCGGGGGCCGCTCGGCCTGCGTTTAGTTATCTGGCGCTGGGCGCTCTGCGTGGTTGGGCGGATGATGATGGCAATGGTGTCATCACTGCGGGGGATGTGCAGCGGTTTGTTGAAGATACGCTGATGGTGTCTTTGTCGGATCGTGTGCAAGTGCCTGATTTAAATGGCAATGCGAAGCTGGCGCTGGCAAGTAAAGCGCACGAGCCCAAGCCGGTGTTTAAGAGGAGCGGGTTTGAGCCAGAGGTGCCGGTGAAAGTCATCGCCAGAGGGCGTTCCCCTCGTGATTCTATCGAAGTGTCAGTGAAGAGCAACACCCTTGGTAATCTAGATAAAATCGCGCATGGCGAAGGGTTGGGGAACGGCAACGGCTGGGGAGAAGACAACGATAAAAAACTGCGCAAATACGTCAGTATTGGCGTTAGCATAGGCACGGGCGGCGGCTTTATCACGGATTTGGCCACGCCGGTGAACACCAAGAGCACAAACATTAGCCCAGGTTTTAGCTTCACCCCATTTCATACCCTACTGGAGTTGGATTTTTGGACAACAGAGTGGCTGGGTCTGGGCGCCTTTGCGCGACTTCAGATCGTAGAGTGGGCGCATTTAGAGGGGGGGCGTTTGAAATTTCACGTGGTCAACAACAAGGGGCATCAGTTGTTTTTGAGGGCAGGCGGCGGCGTGGGCCGAGTGCGCCACCTCATCGACTTCGGCGACATACTCGACAGCACGCTGGAGGGGCCTTACTTCTACACGTTCGGCCTCTGCTACCTCTACAACTTCTCCAAAGATGTGGGCCTTGCCCTCACCCCTGACTTTCTAAACTTGTTTGGCGACTCACCCTCCGAACATATCGATATCAATTTGGGATTGATCTTCAGTTTTTAAAAGCCATACCAGCCGAAGCTTCTGCGACTCTGCTGAAAATCGCGGCAGTAAGAGTCCAAAAACTCTAATTCTTCCTGACCAGGATGTGTTCGCCGCCGCTGGGTGGGTGTCACCAATGTGCTCTTTTTGGCACGCAGTCAGGGGCAAAAGCAAAAGTATCACGCCGCTGGGCGTGGGTACACCTCCTGGGCCCAGGCCAATCTCCTCACGCGCTTGATCTCCCTGGCCCTGACCTTTGGGGATGCGCCCAAGTGGATGGCGTGGGATAAGCGAAGACAGGCAAACCAACGGGCGAAGGCTCATGAACAACAAGGAGAAGCTGCGCGAGTTTGGCAAGCGGCTGCTGCTCAACATTGCCAGCCAAGCGCTGCCCAACTCGGTGCAGATGGCGATTGAGATCGCCAAGGACATCCACGAGCTGTGGCTATCGGGACGCACGCAGGACTTAGAGGCGCTGGTCGAGGGCGCGCAAGCGCTGAACGCCGAGGAGCGAGAGGCGCTGGTGCGAGAGCTGACGGCGAATCAGCCCGAGGCGGAGCCGGTGGCGCGTGGGATGTTGGAGACGCTGCGGGCGGGGCCGACGCGGGGCACAATCACGGCGACGCTGAATCACACGCTGATGCGGGGGACGGGGCAGACGCTGCGGCCGTCGCGCTTGAGCGAAGGACAGCGGCGCGTAGGCGCGGCGGTGCTCTCCAGCATGATGTTGCCCAGGGCGGAGGAGAAAAAGGAGCAAGAAGGGGCGGACCCATCGCAGTGGCCGAGGGTGCCGGGTTATCGCCTGGCTCGTCTCCTGGGGGCGGGGGCCTTTGCCACGGTCTATGCGGCGGATGAGCTGGATGATCGGGGGGAGATCAAGCGGCGGGTGGCGCTGAAGATCGGGGTGTTGGACAACGCATCGCATTTTAAGCGCGAGGTGACCGCGCTTCAGGCGGTCGATCATCCAAACTTGATGGACTATTTCGGCAGCGGCGTGCTTCAAGATGCGTATCCGCCGCGATTCTGGATCGCCATGCCCGCGTTAAGCGGGTTGACGCTGCGCGATTTGCTCAAACAGGGGCTCGATGGTGAGCAAAAGCTGCTGTTCGCGGGGCAAATTTTAGAGGGCTTGGTGGCGCTGCACGGGGCGAACCTGTCGCACCGCGATTTAAAGCCCGAGAATGCCCTGATCGGCGATGATTTCCAGCTTAAATTGACCGACTTCGGGTTAAGTAAAGCGGATAAAAAGAGCGAGAATCACTCGACTTTTGCCACACAGAGCGGGGACATGATGGGCACCCCCGCGTATATGAGCCCGGAGCAGGTGCAGGGGCTCGAAGGCGTGGGTCGAGAGGCGGATATCTGGGCGTTTGGCGCCATTTTATATGAGCTTTTTGTCGGGCAACCGATCTTCGCGGGCAACACCATCGGCGTGGTCTTCGCCAACATCATGCACGCTGAGATCAAGCTCAAGGGCACCGCCATCCCCGCGCCGCTTTTGCCGGTGGTTGAGCAGTGCTTAAACCGGGATCTTCGTCGGCGCTACGCGGAGGCGGAGGCGCTGGCGCTGGATCTGCGGCCTATCATCGCCGAGCTGCGCAAGAAATGGCGTCATGAGCGGTTTCGTGGGCGCTGGACGCAGGTGATCGAGGGGCGCTTGATCCAGAAGTTCGCCGAGGCGCATCGAGGAGCGCTGCCCGAGGCGCCGGTAGAGGCGTTCTTGGCGGCCAATCCGGGCTTGCCCGAGCTTGATCCCGAGCGTCTGGCGACGGTGCTCCCCACGGTCTTTGCGGCGCAAGCGAAGGTGGAGGCGGCGGCGGCGCGGCGGCGGGCGCTGAACACCGTCGATTGGGCCGCGCAGCTTGCGCGCGCCGAGGAAGAGGCGGTGTCGCGGCTGGGGATCCGCGATGTGCAGGAGGCGATTCGCCGCGCGGGCGAGGTGGAGGCGGTCAAGCTGGCGGCGCGGCGCGACATCGAGGGCCGTCAGGCCGAGGCGCAGGCGGCGTTGCGTCAGTCGCAGGCGGCGGTAGAGCAGGCCTCTGCTTCTTTGGATGAGGCGCTGCGCTCAGGTCTGCGTGAGGAGCTGTTGGATTTTGAGCAGCTCGTGGCCGAGCGTAAGGCGCGGGCGAAGGCGGAGGCAGAGGCGAAGGCGAGGGCGAAAGCGGAGGCAAAAGCGCGGGCGGCGAGGCGGCGTAAGTGGTGGGCGTGGGCCTCAGTGACGTTGTTGTTGATGGTTCTTCTTGTGGGGTTGACCCTCCAGCGCATTGCGGAGGCCCGGCGTGAGGCGCGTCAAGGCGCTGAGGCGGTGCGGCAGTCGATTCCTTGGATCGCGATCAAGGGCGGGTCTTTTGAGATGGGATCGGACAAGGGCGATAACAATGAAAAGCCGGTGCATACGGTGCGTGTGCGTGACTTTTGGATAGGAAAGACTGAGGTCACGGTAAAGCAATATCGGGCGTGCGTGGCGGCGGGGGCGTGCAGCGAGCCAAATAGAGGGAAGTACTGTAACTGGGGCGAATCCGGGCGCGAAGACCACCCCATCAACTGCGTGGATTGGGACCAGGCAAAAGCATTTGCAAGCTGGGCGGGGGGGCGATTGCCGAGCGAAGCGGAGTGGGAGTATGCGGCGCGGAGCCAAGGGCAAGGGCGAGAATATCCATGGGGAAATGCACAAGCGACGTGTGAGTATGCGGTGATGGACGATGGCGGTTGGGGCTGCGGTCAAAACCGAACGTGGCCGGTGTGCTCCAAGACGAAGGGGAACACTGAACAAGGCGTATGCGACATGTCGGGCAATGTATGGGAGTGGGTGGCAGACTACTACGATAGTTATGACAGTACACCGCGCGATGGTACTGAACATCCGCTGGGCTCGCACCGGGTCGTGCGCGGCGGCTCGTGGTACAGCGTCGCGGGCGGCGCCCGCGCGGCGTACCGCTACTTCGAACAGCCCTCGTTCCGCTACAACGCCCTCGGCTTTCGCCTTGTCAGGACGCCGCGCTAGCGGCGGGCTTGTGCCCTTGACCCTTGATCCCTTGAACACTCGATCAGGTAAGAGGAGCGAAAGGGACGGAGGTTTCGCAGCGTCAGCCGAAACCGCCTGGCCCTGTAGCGGGCTTGGAGGAGCAGACGGTGGGTTGCTCAGAACGGGGGTCCAGGGGGCCTGGACCCCTGGTTTTGCATTTTTTGTTAGCTGCCTCTAACAAGTGAAGCCAGCCGCTCACCCTCGGATCCCTTGACTTACAATGTGTAACAACCACCTTTACCAAAACGACAAAGGCGGGTTGCTTCGCGCCTCCCCCCCCACCGCCGCGATCACCATCCTGTATTGACGCGCACCTACACCCGCCTACAATGGCGCAGCATATCAGCAGCGAGGGCACGATGGACCCGCAACGACCGCCCCGGCGTAGGGCCTCGGACCACCCCAAGCGCCGCGCCGCCGATCGCGCCGACGAGGCGCTCCAAAGCGAACTCCTGGGCCTGAGCACCCTCGGGATTGGGGCGCTCATCTGCCTCGCCCTCGCCAGCGCCCACCCCGACGATCTAGAGCCCGCGGGGCGCCTCGCCACCCAAGGCGAGGCCTATAACTGGATCGGCCCGCTGGGGGCGGAGATCGCCGATATGCTCCTGCGGGGCTTTGGCGTCGTCGCCTTCCTCCTGCCCCTCAGCCTCGCCTTGATCAGCCTCAGCCTCTTTCGAGGGCGGCGCATCCTTCACCGCGCCACGGATCTGATCGGCTACATCGCGCTGATCCTCTCCAGTGGCTTCGCCGCCCACCTCGTCTTTGAAGGACAAACCCCCCTGGGCTACCCCGCCGGGGGCGAGCTGGGGCGCTTTGGCGCCGAGATCCTGCGCGCGCTCTTGGGCCGGGTGGGCGCCTACGTCTTCGTCTATGTCCTCCTGCTCTCAAGCTTCCTCTTCACCACGCGGCTGAGCGGCGAGGCGCTCAAGCGGGGCCTCAAGCGCGCCCTGGGTCGCCGCCGCGCGGATCTGCGCCAGAAGCTCAAGCCCAGCGCGCTGCTCGACGCCGAGGGGCTCGATGAGGCGCCCCTGAGCGACAGCGTTTTGGTGGATTTTGAAGGAAACAAGGCCCCCTCAAGCTGGGGCGGCGCCTTGATGAGCGCCCCCAAGGGCGACTTGGAGGACCCCGCGTACGCTCAGACGATCGGGGCGCTTGTCGTGGATGAGGCGCCTCGTGAAAAGGCGCCTCGTGAGGAGACAATCACCGAGACACACGCGCCTGACGGCTCCTCGATCAGTCATGGCGCCGACGCCCTCGTTGATGAAGCCTATCTGCCCAGCGATGAGAGCCTGGCCTTTACGCGCGATGAGATCGAGGCCGACACCGCCCTGATGCCCATGCTCCCTGATCGTGGCTTCACCCTCAGCCTCACCCGCGAGGCCAAGGAAGAGAGCCTCGGCGATCTCAGCGATCTCGACCTGGGCTTGCTGGGCTACACGCCGCCGAGCCTGGCGCACCTGCGCGCCGCGCCGCCGCGCCCCGATCCCGAGACCCTCCCGCCGCTGCGTGATATCGCCGCGCGGCTCACGCACGCCCTGGAGGGCTTGGGCCTGGAGGGCAAGATGGTCAAGGCGCGGCGCGGCCCTGTCTTGAGCCTCTTTGAGTTTGAGCCCGCGCCCAACACGCCCATTGGCAAGCTCGTCGCCGCTGGCCCAACCCTGGCCCACGCGCTGGGCTTGCCCAAGATCCGCGTCCAGCCGCCCTCCTCGGGGGAGCTGCGGGTCCGCTTTGAGATCCCCAACCCGGTCTTGATGGAGATCGTGCTGGGGCCGCTCTTGGAGGCGGAGGGGGGCGACTGGTGCCCGCTGCCGCTGGGGGTGGGCATCGACGGCCAGCCGTACATCATCGACCTCTTTGTCATCCGCCACCTGCTCTTAGGCGGCGCGCGTGGCGGCGGCTTCTTTGACGCCGCGCTCCTGAGCCTGCTCTACCGCTACGCCCCCAGCGACGTGCAGCTGATCCTCATCGACGCCGAGCGCGATCCCGAGGTCTACGATGGTCTCCCCCACCTCCTCTTCCCGCTGATCCGCGATGAGGCCCGCGCGCTGCGGGCGACGCGCTGGTTGGCGGGCGAGGCGCGCCGCCGCGAGGCGCTCTTCGAGGCCGTGGGCGCTGAAAATTTCATCCACTACCACGAGGATGAGGCCCGCGCGCCCTTGACCCTGATTGTCTTGATGATCGACGCGCTCTCGACCCTGCGCGCGCCCGCCTTTGCCGCGCTGACCGAGGCCCTCAGCGGCGCGGATCTGGGCATTCACGTCATCGCCCGGCTGCGCGAGACGGAGGCGCTGGCCCTGACAGCGCTGCGCGCCTTGCCGACCTTGGGGGTCATGGCCTTTGAGCTGGCCGACAGCGCATCGAGTCGCGCTCTTTTATCGGTGGAGGGCGCCGAGCAGCTCTTACCAGACCGCGACGCGCTCTTCCTCGATCCACATGATCACGGGGTGCGGCGTATACACACGCCCAACGTCACGCCGACCGAGATCCACAGCGTGTTGACCTCGGTCAAAACGCAGCAAGATCCCCACTACCTCGACCTCGACGAGGTGGCGCCGCCGACGCCGACGCAGGTCGATGGGGCGGCGCGGCTCTATCGCTCAGCCCTGCTGGTGGTGCGGCGCACGGGGCGCTGTACGCCCGAGCATCTTCAGGCCCAGCTCAACATCGACTACAAGCGCGCGGAGCGCCTCACGGCGCAGATGGAGGCGGACGGTTTGATTGAGCGCACCGGCCCCAATCACCCTCCAAGGTTGAACAAGGCGGCGCTGGCGGCGCACGCGATTTTACGCGATCCTCACGCGGCATCGCAGGCCTAGATCGATGCGCCGCGCTTGCCCTCACCTTGCATTTATATGTGTGGCCGCCTTGGGCTGTGCAGATGTCCCCCAAAATTCCGCGCGCGACGCCCAAAATCCAGCGCGCGACGCCCAAAATCCAGCGCGCGACGCCCAAAACCCTGCGCGCGACGCCCAAAATCCAGCGCGCGACGCCCAAAACCCTGCGCGCGACGCCCAAAATCCTGAGCGCGACGCCCAAAACCCCGAGCGCGACGCCCAAAATCCAGCGCGCGACGCCCAAAACCCCGCGCAAGACGCCCAAAACCCCGACTCTGGCTACCCCCCCGGCCCCTATGGCCTGCGTGTGGGCGAGATCATCGCCGATTTGGTCTTTGCACGCGCGGCGGGGCCGGTGACGCTCTCGGATTTACGCGCACACCATCGCCTCTTGCTGCTCTTGACCGCCGCCGGATGGTGTCGCACCTGCGCGGCCAACACGGAGCGGCTCGTGAGCTGGTCAACGCGCCCGGATCTAGCGGGCCTTGGCCCGGTGGTGGTGCTCTTTCAGGACGCGGACTTTCAGCCACCTTCGCCCAGCTACGCCGACGCATGGGCGGCGCGCTTTGAGACGCCCTACCCCGTCGTCACCGACGCGGCGTTTCAGCTCGGCGCCTATCTCAATCCGGCTCAAGAGAGCATGGCCCTGATCATCGATGCCGCCTCGATGCGGATTTTGTCTTCCAAGGGCTTTGATCCGGCCTTGACCGAGGCCGAGGTGTTACGCCAACTCGACGCCCTGAGGTGAATCCCCCGCCTTGAGCGGGTCGAGGAAGCGCGGATCGAGCAAGGTCTTGGGATGGGCGCGTTGGAGCCCGGCCAACATCACGGCGCGCACGTCGGGGATCTCGCCCTCAAGCTGGTTGAGCAACGCCTTGACCTTCGCGCGCTGCGCCCCAGGGGCCTTGCACAGCCCGCAAGGTAAGATCGGGAAGGCACGCGCAGCGGCGTAGGCCGCAATGTCCGCCTCGGCGCAGAGGATCATGGGGCGGATCACCTCATAGCGCTCGTCTTCGGTGATGTAGCGGGGCGGCATGGCCTGGAGCCGCCCCGAAAAGAAGAGGTTGAGCAGGAGCGTCTCTATGGCGTCGTCGGCGTGGTGCCCCAGCGCGATCTTGTTGCAGCCCAGGCGCTCGGCGTGGGTGTAGAGCACGCCCCGTCGTAGCCGCGCGCAGGGCGCACACTGCGGTTCGCCCGGCTTGACCAAGCGCTCGACAATTTCAAATGTGTTGACCCGGATGATCTCGTGGGGGATCGCCGAGGCCCTCAGCCACGCTTCCAGCGGCGCGCCCATGTAGCCCGGTTGGCCTTGGTCAAGGTGGACGGCGAGGATCTCGTAGCCAAACGGGGCGCGGGCACGCGCGCGGTGGAGCATCTCCAGCAGCGTGTAGCTGTCCTTGCCGCCTGAGACGGCGACCATCACGCGATCCCCCTCTTTGAGCAGCTGGTAGTCGATTAAGGCGCGCTGGATTTGGCGGTTGAGGCGGCGCCTCAGCTTCTCAAAGGGCGTGGGTGGGGGCATGGGGCGCGCGCGGGCTCAGCTGTAGTAGGGGTTGTGGCCCGCGCCATGGTCGGTGACGTCCACGACCTCTTTGATGCGCGGGAAGGCACGCAGGATGGCCCGCTCCACGCCGTCGCTGAGCGTCGCCGAGGCCGAGGCGCAGCCCTGGCAGCCGCCGCTCATGCGCACGTAGGCGATGCGGTTGGCGTAGTCCACCAGCTCGATGTAGCCGCCGTGGCCGCTGACCATGGGGTTGACCTTCTCGTCTAAGAGCTTTTGGATGCGCTGTCTCATGGTGTTCTCCTTGGTGAGTCGTGATTGAGATGTCGTTGAGGCCCTCAATGGTCGCCCAGGCGTAAAAAATCAAGGGGCGCGCAACACGGTGACGCCGACGCCCTGAAGAGAAGCCCGACTCTGCCGCTTGGTCGCACACCCTCGCGCGCCATGATCTACGGTTTTTTGCCTTTCAGCCCACGCCCTCGGGTGCTACACAGACCGTCGCGGCCCCTCCTGGCCGTGCGTCTCAGCCCCCTCACAAGATAAGGAGGTCCGATGGCCGTACAGATCCCATCGAGCCTGATCCCCATCCTCGCCTGGACCATGGTCGGCTACGTCTTGTTGATGTTTGGCCTCGCCGCCTTGGCGCAGCGCAAGGTGGAGAGCACCGAGGACTTCGTCGTCGCCGGTCGGCGGCTGCCTTTTCTCCTCTCCACGGGCACCCTGCTGGCGACGTGGTTCGGCGCGGGCACGCTGATGGCCGCCGCAGATGAGATCCGCGCCAGCGGCGTCAGCGCCGCCGCCCTCGATCCCTTCGGCGCGGGCCTCTGCCTCTTATTGGTGGGCCTCTTCTTCGCCGGCCCGCTGTGGCGTGAGAAGCTCTTGACCTTGCCCGAGCTGTTTGGGCGCCGCTTCGGCGTCCACGCCCGCCTCCTCGGCGCCGCGCTGATGATCCCGCCTTATCTGGGCTGGATCGCCGCGCAGTTTATGGCTCTCGCGGGGATCTTGAATCTGTTCTTTGGGATTGATCCGCTCCTCGGCCTCGCCCTCGTGGCCCTCGTCAGCGTCGGCTACACGGTCCTGGGCGGGATGTGGGCCGTGACGCTCACCGATGGCGTGCAGCTCTTGGCGGTGATCGTCGGCTTGGGGGTCATCACGTATACGATCTTGGCCCAGATCGACGGCGGCTTGGCCGGTCTGTGGGCGTCCACCCCAGCCGCCCACCGCGTCTGGGTGCCCACCTCCAGCGTCGCCGCCTTTGGAGGCTGGATCGGCGTCCTCGCCGCAGGCTCCTTGGGCAATATCCCCTCTCAAGATGTGGCCCAGCGGGTCTTCTCCGCGCGCTCGGCCAAGATCGCCCAGGCGGCCTGCCTCACCAGCGGCGGGCTCTACCTGGTTTTGGGGATGGCGCCCATCCTCATGGGCCTTGTGGGGGCCGCCCTCTTCGGCACCGAGGGCGGCGGGGCCACCGTGCCGCGCCTCGCCGCCTTCTTCCTCAGCCCGCCCATGGCCGTCCTCTTCATCGTCACGCTGATGTCCACCATCCTCTCCACCATCGACAGCGCGCTGCTGGCCCCCGCGACGGTCCTGGCTCAAGACCTCTGGCCCGGAGAGGCGGGCCTCCCTCGCTTCCGCGCCTCGGTGGTGCTGATCGGGATCGTCAGCCTGGGCTTGGCCTACGCGGGGGAGAGCGCCTACAGCCTGCTGGAGTCAGGCTATGAGCTGGGGATGGTGTCGCTGATGGCGCCGCTGGTCTACGCCATCTATGGCAAGCGGCACGATGGGATCGCCATCCTCGCCTCGATGCTGGTGGGCACGGTGGCTTGGGCGATCCACTTCGCGTTAGAGGCGGAGGTCTTCTTGGGGATCGAGGCGCTCTCCTTGCCCATGGGCCTCGCCTGCATGGGCCTCTCCTTCCTCGCCTACCCGCTGACCCTCGCCCTGCGCCCCCGCCTCGGCGGCCTCGCCCTCAAAGAGAAGAAGTAGCGCGGCGCCTCAGCCCGCGCTCAAGGCGCGCTCTTCGCTGGCGCTGAGCCGATCCAGCACGGCGCGGATGAGGGCCTCTAGGGCCTCACGCTGCTTGTCGCTGACCCGCTTGGGGTTGTGGGTGAGCTGGTGAAAGAGCTTGGAGAAGCGGCGCTGCTCATCGTCGCTGAGCCCAGCGACGACGCTGGGGCGATCGGCGGCGTCGGGCAAGGTCAGCGCCCCCTGGCGGGCGTGCGCCCAGTCGCGGACCGCCAGCCAATGGAGAACGGCGCGGTCGAGGAGCACCCAGGGGAAGTTGGGGCTCTTATGCGGGCCGATGCGCATCAAACGCTCGCCGCGCAGGCTGCGCCATACGCTCTGGGGGCTGGCGAGGCGCTGGTTGGCGTAGCGAAAGCCGCTGATCGCCCCGCCCACGCCGCCGATGATCGTGCCGGTCATAAACGAGGCGCCGCCAACAAAGGCGTCGATGGTCCCGCCCGTGATCGCCCCCGCCGCCGCGCCCGCCAAGATGAGCTGCTTGGTGTTGAGGCCCAAGAGCGCCCAGCTCGACTCCGCGAAGAGATCCGTCTCCCAGATCAGCGGCGCGAGGCTGGACTCCTCGCGCGTCAAGCCCTCGTGGGCGTAGAGCGCCTCGATCTCCTCGCGGGCGCCTTGCTCGCGGGCGCGCAGGCGGGCGTGGAAGAGGCCGCTGAGGCGCTCGCCCAGCGTGGCGGAGACGCCCCCCTCGGGCACGCTCTCCTCCAGCGTCAGCGTCAGCGCCTCGATGAGCATGGACGTCAGCGCCCGCGCCGTGGCCTTGCGGCGACGGCGCCACTCCTCGACGAGGTGGGAGAGGGCCTCATCCAGCGGGGGGCGCCAGTCCTCGCGCAGCTCACGCATCCCGCGCAGCAAGCGCACGCGCTCGATAAAGGAGACCTCGTGCGCGTCGAAGTCCCGCACGATGCTGAAGTATTGATCCAGCTCCACGCGCCAGCGGGGCCGGTGATCTTGATCGCCGATGGCGTTGATCAAGGCCATGCGGGGCTGCCCGGTCCAGCGCAGACACTCCATCTCGGCTTGGTAGGGGCTGCGGAAGGGGCGCGAGCCATCGACGACATAGAGGATGCCTGCCCCGCGCATGATCGCGTCGAGCAGCTCCCACTCATCGCGGAACTGCTCCGTGCCCCGAAACTCCTGGAGAAAGAGGCGCACGACGTCGGGGTGCGAGGGGGCCGCCTTCTCGTGATCGCGCAGCCACTTGAGCACCTTGCGCGACTGCTGAAAGCCGGGCGTATCGACGAGCGTAAAGAGCAAGCGCCCGCTGACGCAGACGGGGAAGGCGCGCGCGGTGCGGGTGGTGCCGGGCAGGGGGCTGACCTCGACGCTGGCGTTCTCTGACAGCGTGGCGAGGATGCTGGACTTGCCCTTGTTGACCTTGCCGACCACCGCGAAGATGGGCGCGCGCTCACTCATGAGTCCTCCACCAAGCGCTCTAAGCGCAAGAAGGGATCGGCGAGGGCGTCGAGCTGATGCCCCCAGACCTCCCAATCCAGGGCCGAGGGGGCGGCCCAAGCGCCCGCCGCGTCTTGATCCACCAAGCCCACGACGATGGGCCGCTCCGCCCCGATGAGGGCGCGGATCTCTTGGATAAACTCAACGACCTCAAGGGTCGGGGCCTCGAAGGACTCGGCGACGATGACGACGCCGCGCAGGTTGCCGTCGGTGAGGCCGCCGAGGATCTCTTGGATCTCTTCATCGACCTCAAAGTCATCGACGCCCGCCTCAAGGATGTGCGTGATGCCCCAGCCCAGGCGCGCGAAGAGGAGATCGCTCGTCTCTTCGGGGGACATGGGGATATCCGCCCAGAGGAGCGCGACGCCTTCACGCAGCACCCGGCCACGTTTGGGCGCCTTTGGCGGCGCGGGCGCGGGCTTTGGGGGCTCAGAGAGCACCTTGGGCGCGGGCTTTGGGGGCGCGGGCGCGGGCTTTGGGGGCTCGGGCGCGGGCTTTGGCGGCTCGGGGAGCGCCTTTGGGGGCTCGGGCGCGGGCTTTGGGGGCTCAGAGAGCACCTTGGGCGCGGGCTTTGGCGGCTCGGGCGCGGGCTTTGGCGGCTCGGGCGCGGGCTTTGGGGGCTCGGGCGCGGGCTTGGGGGGCTCGGGGAGCGCCTTTGGGGGCTCGGGGAGCGCCTTTGGGGGCTCGGGCGCGGGCTTTGGGGGCTCAGGGAGCGCCTTTGGCGGCTCAGATGCGGGCTTGAGCGGTGTTTTCTTCGCTGGGCTTGAGCTTGGTGGCGTTAAATTTGGTGAATTGTTTGAAAATTTAAACGGAAAAGCAGCGGGTTTGAGTGAACCAAGGGCTGATTTAATCGGTTTAAACTTAGACCCAATGAGAGATGGACGCGATTCACTCAAAGGCGCAGTGATTGGCTCAGTTTTAATCACTAAATCAGGCGCAGGCTCTTCCGGCTTGGGCGCGATAATCGGCTCGGGCACAGGCTCAGGGATGGGCTCAGGCGCGATAATCGGCTCGGGCACGGGCTCGGGCGCCGCGACCGGCTCGATCACCGGCTCGATCACGGGCTCGGGCACGGGTTCGGGCGCCGCGACCGGCTCGATCACGGGCTCAGGCACGGGCTCGGGCGCCGCGACCGGCTCGATTACCAGCTCGATCACAGGCTCAGGCACGGGCTCGGGCGCCGCGACCGGCTCGATTACCGGCTCAGGCACGGGCTCGGGCGCCGCGACCGGCTCGATTACGGGCTCGGGCACGGGTTCGGGCGCCGCGACCGGCTCGATCACAGGCTCAATCAGCGGCTCAGGCGCGGGATCGAGCACCGGCGCGGGCTCAATGATCTCGATATGCTGCCCTTGGCGCTTCTCCGGGCGCGCGTGCGGCGCGCGGATCACCTGAGGGACGACGCGCTCAAGGGGCGCCGCCTCAGGGATCTCCTGGCGCGGCGCGGGCTCCGGCGCCGACGCGGCGATCTCCTCGGGCTCAGCCTCGCGGATCTGGAACTTGCGCGAGGAGCGCGCGGCGATCACCACCGGCACGGGCCGCTGTGTCGGCGCCGGCCCCTCCGGCTCAGGCGCGCAGACGATCAGCTCCTCGAAGGCCAGCCGCTCATAGAGCGCCTGAAAGTCCCCATGGTTGAGCCGCATCGCCGCCAGCAGCTTGGCGCCCCGCCGCCGCGCCCAGATCAAGAGCCCTATCCGTGGCAGCAGCCCGTAGACGAAGAGCGAGGTCAGCAGGAAAGGCCACCAACCCCCCATCATCTTCAGCGCCTCTTTGCTCAGCGGCGTCGCCCCCGTGTGCTGCGCGCGGTAGTGGCGCGTCTGCTCGATCATCTCCTCGCTGGGCAGCCCCAAGAAGCCCCAAGGCCAGGCCAGCCACTTCAGCAGCCCCCGAAAGCCCTCCGCCGAGATGTCGAGGGTCGTGCTCCAGCCAAAGGCCAGATCAGAGAAGGTGATGAGGTAGAGGCCCGTGAGGAAGGCGCAGGCGTAGAAGGCCACGCCAAAGCGGTTGGCGAGATCCACCAGGTGCCAACGCTCCACGTCGGCGTAGAGCGCCCCCAAAGCCTTGAGCCGCCGCTGTAACGCGATGTGCGCCCGCGCCTCGCTGGAGTCCGCCGCCCACTTAAAGATCCGCCGCCCCATCCAGTCCCGCAGCCAACGCAGCGCTTGGTGTAGCCCCAAGAGATCCTCCTCGAAGAGATCCTTGCGCCACAGCCAGGTGGTCAGCGGGTAGAGGCTGAGCAGCCCCAACGGCAAGAAGACGAAGAGGGCGAGGAAGTGGATGGCGTTGATCGGCGCCACCCCGTTGAAGTGGAGCACCACCGAGGCGGCGCTGATCCCCAAGACCCCCCCCAGCGTGATCAGCGCCGCGCTCAAGAGGCGCTGGCCGCTCTCCAGCCGCTCGCCCAGCGTCGGGCCGTCGGCCTCGGCGCGCGCGGCGTCCAGCCAGCAGGTAAAGAGCGCCTGTCGATCCTGGGGGTCTTCAGGGTCCATCGTTCGCAGATCCGCTGAGAGGGCTTGGCCGATCTTGCGATCGCGCGCCTTGAGCGCGGCGCGATCTTCGGCGCGGTCCTTGAGCAGCTGCGCTTCTAAATCAATGAGTGTCCAGAGCTTCACGCAGGCATTATTCAAGCACTCGCGTCCGATGACCAGCCTAGACCGACGTGGCCCCGCTTTTACCTCGCCGCCCCTCGCGCGCGGTCAGTCATCGTAGACGCTCCAGCTGTGCGCGTGATAGATTTGTCAGATTTAAAGGTTGGGTGGTTTCGATGGAATTTCCTCAAGATAGAAGCGATGTTGCGGCGATCACGGCCTACCTCAAGGGGCTCGAAGCGCCCAATGAGATCCGCGCGGCGATGATGACGTTGGGTGAGCCTCAGTTTGAGCTGTCGTTGTTCTTTACCTTGGAGGAGGAGGCCCTGGTCTGCGTGGCGGGGCGCGTGGCGGGCTGCCCTGTCGAGGCCCTCTTTGATCTGCGCCTGCCGCTGGACTCGAAGTCTGTCTTGGGGCGGGCGGTGAGCCTGGGCAGCGCGCGGGTGGGGCCGCTGCGCGGTGATCCTGGTCTGTTGAGCCTTTATGCGCAGCTGGGGCGCGCCGAGCCCCCCAAGGTGATGATCGAGCCGCTGCGCGTGGGTATGGATATCAAGGGGCTGTTCTTGGGGGAGCGCGGCTCGGCGCCGCTCTCTCATCGCGAGGCCAGCGAGATGCGGCGGCTGCTGGCGCCCGTCGCGCGCCTCCTCTCCAAGCTCGATGGCCCCCTCCTCGCCGATCCCCTCGCCGCCTCGATGTCCGCCGCGCCGCTTGTGCAGGCCGCGCTTGAGGGGGCAGAGGAGGTGGCAGAGCTGCTCGATGATGGTGTTGAGCTGCTTGATGTTGAGCCTGAGCCTGAGGTTGAGCTTGAGCCTGCGCCTGTCCAGGTTGAGCCTGCGCCTGTGCCGGTTGAGCCTGCGCCTGTGCAGGTTGAGCCTGCGCCTGTGCAGGTTGAGCCTGAGCCTGTGCATGTTGAGCCTGTGCCTGTGCAGGTTGAGCCTGTGCCCGTTGAGCCCGCGCCAACTCACCCCGATACGAGGCCGAAGCTCTCGATGGCCTCGCTGTTTGGTGAGCCTTCGCCGCCGCTGCCCGAGGTCACCCCGCCCACGCCGGAGGGGCCCAGCAGCGCTCAGCAGCGCGCCGAGCTGACCATGCGCGCCCTCTTCGGCGCTGAGCCGCCGCAGCCCACCGTCTCACGCGGCGCCAAGCCCAGCCTCGTGGTCACGCGCTCGCCAAAGACCCCGCAGCCTGGGCGGCTCTCCATGGAGTCCCTCTTTGGTCTCCAAAGCCCCCAGCCCGATCCCCCCACGCCCGCCGCGCCAAGCCCACGCCCGCAGACCACGCAGGCCCCCCTCGATCCGACACACGCGCTCCTCGGCGGGCTGCCCTCCGATCCGATCTTCAGCGGGCCGACGACGACGCCGCCCAAGCCCGCGCAGGGTAAGCCCGCGACGCACCGCCCCATCT
Organism: Myxococcota bacterium; assembly: GCA_018813065.1. GTDB lineage: Bacteria > Myxococcota_A > Bradymonadia > UBA7976 > UBA1532 > JAHJCH01. The sequence continues at coordinate 16,338 of JAHJCH010000175.1, forward strand.
CCTCATCCCAGGTCCACACCCCGCCGCGCACCGTCGAGCCGATCTTCGACGGGGAGCCCAAGGTCCGCCCCCGACCCTCGACGACCCCGCCCTCCCTGGGCCGCTCCCTGAGCGACACGCCGCTCTTTGAGCCGCCCAGCGCGCCCACACACACGCCACACGCCACAGGGCGGGTCATCAGCATCAACACGCTCAGCGCGCCCACCGCGCTTGTCGCGCCCCCAACCCCCACGGCCCCACCTCAAGGCCTCAGCCCCGAGATCCTCAACGCCGTCGCCGTCGTCCAGAGCGAGGAGGGCGAGGCCCGGCGCGAGGCGGAGATGTTCTTGTTGCAGGAGGGCGAGGCCGCCCTGTGGGCGCTCTCCCAGGTCTTCCCCGGTCAGCTGCTGGTGGATCTCAAGGCGGCCCCCCTGATGAGCGTGCCCGTCGCTCAGCACAGCCGGGTCTTGCAGATGATGACCCTCTTCGGCGCGGCGGCGGCGCCGCATCTGGAGCGGCTCTGCGCCCATGAGTCCGCCCAGGTCCGTTATTACGCCGTCTATGCCTTCAGCGCGATCCGCAGCCCAGGCGCCCTGCGCACAATCAAGCTGGCCCTCTTCGACTCCGATCAAGGCGTGCGCGATATGGCCGTGGCCGTGATTGATCGTTATCGCAATGGCCCCGCCTTCGATGAGCTGATCAACAGCTTGTGTCAGCTCTTGGCCGAGGGCCGCCTCTCTCAGCAACGCTTGGCGGTGGAGATGCTGGGCCGCCTGCGCGGCGCGGGGGGCTTCGGTCACCTCGTCGCCGCCTTGGAGATCCCTCAGCTGGCCCTAGAGGCGCGCCGCGCCCTGCGCCTCATCTCTCGTCAGGATCTCGGCGAGGAGGCTTGGCGCTGGATCAGCTGGTTTGAGGTCAATGGTGATCGCCCCCGCGTGGAGTGGCTGCTGGAGAGCCTGGAGCATGACTATGAGGAGCTGCGTGAGGCGGCCTTCGAGGAGCTGCGGGGCCTCGTTCAAAAAGACTTCGGCTACTCGGCGGGGGCCTCTCAGCGTGAGCGGGGCATCGCGGTGGGGCGCTGGCGTCGCTGGTGGGCAGAGTCGGGGGCGTCTCAGTTCTCGCGCTATCGCTGAGTCACGCCTCACTTTAGTTCTGACATTTTCTCGGCCATCACCCCAGCGCGCAGCGACTTCGTCGCCTCAGCCAGCAAGCTGGCTTCGTCCGCGTTCTCGCGGCTGCGCCGCGATTCATCGCGCGCTGGGGCAGGCGCTCCGCTGCAGAAAAAATCCGCTTCGCAGATTTATTTCTTTGCTCCGGCCTGTCCGCCTTGAGCGGATGAAGTCCGAAAAATGTCGGTCCTCGGGCTGCTTACGCAGCCCTGCGGCTCGATTCA
>JAHJCH010000021.1 GCA_018813065.1 Myxococcota bacterium
CCCAGCGCGCCCAGCGCCGCGCCGCGCACCCGAGGAGATGGGTCCGCCAGCGCCTTGATCAGCGCGTCGATGACCTGGGGCGCGCCCTTGCGCTTGGCCAAGCGGCGTGCGGCTGCGGCGCGCCGCGCTGCGGTCGCGTGGCTCGCCAGCGTGGTGAGATCATCCGCGCGCGCGGCGCGCGGCGGGATGAAAAGGAAGAGCGAGAGGGAGAGGAAGAGGAGCTGTAAGCGCATCGGGGCCTCAAGGCGTCAGAGCGCCTGAGTTTAGCCTACTTCGTGGGGCTCCACTGCGCTTCTCGTATAAAGCTGCCCTGGAGATACTCGCGCTCGATCATCGACGCGACCTCGTCCATATCCCGATAGGCCTCCCAGTTGACGCGGATGACCGTCACCGTGCGTGAGATCTCCTTAATAAAGTCTTGATAAGCGGCGTGCAGCCCCCGCAGATAGTGGAGGGAGATGCCCGTCTCCACATCACGCGCCCGCTGCTTGATGCGCTCCATGGAGGACTCCGGGCTCAAGTCGAGGAAGACGATCACGTTCGGGCGGCACATGAAGTTGCTCATATGCTTAAAAAGCTGTAAATACGTCTGATAATCACGTTGATCCATCAATTTTTGATCAACAAGCGTCTTAGCGAACACCGCATCTTCGTAGATCGTGCGGTCCTGAATGCCGCCGCCGCCTCGCCAGATGATCTCTTGGTGTTGTTGAAAGCGGCGGTTGAGCAGGTAGATCTGCGTCTGAAAGGCGTAGCGAGCGGTGTCGCGGTAGAAGTCGGCGAGGTACTCGTTATCGGCGACCGGCTCATAGTAGACGGGCACCTTGAGGTGCTCGCCGAGCTTGGTCGCCAACGTCGTCTTCCCCGCGCCGATCAGGCCCGCGATGCCGATAAAGAGGTCTTGGAGTCCGTCGCGCATGTATCCCCCTGAGGTGGCTTGGGGGGGGTTTTCTCATATTGGGGTTGGGAGGGCCAGCGTGGCGGCGGGTGGGCTCAGGCGTGGCGGGCGGCGCGGCGCGTGGTGGCCTCGCGGACGTTCATGATCGCCCACTGCGCGGCGGTGGTGATCATCACCACCAAGCTCATGATCAGGGCCATCTTCAGCGCGGGCGCGCCGATGAAGGCGAGGACCATCAAGAACAGCGCGTAGAAGTCGCGGTGGGCCACGAACTCCAGCTTGGCGATGATCCGCTGCACCAGGCTCACATCATCAGCCTCCTTGGCCGTCCACTCCAGGGCCAGGTGTGTGCCCCGCCCCATGCTCATCAAGCGACGATAGAGGAAGAAGCACAGCACCAGGCTGATGGCCACGGTGGCGACACTCAGGTGCAGCCAGACGCGCTCACCGCTGATACGAAACAGCGCGTAGCCCACCGAGAGCTGATAGCTCAGGTTGATGATGTCATCGGAGACGGTGTCATACCACTCGCCCCAATCGCTGTGCTTGAACTTTAAGCGCGCGATCTCGCCATCGCAGCCATCGAGCATTGAAGAGAGCTGATAGAGGAAGCCACCCACGGCGAAGAGCCACAGGTTCTGCGTGGTCGTCAGCGCCGTGATAAAGGCAGCGAGCAGACCGACGATGAGCCCCACCGTCGTCATATGGTTGGGCACTACGTCATAGTTCATCACCAGCCGTGTCACCACCTTGCTAAAGCGACGATTGACATTGCGGCTGATGGGGCCATCGATGGGCTTGGTCAATGACTTAAAGAGCAGCTTCTCAGCGTGCTTCTTGGTCGCCTCTTCGTCCACGTCCTGCCACCACGCCGCGCCGATGTCCCAGACGCGGGCGACGCCGCGCGCGGCGAGGGCCTGGACGCCGTCGCTGAGGCTGACGTCCCCGCGCTCGGCCAAGGTGACCTCAAGGGCGTCGAAGAGGTGGCTGGAGCAGCGAAAGACGCCGGTGTCTACGGCGTCGAAGTCGGTCAGCTGCTTGCCGATCTGGTCAATGCGCTCGCCCCGCCCCGTCTTGACCTTGGTGGCGTCATCCATGTCGAAGATCGTCTCAAGCTTGCGATCCACGGCGAGGATGAGGCCCTCGTTCGCGGGCTGAGCTTGGAGGCCCTCATAGATGGCGGCGTCCACGACGTGATCGGCCATCGTCAGGAAGAACTCGCCCTCGATGTGGGGCCGCGCGGTCAGCACGCTGACGCCGTTGGCCAGGGCATAGCGCGGGTTATCCGCCCAGATGATCTCCAGCCCGTCGAGATCCGCGTCGCCTCGCAGCGC
>JAHJCH010000176.1 GCA_018813065.1 Myxococcota bacterium
CCTCGGCGCCGCGCGCTTCCCTCAGCGCAGCGCCGCCTGGCTGCAAGATCAGCTGGAGGGGCCGGGCTTGGACATCGCCCATGATCTCTTGGGGCATCTGGCGCCCTTTTTTGAGGCCCATGCGGGGCGCGGGACGCGCTTCATCAACACCCAGCTGACCTCAAACTGGGCCTGGTTTGAGCGCGTGCGCCGCGCGGGGCCAAGCTTTGACGCGCGCTACGCCGCCCAGCGGGTCTTGAGCCTGTGGAAAGATCGTCGCGTGTCGGCGCGGGTGGATCGCAGCTGGGTGCTGGGGCCAGGCCATGAGCGTGATCTGATCGAGGCGCATGGGATGTCACCGGCGCGGATCTTCTGGGCGCCAGCGGAGACGGACACGGACTACTTTTGCCCCTCGGGGCCGCCGCGCCCGATCTCGGCGTCCCCTCATCTCCTCTTCACGGGGGCGGTGTGGCGCAACAAGGGGGTGGATCTGCTCCTCGACGTCGCCGAGTCGCTCCTGGCGGACTGGCCCACGCTGCGGCTCTCCTTGGTGGGGCCGAGCCTGCCTTGGGAGCAGGCCTGGCTGACGCGGCAGCGTCTACGGCGGCCCATCGGCGCGCATCTCGATATGCCGGGTCGGCTGGATCAGGCGGCGCTGCGGGCGCGCTACCGCGAGGCGGATCTGTATGTGTTCCCCTCGCTCTTTGAGGGCTCGCCGCGCACGGTGCGTGAGGCGCTGGCCTGTGGCTGCCCCGTGGTGGCCTCGGAGCTGCCGGGGCACCGAGGGATCGATCCCCACGGCGACTTTATCCGCTTTGAGCCCATCGGCGACCGCGCGCGCTGGCGAGCGGCCATCGTCGCGGCCCTCACTGAGCCCCTTGAGGCCCGCGCGGCCCGCGTGGCGCGGGGGCGCGCCCACCTGGTGGCCCATCATCACCCCTCGGCGGTGGCGGCGCGGCTCTACGCGGTGTATCTCGATCTCGTGCAAACCTGAGAGGTGCCCTTGATGTCTAAGCTGCTCGTCGCTGGCTGCCAGATGGATCTGGCCTGGCAAGACCCCGACACCAACCTCCGCCGCGCCGCCGTCCATGTCCGCCGGGCCAAGGCCGCAGGCGCGCGCCTGATCGCCCTGCCGGAGATGTTCGCCACGGGCTTCTCCATGGACGCCCAGGCCATCGCCGCTGAGGGCGCGCGCGTGGAGCGGTGGATGCGCGAGGCGGCGGCCCGTGAAGGGGTCTACCTTATCGGGGGGCTGGCCGCGCCTCACCTCGATCCCGCGCAGCCCCCCGAGAACCTGGCCCTGGTCGTCGATCCCCGAGGCGAGGTGATGGCCCGCTACAGCAAAATCCACCCCTTCACCCTGGCCGGGGAGCATGAGCATTTCAGCGCCGGCGAGGCCCTCCACACCGTGGAGATCGAGGGCGTCGCCGTCACCCCGCTGGTCTGCTATGACCTGCGCTTCACCGAGCTGTTTCGCCTCCGCGCCGCGCGCACGGATCTCTTCGTCGTCATCGCCAACTGGCCCGAGGCGCGGCGTCACCACTGGTCCATCCTGCTGCGCGCCCGCGCCGTGGAGTGCCAGGCCTTCACCCTGGGGGTTAACCGCGTCGGCGAGGCCCCCGCCAGCGAAGCGGCGCGGCGCTATGTCGGCGACTCGGCCTTGATTGATCCCTTGGGCGAGGCCAGGGCGACGGCGGCGATGGGGGAGGGGCTGGTGATGGGCCAGGTGGACGCCGCCGAGGTGGCGGCGCTGCGGGCGCGCTATACCTTTATCGCCGATCGACGCGAGGATCTGTACGCCCAGCTGAGGAGCGTGTAGAGCGCCAAGAGGCCCCAAGGGGCGTTGGGGTTGGCCCCCTGCTGACACCCTTGGGCGGTCTGGCGCACGCGGTAGCCCTCTTGCCCATAGGCCACGGCGTCGGGCGTGTTGAGCCCCTCATCGCGCAGCGGCGCCCAGGGCGCGGCGTCGAGGGGCGCGGCGTCGAGGGGCGCGGTGATCGCGTCAGGGCGGGCGATGGCCGCGTCAGGGCGGGCGATGGC
>JAHJCH010000022.1 GCA_018813065.1 Myxococcota bacterium
CCCGCCACGGCCAGCGCGCCGTAGGCCGCCAGGCTGTCGGCCTTGACCAGCGCCGCGAGCTGGAGCAGCAGCGACAGCGCCACCCACGCGCGCGTCTGGCGCAGGCGAGGGCGCGGCGCGGCGCTGAGGTGAGGCAGGCGCGCCAGGGTCAAGGTGAGCGTCAGGGCCAGGAAGCCCGCCAAGAAGGTGGGGTTGTAGAACAGCCCCCCCCTCATCCACAGCCCCGGCAGCGCCGCCAGCGCCCCCGCCAGGGCCAGCCCGCGCGCGTCGAGGGCCACGTCGCGGTGATGGACGCCCCAGGCCCAGGCGCCCGCGAGGCTGATCAGGCTCAAGGCCAGCCGGGCGCCCTCGGCGTCAGGGGCGCGCAGCAGCGCCACGCCCGCCAAGGCCAGCCAAGCCCAACTCCAAGGGCTGCGGGCCAGGTGTTGGCCGTAGAGGAAGGGCAGCGCGGCGGCGAGGACGAGGCGCGAGGCGCCCCCCCAAGACTGATCAGGCAGCGCGGCGACGGCGAAGAGGCAGAGGAGCAGGCTGGGGGTGAGGCGAGGCACGCCAGGCTCAGCCCTCGTCGGGCGCGTTGCGGGCCTGGATGCGCAGGAGGTCTTGGGCGAGGTAAGGATCGGCGTTGGGCAGCCAGCGGGCGATGATCTGGGCGCGGATTTGATCGGGGGTGCGCTCCATCACGTCCAAGACCACGTCGCGGATAAAGGGGATCTTCTTCTTCAGCTCCGCCTCAAGGGCGTCCATGGCCACGGTGTCGCCGTGCTCGATGAGGCCGCGGGCGGCGTAGGCGCGGACATAGACATCCTCATGCTTGAGCAGGGCGTGGAGCGCCTGGGTGGGGATCTCCTTGGCCTCCAGCTCGGTCATCAGCCGCGCGGCGGCGCGCTTGAGGTAGAGCGGGGCCTTCTCCAAGGCGTCTACGAGGCGGGCGTTGCCGCGCGGATCTCCCAGGCGGGCGAGGAGGTAGGCGGCGTGGAGCTGGGAGGCGTAGGCGTCCTCGTCGCTGAGCCAGCGCTCGGCGAGGGGCTTGGCCGCCTCATCGCGGTAGCGGCCCATGGCCCGCAGCAGCTGATCTTGCTCGCCTTGGGGGTAAACGAGCCACTGGCGGAGCACGAACAGCGCGCGCGGATCACGGAAGCGGGCGAGGAGGCGCAGCGCCTCATGGCGATCCCCACCGTCAGCGGCGATGCGCAGCAGGAAGGCGATGGCGTCGGCGTTGTCGAGCTTCCAAAAGTGGTTGAGCAGCGACAGGCCCACATGGCGATCGTCATAGCGGTTGGGATCGAGGGCGCTGATCAGCGTCGGCAGCGAGGCGCGATCGCCGCGCGCGGCCAGGAAGCGCGCGGCCTTGTCGCGCACGGTGCCGCGTGGGCTGGCCAGCAGCTCCGCCCAGACCCGCGCGCGGTGCTTCTCCAGATCCATCTCGGCGAGGGCGAGCAGGGCGTCGCGGCGCACCACGGGGTTCTTCTCGCGGCTGGCCGCCTCAAGGGCCTCGACGGCGCGCGGATCGTTGATGTGGCCCAAGGCCACCGCCGTCTCGCTGCGCACATAGTCGTTGAGGTCGCTCAGCGCCGTGATCAGATCCGGCACCACGCTCTTGAGCTTGAGATCGCCAGCGACATAGGCGGCGTTGAAGCGGATGTAGGCGCGGCGATCCTTGAGCGCCGCCTGGACGAAGGGCGTGGGATCTTCGCCGAGCCGCTGGATGGCGAAGAGGACGTTGTTGAGCTGGCGCGCCTCGGCGGACTTGTCGAGGAGCCCCTTGAGGAAGGGCAGCGCGGCGGGATCGCCGATGTGCCCAAGGGCGAAGATCAGGCGGTTGCGCAGCCCGCTTTGCTCATCAAACAGGCGGATGAGGTGCGGCACGGCGGCCTTGAGCTTGAGCTCGCGGGCGCGCTCGACGCCAAACTGAATCACGTTGTAGGGCGCGCGCTTGTAGGACGCGCGGGGCTCCAGGACCGTCAGGGTCATCTGCTCGATCTGCTGGGGGGTCAGCTGGCGACGGAGGTTCCACAGCGCCTCCTGGCTGGGGCCGTCGAGATCCTCCATGAACTGCGCGAAGAGCACCGGGATGACGCGCGGATCGCCGAGCTGGCTCAGGGCGCTGATGGCCTCGCGCTTGAGGTGCCCCGGCACGCTCTTCTTGTTCATAAACTCGATGAGGCGCGGGGCGACAGCCTCGCTCTCCACCTGCCCCAGCGCCTTGATGGCGAGGCTCTGAATCCAGGTCTGTGGGTCCTCCAAGGCGTCCATCAGCGCCTCAAGCGCCTGGGGATCGCGGGTGGCGACGAGCACCTCCGCGCAGAGGCCGCGCACCTGGGCGTCCATGCTGTTGACCAGCCCGTTGATGATCGCCGGGGTGGCGCGCTTGCCCAGCCGGATGATGTCCGCCGTGGCCGGGAGATCGCTGGGATCGACGTTGATCAGCACGTCCGGCTGCGTGGGCAGCGCCTTGAGCACCTCGGCGATCCGCGCGGCGTTGTCCCCGCTGTGACGGTTGTACTTCGACCAAGCGATGGCAGAGATCGCGAGGAAGAAGACGAGCAGCGTGCGTCCTCTCATAAGGCCTCCTGAGTCGGGAAGTTTTGCATTATCAAGCGCCCCTGGAGGGAGATCAACGCCTATCAGCGCCTTCTCTTATGGGCGTTTTTATGGTCTGAAGGGGGCGCCGCGCGCGTTTGTCGGCGGTGTACGCTTTGACTGGAGAGGGATGACAATGACACCCCATGAGCTGATGGAGCTGGCCCCGCTGGCGATGGACGCTGAGGCGATCAAGGCCGACTTTGGCCGCTACCTGTGCTTTAACCAAGGGCGCGATCGTTACTCCGACTCCACGCTCTATCGCTACCGCGCGCTGGCCTTAGCCATCCGCGATCGCCTGATGGAGCGCTGGAAGCGCACCTCTCGCAGCTACTATCAAGCCGACGCGCGGCGGGGCTACTACCTCTCCATGGAGTACCTCATGGGCCGCGCGCTCTCCAACGCCGTGCTCAACCTGGATCTAGAGGCGGCCACGCGCGAGGCGCTCAACCGCGTGGGCATGTCCATCGAGGACATCGAGGCGGAGGAGGTGGACGCGGGCCTGGGCAACGGCGGCCTGGGCCGACTGGCGGCCTGCTTCCTCGACTCCTGCGCCACACTCCAGCTGCCCCTGATGGGCTATGGCCTGCGCTATCAATACGGGATGTTCCGCCAGAGCGTCTGCGAGGGCCGCCAGGTCGAGGAGCCCGATAACTGGCTCGTCCACGGCAACCCCTGGGAGGTGGAGCGCCCTGAGCACACGGTCGAGGTGCCCTTCGGCGGGCGCGTCGAGCGCTACCGTGGCGATGACGGCGTGGTGCGCGCCCACTGGGTTGACACCGAGGCGGTCTTGGCCGTGCCCTATGACCTCCCCATCCCCGGCTACCACAACGGCACCGTCAATACGCTGAGGCTGTGGAAGGCCACGGCCACGAACACCTTTGATCTGGCTGAGTTCAACGACGGCGACTACACCGACGCCGTCGCCGCGAAGAACGAGGCTGAGAAGATCACCATGGTGCTCTATCCCAATGACAGCTCCGAGAGCGGCAAGGAGCTGCGCCTACGCCAGCAGTTCTTCTTGGCCTCCGCGTCGCTGCAAGACGCCCTGCGGCGCTGGCAGGACGTACACGGCGATGACTTTAGCCGCTTCGCCGATAAGAACCGCTTTCAGCTCAATGACACGCACCCTGCGGTGGCCGTCGCCGAGCTGATGCGGCTCCTGATCGACCGTCACCACCTTGAGTGGAAGGCCGCGTGGTCGATCACCACCAAGACCATGGCCTACACCAACCACACGCTCTTGCCCGAGGCGCTGGAGAAGTGGCCGGTGCGCCTCTTTGAGCGCCTCCTGCCGCGCACGCTGGAGATCATCTACGAGATCAACATGGGGCTGCTGCGCCAGGTCAGCAATCGCTGGCCGAATGACGTCGAGCACCTGCAACGGATGTCGATCATCGAAGAGGGGCCAGAGCGCATGGTACGCATGGCTCATCTGGCGGTGACGGGCAGCTTCTCGGTCAACGGCGTCGCCGAACTGCACAGCGATCTGCTCAAGGATGGGCTGCTGCGCGATTTCTATGAGTTATGGCCGTGGAAGTTCAATAACAAGACCAACGGCGTGACCCAGCGCCGCTGGCTGGCCCAGTGCAACCCTGGGCTGCGCGCGCTGATCTCCGCGCAGATCGGCGAGGGCTGGATCACCGACCTCAGCCAGCTGACGCGGCTTCGCCCGCTGGCCGAAGACCCCGAGTTTCGCCATCGCTGGCGCGCGGTGAAGGCCGATAACAAAGCCCGGCTGGCCGCGCTGATTCAAGCGCAGACAGGGATCAAGATCGCCCCACACGCGCTCTATGACGTGCAGGTCAAGCGCATCCACGAGTACAAGCGACAGCTGCTCAACCTCCTTCACGCCATCCACCTCTACGATCGCATCAAGCGCGGCGACGTGGAGGGCTGGGTGGACCGGGTCATCCTCATCGGGGGCAAGGCGGCGCCGGGCTACATGATCGCCAAGCGGATCATCAAGCTCTGCAACGACGTCGCGGCGGTGATCAACGAGGATGAGGAGGTCGGCGACAAGCTCAAGCTGGTCTTCCTGCCCAACTACAACGTCTCGGCCATGGAGATCATCGCCCCGGGCGCGGATCTCTCGGAGCAGATCTCCACAGCGGGCAAGGAGGCGTCGGGCACGGGCAACATGAAGTTTATGATGAACGGCGCGCTGACCATCGGCACGCTCGACGGCGCCAACATCGAGATCCGCGAGGAGGTCGGCGAGGACAACTTCTTCCTCTTTGGCATGACGGCGGCGGAGGTGGAGCGTCACCGCCACGCCCACGATCCGCGTGGGGTCTTGGCGGCGGATGAGGACATCCGCCGGGTCATCGATCTCATCCGCCGAGGGCACTTCAACCAGATGAGCGATGAGCTGTACGGGCCGATCTTGGATGGCCTGCTGGTCCACGGCGATTACTGGATGGTCTTGGCCGACCTCCGCGCCTTTATCGACGCCCAGCGGCGCGTGGCGGCGGCGTTTAAGGACGTGGAGGGCTGGACGCGGATGAGCGTGCTCAACGCCGCCTCATCGGGCAAGTTCTCCACGGACAGGACGATGCGGGCCTACAACGAGGAGATCTGGGGCTTGCCGATGATCAAGCCCAACAAGGGCGACGCCTGCTGAGGCCTAAAAAGCGCGCCGGGAGTCGATCAAGATGGTCACGGGGCCTTCATTGACCAGCTCCACCGACATCATCGCCTGGAAGATCCCCGCCTCACAGCGCAGGCCCAGCGCGCGGGTCTGTTCGAGATAGCGTTGATAGAGGGGCTCGGCCACCTCGGGGCGGGCCGCCTTGACGAAAGCGGGGCGGCGGCCCTTGCGCGCGTCGCCCAAGAGGGTGAACTGGCTCACCGCCAGCACCGCGCCGCCCACCTCGCCGACGTCGAGGTTCATCTTGCCCGCCTCATCCTCGAAGATCCGCAGCCCCGCGACCTTGCGCGCCGTATAATCCACGTCCGCCAGCGTGTCGCCCTCCTCGGCGCCCACCAAGACGAGCAAGCCGCGCTCGATGGCCCCCGTGATCACGCCCTCCACCGTCACCTTGGCCCTTGAGACTCGCTGCACCACCGCGCGCATCACCGCACCTCCGCTCGCGCCTCATCGGCGCTTATTTTTTGCCCACCCTCTCGCAAATCTGCGCGGCGCGTGCAATCAGATGATCACCGCCGCCCTCGTGGAGCCCCCATGCACAGCCTCCTCCCGATGATGAGCCTGATCCTGATGAGCTGCTCAGGCGCCCCCCTCCCGCCTGCGCTGCGCGCGCCTGAGAGCGTCGCCGCGCTCCACCAAGCCATCCAAGCCCACTGCCAAGATCAAGGCGAGGGCTGCCGCGACGCGCTCCAAGCGGCCTACTGCGAGGCCCACGGCGGCGCTTGGCGGCGGTTCTATAATGGCTGCCGCGACGCCTGCCAGCCGCCGCGCCACCCCACCCTAAGCGCGCCGCCGATCTGCACGATGGACACGCCGATGGGCTGCGACTGCGGTGAGGATCAGTGCTGGGATGGCCTGCGCTGCGTCACGCCCCCGCCCCCGCCCCCGCTGTTCAAGCCCCCCTGGGTGCCCCTCGCGCCCGAGTGCGAGGCGGGGCTGCGGGCGCGGGACGCGGAGACGGCGCGCTACGTCGAGGCGCTGCGCTGCGCCGAGGCTTGGGTGTCGGATCTATGGACGCGCACCCGCGCCGCGCCCAAGGGCTTGGGCCAAGAGCTGATCTTGCCGTGCTTGGCCGATCGGCGAGCCCAGATCAAGGCGCTGGTGTCTTTGATCAACTGGGCGCCGGATCGTCAGGGGCGGGCGGCGGCGTTGCAGATCGCCGCGCTCAAGGTCGAGGGGTTGACGCAGGAGGTGGCCGCCTGCCTGGGGCGCTGAGGTGTTGGGGTGGGGCCGAGGCGCCGATGCGCCGGGCGCTGGCGACCCGCAAGGCCAGCGCGCCCACCTTGGGCTCGCTCTGATCGACGATCTCCTGTAGCCGCGCCAGCATCGCCTGATCCGCCTCCGCCTGCGGCGTCGCCAGGGCCGCGATCATCCGCGCGGCGGCGCGCCGATCGCCCTGCGTGTCCAGGGCGCGTTGGATCTCGGCCAGCTGCTCAGCCAGCTCAAAGCCGCGCGCGTTGTCCAGGACCACGCGCGCGCCGGGCGAGCGCAGCGAGGGCAAGGCGCTGATATGCACCGACGCGCGGGCCGTCGCGTTGCGCATCAGCACCATATCCTTGTACTTCAAGGTCACATCCGCGACCGCGCCGGGCTGCTCCACCCACAGCTCGATCAAGATCACATGGGCATCGCCCCCGTAGAAGTAGGGGATCACCGTCTGCACACCGTCATCATCCTCGCCACGGTTGGCGGCGACGCCCATCGTCTCGCTGAGGCGACGATCGGTGGCGACCTCCCGCGCCTTAACCCGCTTGACCTCCTCTTGAGCCAGGACGCGGCTGCCCAGCACGCGGATGGCCTTGACCCCCTTGGCCAGCCGCACGTTGACCCGCAGGAGGCGGGCGATGACCCGTGAGAGGCTCTCGATCTCCGCGCGCACGCCCGCGCCGATGCCCTCCGCGTCCGTGGCGCGGTGCAGGTTGCCGTGCCCCGCCGCCGCCACCTCCCACCAGCGATCCTCGCGCCCGGCCAAGCTCAAGACCGAGGTGACGACGCCTTGGAGGTTGAGCTGATGGGCCGCGCGCTGCGCGACGCGCACACGGGCGGGCTCACCGCTGCCGGTCAAGAGGAGGACGGTCTGCGTGCCTGGGACGCGCCCACCCGCCCCGGCGGCCTGGAGCTGCTCACCGGCGAGGCGCATCGCCGCCGCCAAGGCCCCCGCGTCGCCTGGGCGCATGGGCCGCAGCCGCTCGATCATCGCGGCGCGGATCTCCTCGGGCGTCGCCAGCCCCGCCCAGGCATGCACCTGAGGCTCAGCGGAGATGACACCCAGACGATCCCGCGCGTCGAGCTGGCTCAGCAGCGCCTTGAGGCCCTGCTCCACCTCATCGGGGGTCACGGCGTCGAGGATCAAGATCAGATCGAGGGGGGGGCGACGCCAGCCGAAGCGCTGGCTGCCTTGAAGGCCCACCTGGAGGAGCACGCGCTGGGGACGATCGACGTAGCCCTGCGCCAAGGTCGCCGAGAGGGCCAGGCCGCCCGCCTCGGGGGGATCAAAGGGCTGGGCGCCCAAGGCCCCCAGCGCCCCCTCGATGGGGAGCCCTGCGGCGGCCAAGGCCACCTCTAAGCGGCGGAGGCGCTCAAGGTGGGCCGCGTCGCCGCCCAAGTAGGTGTTTTCAAAGTAGAACATACGCGGCAGGAAGCGCCGAGGGGGCGCATAGCGCCCCGGCGTCGGGCTCGGCGAGGTGATCATCGGCGGCGAGGCGGGCGGGCGCTTGGGGGCGGGCTTAGGGGCGGGCTTAGGCTTGAAGGCGCGCAGATTGGCCTTGTCTGGGGCCACATCCTCCTTGGCGCGCCAGTCCCCATCGCGCGTGGCGGGCTCGCTGGGCTCGGGCTCGGGCGGCTCAGGGCGCTTCTTCTTAAAATCGGCCAAGCGCTTGCCGTCAACCTCGCCGTCTTGGCGGCGGTTTTCACCGCCGCTGCCCTTGCCGCCGCCGCGATCCACCACGCCGAAGCCTTGGAGGCGATGGGCCTCTGTGGGTGAGGCGGGGGCTTGATCGAGCGCGACGATCGTGGAGGAGACGCGCGCATCGAGGAACTCGCTGTCGGTGTAGAGATCTGGTGAGGTTGCGTCGTTGTCGTCCTCGCCGGTGGCGCCCAGGGCGCCGAGGAGGGTGCGATCACGCACCGCGCGGCGCGCCTGCTCAAGATCGCGGGGGGGCGCCTCATCGGCCTCGGTCTCCTCCTCCTCCTCCATCGAGTTCACCCAGCCCTCCATGGGTGTCGGCGGCGGGGGCTCAACCAGGGGCTTGGCCTCAGGCGCCTCATTGGTCGTTTTCAACATGAACTCGACGAAGCGATCGGGTGAGACATCGGAGACCTGGCCGCTCCCCCGCTCAAAGCTCATCGATCCCATCAATAAGGCCAAGCCGCTCACCCCGCTCAAGGCGATGAGGGCAAAGAGCCAAGCCAGCGTGCGCTTTTGTCTTTGATTCACGCAGTTGCTCTCCTTGGTGAGCGCGTCGGCGTCTGCTCGGCGCCAGCCTGTTGAGTGAGGCACCATCCTAACGCGCCCGGCGCGCGAACCAAAGACGCCCGCCCGCTGATCGGATCAGCGCAGATCGGCGTTGGCCTCGCCGACGCGGCGCTCGCTGGCGACGCGCAGCGCCTCGATCAGCTGGGCCTCATCATGCCCCTGGTCGATGGCCTCAAGGAGCCCGCCCAGCAGCGCCCTGTCCTCCGCCGCGCGGCGCCCTCGCTGCAGCGCCTCCAGGGCCTGCCG
>JAHJCH010000177.1 GCA_018813065.1 Myxococcota bacterium
CCAGACGCCGGGCCAGACGCCGCCGGGCCAGACGCGGCCGGGCCAGACGCCGCCGCGCCAGACGCCGCCACGCCAGATGCCACCGCGCCTGTGATCTATGCGCCGCTCCCCATCGATCCCCCCGAAGGCTTCGCGCTCTCAGAGTCAGGCACGGGTTGGTGGATGTATCGTAAGGACTACGCCGGGGGCGCGCCGGACTGGGTCGCAGTCGTGGATCTACGCGTCGCGCAGATCCATAGCATCATGGAGGAGATCATCCCGCCCCCCCAAGCGCACATGACCCAACGCCCGCCCATGCTGCACTGGGATCAGGCCGTCGAGTCGGCCCAAGCTCAGCGCCATCGCGCGCGCCTCCTCTTCAGCGGGGCGTTCTTCTCTCCTGGGGATGATCCATCCCCCATCGCCTTTGGCCTGAGCGCGGAGGGGGAGGCGCGTAGTTTTGGCTATGACCACGATTATCCAGATCATACCAACGTCGTCGCCTGGGATAACATCGCTGGGCGTGCTCTAATTGAGCCCTATAACTTAAATATCTTTGAGAGCTATCCGGATGTTGTAGGGGGCTTAACGCTGGATTCTCCGCGTGATAATGCGAATCAATATTCTCCGCGGGTCATGGTGGGGGTGCGTGACTTTGATGAAGATGGAGAATCCGAGGCCGTGATCTTCCTGGCGAGTCGTCTTCAAAATCAACCCGATGGCTTAGAGGTGCTAACCGCGTTTGGCGCCACAGAGACTACGATGTGGACAGGGGGGCGCCCTGCCTTCTTCTTTATCGATGGTGAACAGCGTGTGACCGGGGTTTTCCGCTCAGTTCACGCCGTCGCGGTTTATGAACCTTTGGATTATGGCTGCACTACACCTTGTCCACAGCATATGGTCTGCGATCCTGCTCGCGCGGAGTGTGTTTGTGATTCAGGCTTTAGCGGCGTGGAATGCACGACCTGTGATGGCTGTGATCCTGCGGAGGTGATCGTTGATGATGGTGAACCAGAGTTCTATCTCTTCTGTGACGACAGCGCGGCCCTTTGGACTTTGAGCGACGATGAGATCGTACAAACAGGGGCTCATGGTGCGACGCTGCGCTACCAGCTCAACAGCGCGACGCAGGCATGTATGGCCCGTTGGCAGACGCCGATGAGGCTTGAGGGGGCGTATCAGATCGAAGTACACATCCCCGCGCCTGTCGGCTTTAGCCCCCCGGAGGGCTTCGATGCATGGACGCCCTGCGACTCAATGGGTTACACGGTGTGGCATGATGACGCCTTGTCTGGAGAGATTGCGCTCATCGATCCACGTATCACCGGCTGGCAGACGCTCAAACCCAGCGCGCGCTTCTCAGGTCAGCGCGGGAGAGTCTACGCCGACCATAAGCTGTCACAAGGCGAGTGTATGCTCCCATTCGACGCGGTGCGCTGGACACGTACGGGGCCTTGAGCCACACGGCGACGGCAGAGCTGTGCCCCTAAACCTCACTCCAGCAGCTCATCCAGCCCCGCCACGCGCCACTTCAGCGCGCGGACGCGCCACTCGCCCGGCTCCACCTCCCGCAGCTTGGCCTTGACGTGGAAGAGGCGCGCCTTGAGCTTGGCCAGATGCTCAAAGCTCGGCAGCGGCGTGCCCGAGACGGCGGCGTAGAGCACCACCTCCGCCTCGCCCTCACGCGGGAAGGTGGGGGCCTCGACCTCCTGGTAAATGTGAACGCCGCGCTGCTGGAGGATCGTGATCCGCAGCAAATCCAGCGCGGCGGCGCGGTTACGGCCTTGGCCGTCGCTGAAGTCCTCGGTCAGCATCTCGCGCACGTCGCTGAGGGCCTGGGCCTCGATGGCCTGCTCCAGCGAGGCGACGCGCGCCTCAACGAGCTGCTCTCGGGTCTTCTTGCGCGTGCAGCCAAGGGCGGTGAGGAGGAGGAGGAGCAGCAGCAGGGGCCGTCTCGAAGCCATAAGTTTACACCTGGGGCTGTGAATGAGAGTAAACGTGACGACGCGCATCTTAACCTAAATCGCTGGCCCCCTCGTTGCAGAAGGCCGCGCCGCACCCCGCCTTACGGAGTCCCCATGCGCCCCATCCAAGCCCTGCTCCACCCCGCCTGGTGGCTCGCCCTGTTGCTGCTGATCCTCAACGATCATGTCTTTAAGGGCGCCCATGTCTTGCCCAGCGCGCTCACCGGCAAGCTCAGCGACCTGGCGGGCTTGTTCGTGGCCCCCGCCCTCCTCGCCGCCCTGCTGGGTGTGCGCTCAAGCCGAGGCTGGCGCGCCAGCCATGTGGCCGTGGGCGTCGTCTTCGCCGCCATCAACCTCTCGCGTGGCTTCGCCGACGCCTTCAGCGCCCTCATCCCCTGGCGGATCTGGGTCGATCCCACGGATCTGATCGCCTTGCCGATGCTCTGGCTCTCCGCCCACCACCTGGGGGCTTGGTCGTCTCGTCGGCTGCCAACCCGCCCGCTCGTGCAGCGCCTGGGCTTGGCCGTCGGCGGCCTCGCCTGCTTGGCCACCTCGCCGCCCGATGAGCCCTACATTGAACCCCCCAGCGATCCCTATCCCCACAACGGCTATGGCTTTCAAGCGCCAACGGCGGTGCGCAACAACACCAGCCTGGATCAAGTCGTCACGCTGCGGCGGCTCAACCCCAACCTAAACTGGCGCTGTGAGGCGCTGCGCGCGGGCGACACGCCAATCCCACGCGCCCTCTTCAGCGAGGTGGAGACACATCAGATCCCCCCCAATGGCCTGATCGCGGTGTACGCTAAGAACCTCGATGGCACCTTTTATGATCAATGCGAGCTGATCTTGATCGAGGGCGCCGGTTTTAAAGACAAAGTTTTATTTCTTGATCAATATGATGCAGACAATGGGATCACATTTTATGAGAATTCAACAGACTCAACGTTTGAAATCAAAATCGAACCAGACCAAAACAATAAACTGTCAATATCTAACAACGACAATTTAAATATTTTTGACCATATCGAGACACTTCAAAATCAAGAGGAAAATTGTCAGATCGCGCCCATCGGTGATCGCTTGAATTGGGACTTTAGAGGCCAATCATCTAAATATAACTTAGTCGATATTCAAGCAGGACTCGATGGCTGTTATCGATTTAAAGGCGATGAAGATTTATTCCAGTCCAGCTTTTATATCTGCTCTCCGCTGGAGCCACTCTTTCAGGTCGGTGACGAGGTTCACGTCATACAAAACACCGACAGCGTGACGTTAGAGTCTGGCGCCTCATGGCTGACCTTGAGGCGAACCCAGTTGGGCCAAGATCAAGGCGGCGAGCGATCAAGCTGCGGCGTGAGCGAGGGCGTCTGTGGCCTGGTCAAGCCCCTTGAGGTGACGCTCAACGGTGATCCCGCGCCCGTGGGGACCCCGATTGAGCTTAAGGGCGAGGCGCTGGAGATGGGCGCGTCATGTAACGGCACGCTGACTTACCAGATCGTGCGCGCTGAGGCGCCCGTAATTGGGTCTTGTGACTTCACGGCGTACATCGAAGAGGTCCTCCGCTGCGAGAAGGAGCAAAGATAATGATCAGGCACACCTACGGTTGGCTCTTGGCGTCGCTCTTGGTCCTCCCCTTCGGTTGCAGCGGTGAGGACACGTCGAGCATGGGCGGCGAGGACTTCGCCGGGCCGAACAACACCGACAACCCCCCCAGCACAGGCATCGGTCAAGGCGGCGGCCAGGACTTTGGCCTCTTCCGCCAGATCCTTGAGGCGGGCGCGCTGCCAGGGCTGGGCACCCTCGACGCCATCGGCTTCTTCGCCGAGCACAAGCTCGACTACCCCGCCGCCAACTGCGGTGAGGATATCTGCGTCCACCCGCTCCTGGGCGTGGGGCTGGACTTCTTTAATCAGGCGCCGTTCTATCTGCTTCAGATCGGGATGAACTCGCCGCTGAAGCCCAATGAAATGGAGAAACCGCCGCTCAACCTGGTCTTGAGCATCGACGTCAGCGGCTCCATGGCCGGCGAGAGCCTCGACGCGGTGAAGCGCGGCTTGCGGCGGATGCTGCCGGGCCTGCGCCCCCAGGATAAGCTGTCGATCGTCACCTACAGCGATGAGGCCGAGGTGCTCTTTCAGGGCATGACCATCGCCTCGCAGGGCACCTTGACGGCCGCCGTTGAGCTGCTCCAGCCGCTGGGCGGCACCAACATCTATGATGGCCTCTTCGTGGCCTATCAGGTGGCCTTAGAGCAGCGCGCGGAGGGGGATGAGACGCGGGTCCTGCTCCTCTCCGACGGCATGATCACGCAGGGCATCCCAGATCCCACGCGCTTGTTGACCCTGGCCACTGCCCACGCCCGCCAAGGGATCGGCCTGACCACGATCGGCGTCGGGCGAGAGTTCGACGTTGATCTGATGCGCGGCCTCAGCGAGGTGGGCGCTGGCGGCTTCTACTTTTTGGAAAATCCGTCCGCCGTTGATGAGGTTTTTCTCCAAGAAATCCAAACCTTTATGGTGCCCGTGGCCCTCAACGCGCGGCTCGAGGTCAAGGTCGATGAGGGCCACCGCGTGCGCGGCGCTTATGGCGTGCGCGGCTGGGATAACGGCGTGCGCAGCGGCGGCGTGAGCATGCCCGTCCTCTTCTTGGCGGGGCGACAGAGCGCCGGTGAGCCCACCGGCGAGGGGCGGCGCGGCGGCGGCGGCGGGATCTTCGTGGAGATCAGCGCCGCAGAGGGCGAGGCGCCCCTGATCGACGCCGAGGTGACGCTGAGCTGGATCGATCCAGGGAGCGGCGAGAGCCGCCAGCGCGCCGCCCAGATCAGCGCGGCGGTCGATGAGGGCCTCTACTTCAGCAGCCAGACGGTGGAGAAGGGCTTTGTGGTGCTCAACCTCTTCTTGGCCTTCCAGCGCGCGGTGGCGCTCAACGAGGCGGGGGATCGCGGCGCGGCGCTGGGGATCTTGGAGGCCGTCGAGGTACACACAGAGGGCTGGCTGGCCGCCCGCGAGGACGCGGACGTTGAGGACGATCTCCAGTATGTGCGGATGTTCCAGCGCAACCTCAAGGGCGCGGGGATCAACACGCCCGTGCTCATCCCCGCGCGCTGAGCGCCGCGCTCAGCGGATCTGGCGCGCCTCCAAGACGGCGCGCAGGGCAGGATCGCTCACCTTGAGGCGCAGGCGGCGCCGCGTCGGCAGGCTCTCAGCCCCCATCTCCACCAAGGCCCGCGCGCAGGCCTCGCGCAGCCGCCAGTCTTGAGGCTGCGCCTCGAAGACGGCGGCCACCCGCTCAGCGTGTCGAGCCCCATAGCTGACGGCGAGGGCGCGGGCGGCCTTGCGGCGCAGCAGGCTCGGGGCGGCGTCCGATGTCAGCAAGGCCAAGAGCCGCGCCTCGGTGCGCGGATCTGGGGCGTAGATCATGGCGGAGACGGCGCGGGCGCGGGTGATCGAGGGGTTGCCCTCCGCCGTGAGGGCGATGAGGACCTCGGGGAGATCAGGGACGCGGGCGAAGTGAGCCTGGGTGGGCACAAACTCATAGCCCTTGAGCCAAGCGGCGACGGTGGCTTGGGCCAGCTCCGGGGCGATCATGCGCGGCGCCTCGGCGGGGCCTTGAGCGGGGCCTTGAGCGGGGCCTTGAGCGGGGGGCGCGAAGGCCGCCTTGACGGGCGCGTCGGCGAGGGCGCCGCCGCTGGCGATGAGGATCAGGGGGAGGAGCAGCGCGCGCTTCATGTCACACCTCATGTCACACCTCATTGCACGGCGGGGTTGCGGGTTAAGACGAAGCCTTGCTCGCCAGAGACGTCCTCGGCGGCGTCGCTGGCGGCCCAAAACATCAGGTTCTCAGCGCCGTGGCCTCGGCACTCGCCGTCGTCTACCACGCCATCGCCGTTGCGATCGCGGCTGTTGCGACACTCGGGCGTGTCGTTGAGCGGATCAAAGGCGGTGCCCTCGGCCTCGGTGGTGTGGAAGAGGCCCAGGAAGTGGCCGCCCTCATGGGCCATGGTCATGCCCACCTGGCGCGGATTATCGCGCAAGCCCGTCATGGTCACGGCCACGCCGCTGTGTGTGGTCCCGCTGATGCCCGGCGGACCAGGGATGCCGCCAGCGATGCCCAGGATGATGTAGCCCGCCCGCCCGCCGACGATCTCATCGACGAGGAAGAAGTTTAAGGCCCGCTCCCCACGACAGCCCAGGCGGGCGGCGTCGCCGGAGAGGGCGAACATCCGGCCCAGCTCAGAGCCGGGGCCTTCGACGCTGTCCACGACGGAGAAGGTCCGCGCGTCGGCGCCGCTCAGATCGCAGTAGCTGATCTCGGCGAGGCTGATGTTTTGGCGGGCGTAGGCCTCGCGCATGACCTGGATCGCCGCCTGGAGATCGCGATCGTTGGGCGCGCTGGCGGCGTCGAGGCCGCCGAGATCGGCGAAGAAGAAGTTGACGTCAAGGGTGCCCTGGGTGGGCGCGCCGTCGCCGGTCTTGAGCAGGAGCGACAGCTCAATGGCCTTGGTGGGGCCGTCCTTGATCATCTCGAAGCTGTAGGCCCCCGGCGTCACCGCGCTGCGGGGGCTGGAGGGCACCATCTGGGTGATGAAGTCCTCGCCGGGGAAGAAGCGCAGCGCGCTGTTAAAGGGGTCTTGGAAGTCATAGAGCGTCTCACCCGACGGCCCCTCCATGTGCCCGATGATCATCAGATCCGCGCCGCTGCCTTCGGCGAGGATGGCGAAGCCTTGGGTGCCCTCGGGGATGTCCACGACCACCGTGTCGCTCAGCTCACCGCCGACCGAGAGGGCGCGGAGGGGGATCAACTCAACCTGGCTGTCGCTCGTGGAGGGCTGCACACACAGGCCCGTGGCCCGCTCGCACCTGAGGCCCTCGGCGCAGTCGGCGTCGGCGGCGCAGGGGCCGAGGCAGCCGCCGTCCACGCAGGCGTAGCCGAGGCGACAGTCTTGGGCGTGGGCGCAGGCGCTGAGGCACACCCCATCGGGGCCGCAGACGCCCTCACAGGCGGCGCAGTCGCTGGAGCAGTAGCCATGAGGCCAGCGCGCGCCGGTCAGGCAGCGCCCCGAGGCACACTCGGCGTCGCTCTCACAGAAGCCGCCGAGGGGGTTGGGCGCGCCGACGCCCTCGACGCAGACACCCGCTTGGGCATCGCAGCGCCAACCCTCCTCGCAGGAGGCGTTGGATTGGCAGTTGGGGGCGCAGACCCGCTGGGGGACATCAGCGCCGGTTTGGTCCTTGACGACGCCGATGGTGCGACAGCGGTAGCCCTCAGCGGCGCGGCAGTCGCCGTCCCCGGCGCAGGCGTCGAGGCAGACGGCGGCGCCGCCGATGGGGGCGCAGAGGCTGCCGGGCTCGCAGCCATCGAACTGGTTGGCGCACTGGGCTGAGCAGTAGCCGCCGAGGAAGTCCCCGCCCGTCAAGCACAGCCCGCCGTTGCATGAGCTGTTTTTGGAGCAGGCCGCGCCTGTGGCCTTCTCACCCTTGGCCACGCAGTCGCCGCTGGCCTGATCGCAGCGGCGGCCCGCCTCGCAGTCCGCGTCGCGTTGGCAGGCGGGCAGGCAGACGCCCACCTCGCGGCCATCGGCGTTGACGATCTCCGGGCGCGCGCGGCAGCGATACTCTCCGCGACAGTCGCCGTCGCCGTTCTCGGTGAGGCAGCCATCGAGGCAGTAGTAGGCCTGATCGCCCAGCGGCTCGCAGATGGACTGATCGTCGCACTCAAAGGCCCCGCCAGCGCACTCAGCGGAGCAGTAGCCCCCCGTCATCTTGAGGCAGACCGCCTCGATGACCTGTGTACACGCCTCGGCGTTGGCGCACTCCGCGCCCACCGTGCCGGGGCTGGCGCGCCCCTCGCTGATGCTCTTGCAGCCTCCCGCTGAGAGCAGCAGGGGGAGCAGGAGCAAGGTGATCCTCATGATGACGCTCCTCGTTTGATGGATGATGGGTGATTCTTGTTAAGCGAAGGGGGCGTCTAATCGCCGAAGCTGAGGAAATCCAGCCGCTCCATAAAGAAAAGGAGGGTGTATATCTGCGCCTCAGTCGCCCCTTGCGCTAAAAGCAAGTGATGAATTTGTTGAGAGAATGGCTTTCGATGAACAATCAACTCCCATACACGATAATCGACGGGCTTAAGCGGCAAGTTCTCCAACTTGAGTATCTTATGCGCACGCTTTAGCATAGGTTTATCCCATCGTGCGCGGAAGAAGCCTTCAAGGTCTTCAAAGCTAAAAGCGCGGCGCGTGCCTTCGAAGATCAACGCTAAGGCGTCACGATCAAAGGGCACCACCTGAGCATGGTTAAACCCCCCCTTGAAGAAGGAGTAGGCCCCCTTGGGCCAGGTGAACAGCTCGTAGAGCTTAAGCTCAAGCTGAAGGCTGAGGTGCTCAAAGAGGCTCCGAGCGGAGATCAAGCTCAGGTGCATCAAGACGTCACCAAGATGACCGCCAAAATCACCCAGGCGCTCTAACGCCATATTTAATGAGGCGCGCGTCAGCACACCTTGTTGAATCAAGAACTCGCCCAGCAGCTCAGATTTGATATTGCTGGTGATAAACTCTGGTCGGCCCGAGCGCCAGAAGATCTCTTTTTTATAGCCATCATGGGTGATCTCCATCCGCCCCGTGACCTTAAAGACGGCATAGCGATAGAGCAGCCGGGGCAGATCGAAGCGATCAAAGGCCCCTGAGAAGTCGGGCGCGGGGTTAATCGAGCGCGTGATGTTGGTGCCGCGTAAGATCGGCGTCAGCTGCGCCGGAGAGAACCAGGTCTGCCCATCGATGGAGATCTCCTCGGAGCCATCAAAGCCGTTGCGATTGGAGATCTCGATAAAGGTGTCAAAGCCCATCGGCCCATAGATCACCCCGCCTTGCTCCTTGACTCGAAACTTGTCTCGCCTGGAGAAGCGCCGCAGCCCCTTGACCTCACCGAGCACCTGGGGCGTCGCGCTGAGCTGCGCGTTGCTCCCCTCTAAATACTCCTTGATCTGCGCTTCAATGCGTAGATCTCGGCGCGCTTCATCCTCGATCTCCTCTGAGAAGATCGACTTCATAAACCTTGAGAGTTGAGGCCCCGTCGCGCGGATGCTGCGCTCAAATGAATAGTAAACTAAAGACTCAAGGAACTCTGAGGCGTTGTTAAAACGATTTTTTGGTTCATATGCCAATACTTTCTTTAAAATTTCGATCAACTCTCCAGGTATTTGACCTTTTAATTCGATAACGCGCTCATTTATATCAAAAGAATGGACAGATTTGGCGATTTCTATTGTGTTTTTACCTTTGAATAGCCTTTGCATTGATATCATTTCAAATAAAACAACACCTACGCTAAATAGATCACTTCTTAAGTCAATTTCTTGTTTTGTGAGCTGCTCAGGGCTCATGTATCCAAATTTTCCCTTTAAAAAATTCTCTGAGCTGGCTTGATTGCTTTTCTTAACCTTTGCGATCCCAAAATCAGCGACTTTGACCTCACCATTAAAGCTAATCATAATATTTTCAGGAGAAACATCACGATGGACAATCTTCTCTAGTTTTCCACCTTCTCCTGATGAGTTGTGCGCCAGCTCAAGCCCTTTAAGCACCTCAATGATGATATAAATCGAGAGTTTATAGGGGAACTTGATCTTGAGATCGGCGCAGCGCTTGAGCACCTGGAAGAGATCACGGCCTTTGATCTCCTCCATGGCGATAAAGTACTCATTGTCCGCCAAACCGAGATCGAAAACCTGAACGATATTCGAGTGTTGTAACGAAACGGAGATCTTCGCCTCGTTGATGAACATCTTGACGAACTCATCATTCTCGGCGAACTCGGGGAGGAGCTTCTTGATCACGAGGCGCTTTTGAAAGCCCGCGGCGCCGAACTGGCAGGCGTGCCAGACCTCAGCCATCCCGCCCAGGCCGATCTGCTCAAGCAGGAGATATTTTCCAAAAGGCTGGGGCTGCTCTCGACCCATCATCTCCCCTCTCCGTGTGGCGATCCGCGCCGCCTCAGCGACGCCTCAGCATTATCACGCAGGAGACGATAAAGCGGCTCAGATAGGAATGGAAATAGAAGGCTCTCGGGATTAAAGGCCGCCTCCGCGCTCAGCCTCGCCAAGCGGAGACGCGCCGCAGGCGAGGCCCCCCCGCGCCCTCGATGCGCTCGCTGAGGTGCAGGTAGCCCGGCGCTTGGGTCAACGTCAGCGCGCGATACGCGCCGCAGTCAACGCCGAGGCGCTCCACCTCCAAGGCGCTTGTCGCGCTCCAGGCCAAGCGCCCCTCTAAGCGCAGCGCGGGGCTCTCCAGGGTCACCAAGCCCGCCGCCGAGATAAACAGCCACGCCTCGCCCGGCGGGCTGCGCGTGATCGTCGGCGGCGCGCCCGCCTCGCCCTCTTCATAGATCTCGACCCAGCCCCAGGCGCCCTCCAAGCTCGGCGGCGCCGCCACGCCCGCCCTGGGCAGCCGCGCCAGCCAGCGCCCGCCGCCGAGATCAAGGCGCTGAGGCGCTCGATGCAGGGTCGGCTCGTCGAGGAGGCAGGCCCCATCAAGGGGGATCAGCCGACCACAGCGATCTAAGACCACGCGCGGGGCGGGTCCCGCGCAGCGCGCCTCGTCATAGAGGGCGTAGAGCCCCGCCTCGACGTCGCCGCCCGCGCAGCCGCCGCCCGCGTACCAGCCCTCGACGGCGCGCGAAGCGGCGCGTGGGCTCCAAGGCAATGGCCCCTTGAGCAGCGCCTCAAAGCCCAGCGCCTCAAAGCCCAGCGCCTCAAAGCCCAGCGCTTCGAGGCCCGTCCAGCGCACGCGGGCGTGAATCAGGGGCGCGGCGAGGGGATCTTGGTCCTCGGGCTTGGGCAGGCTGAGGCCGTCCAAGGCGCGGGTGAAGATCCGCCATGGGCGCCCCGCCCCGCAGGCCCCCCAGCCCTCAAGCTCGATCTCGTAGATCGTGGCGGGCGGGCCGCCGAGGAGGCTGGCAGAGGCGCGCGGCAACGGCGGCGCGCTGAGCGGCTCGCCCGGCAAGGCGGCGAAGCGCAGCGGCGGC
>JAHJCH010000178.1 GCA_018813065.1 Myxococcota bacterium
GGCGGCCCTGGGGGCCATCACCGCCGCCGTCGGCAAGGGCCGCGCTTGGGGCAGCGAGGGCGACGGCGAGGGCGACGGCGACGGCGACGGCGTCACCGCCGGGCGATAAAAGAGCGCCGCGCCCGCGCCGACGCCAAGGAGGAAGATCAAGAGCACCAGCGGTGGCTTCATTGAGAGCGCCTCAGCCAAAAGAGTCCAAGGCCCTCAGTTTGGGGGGGTGGTGATTTGATTCAAATGAAAATTTACATGCGGGGCGCTTTGGGCCTCAGAGGTCAGCGTCCTTGATCTGATCGATGAGCGCACATGTCTGCTCATCCGCGCAGATAATTTCATCCCCCTCAACCTTGAAGGCCCCCCCAACCTTGAAGGTATAGATGAGCGCCTCACCCTTCAGATCAACCACCAGCTCAACCAGGACGGGGCTAAACGCGCCCTGGGCGCGCGCGGACCAGCGCTGCGCGCGATCAGGGAAGTGGCGCTTAAGGTGCGCCCCCAAGCGGCTCTTGGTGCTGCGCCCAAAGCGGTGCGTCTGCACCACCCGCAGCGCCTCAGCTACGCGGGCCGCCTTGAGGCGCTGGAGCGACAGCGAGCCCGCCGCCGCCACCGCGCTGAGCAAGAGGGCCAAGATCAGGGCCTGGCGAAGCCTCACGCGCGGGCAGGCTCGACGTGGGGCAGCGCCGCGCGCCCCTTGGGGGCTTTCGTGTCCGCCTTGGGTTGCGCCTCATCGGCGTCATCGCCGACCAAAGACTGGATGCCGTGGATGACATGGGTAAAGCCCGTGGCTCCCCCGATGGGGATGATAAAGAAGGCGCAGATGAGCCCGATGAGGGCGGCGCCGAGGAGCATCGACCTGATCGGATCAGGGCGACGGCTGCGGCGAGGGGCGCCCTCACGCTGTTGCTTGCGTGCGGCCTTCCTGCGGCTCTGTCTACGGCTCATGCGGCTGTTATTCGCCATCGTTCACACTCTCTTATTCTACCTTTGAGATCATCACAGAGAGGGCATAGCCATCCACATCCATGACCTCACCCTCACCCAACTGGGGGCTGAGCGTCAGCGCGGCGGCCAAGACCTCCTCGGCGATATAGGCGCGGTGCGCCTCCAGGGCCGCCGACAGCTTGCCACTCTCGGCGCCCAAGGCCAAGACGATCCGATCAGTGATCTCCAAGTTGGCGGCCTTGCGGGCGCGCTGGAGGCGGCTGATCACCTCGCGGGCGAGGCCCTCGGCCAGCAGCGCCTCGCTCAGCTCCGTCTCCAGGGCCACGGTCACGGCGCCGCTGGCCTCGATGACCACATCACCGCGGGCCTCGCGCTGCACCAGCACGTCCTCGGCGGTGATCGGCTGGCCTTCGACGATCAGCTCGCCGCCGTCACGCAGGGCGCGCCAATCCTCGACGCTCAAGGCGGCGATGGCCTCCGCCGCCTGCTTCATCTGCTTGCCATAGCGGCGGCCCAGGCGCTTGAAGTTGGCCTTAAAGCTGACGGTGGCCAGCGCCGCGCCGTCCTCACGCACAGAGACGCGCTTGACGTTGAGCTCCTCGGCGATCAGCTCGGCGTGGGCCTCCACCGCCGCGCGGCTGTGCGGATCGTGATCGACGACGATCACCTCCGCCAGCGGCTGGCGCGTCTTGAGGTTATGGCGCTCGCGCAGGGCCCGGCCCATGCTCACCACGGCGCGGGTGTAGGCCACGGCGGCCTCCAACGCCGCGTCGATGCGGCCCGCGTCCACCTGCGGGTAATCACAGAGGTGGACGCTGTCGAGCCCCTCCTCGGCCATGCCCTGATCCACCACCAAGTGCTGATAGAGCCCCTCGGCCATAAAGGGCATCATCGGCGCCATGACCTTGGAGAAGGTCACCAGCACCTCATAGAGCGTGGCGTAGGCGGCGGCCTTGTCCACCCGCCCCGCGTGATCCTCGGCGCTGCGCCAGAAGCGGCGGCGGCTGCGGCGGATGTACCAGTTGGTGAGGTGATCGATGAAGCCCAAGACAGGGGGGACGACCTTGTAGAGGTAGTAGCCCTCCATCTGGACGTTGACCTCGGCCACCAAGGACTGCATCACCGACAAGAGCCAGCGATCCAGCTCTGGGCGGGCGGCGACGTCGGGCGTCTCGACGCCCTCAAGGCCCGCCTGCGGGGTCCAGCCGTCGATGTTGGCGTAGCGGGTGAAGAACGACCAGACGTTCTTCATCGGCAACATCACCGTGCGCACCACCTCGCGCACGCCCTTCTCGCTGAACTTGAGGGGCTCGGCGCGCACCACCGGCGAGTCGATGAGGTAGACCCGCAGCGCGTCGGCGCCGAACTCGGAGAGCACGTCATCGGGCGGCGGGTAGTTCCTCTTGGACTTGCTCATCTTGGTGCCGTCTTCGGCCAGCACCATGCCGTTGACGATCACGTTCTTAAAGGGTGGCTTATCAAACAGCGCCGTGGAGAGCACCAGCAGCGTATAGAACCAACCACGGGTCTGATCGAGCCCCTCCGCGATAAACTCGGCGGGGAAAGCCGCTTCAAATTTCTCTTTATCTTCAAAGGGATAGTGGCCTTGCGCGTAAGGCATCGCGCCAGACTCAAACCAGCAGTCAAACACGTCGGGGATGCGCGCCATCTCGCCCGATGAGCACGCTTCGCAGCCAAACGTGAGGTGATCGATGCGGTGAGGGTGCAGATCGTCCACCAACGCGCCCGTGCGCTGCTGAAGCTCGGCGATGGACTTGACGCAGACCTCATGGCCGCAGTCCGGGCAGCGCCAGATGGGGATGGGCGTGCCCCAGAAGCGGTTGCGCGAGATGTTCCAGTCGCGGGCGTCCTCAAGCCAGTTGCCAAAGCGCCCCGCGCCGACGGCCTCGGGCACCCAGTGGATCTCTTTGTTGTGCGCCACCATGCGATCACGCAGGGCCGTGACCTTGACGAAGCGGGCAGGGACCGCCTTGTAGATCAGCGGCGTGCCGCTGCGCCAACAGAAGGGGTAGCTGTGGTTGATCGTCTCCTGCTTGATGAGCCGCCCCATGGCCTTCAGCGCGCGGATGATGTCGGGATCGGCGGCCTTGACGTTCTGGCCGGCCCAGGCGGTGATCATCTCGCGGAAGTTGCCCTCATCATCAACGGACTGGACGACCTGGATGCCGTGGGCCTGGCAGGCGATGTAGTCCTCCTCGCCGAAGTCGGGGGCCATATGCACCAAGCCCGTGCCGCTCTCGGCGGTGACGTGCTCGGCGGCGATGGTCACGAAGCAGCGGCCCTCGCCCTCGCCCAGCGCGGCGCGATCGGCGAAGTAGTCAAAGAGCGGGGTGTAGCGCAGGCCCAGCAGCTCTGAGCCCTTGAGCGTGCTGAGGATCTCCGCGTCCTTGCCCAGCGCGCGCTCCACCGTGAGGGGGCTGAGGATATACACGGTGTCATCGCCGGGGCGCTTGGCGCGGACATAGTCCACATCCACACCCACGGCGACGGCCAAGTTGGATGGCAGGGTCCAAGGCGTCGTGGTCCAGACCAAGAGCACCTCATCGCGGTCCACCAGCGGCATCGTCACCGTGATGGCGGGGTCTTGCACGT
This sequence comes from Myxococcota bacterium, assembly GCA_018813065.1. Taxonomy (GTDB): domain Bacteria; phylum Myxococcota_A; class Bradymonadia; order UBA7976; family UBA1532; genus JAHJCH01. The sequence continues at coordinate 3,553 of JAHJCH010000178.1, forward strand.
CGCGGTAGTCTGAGCCGGCCTCGAAGTTCGACAGCGACGTAGACAGTCGCCAGCTAAACGGCATGACCCGGAAGCCTTCGTAGACGAGCCCCTTGTCCCAGAGCTGACCAAAGACCCACCACACGCTCTCCATAAAAGGCAGGTCCATCGTCTTATAGTCGTGATCGAAGTCCACCCAGCGCCCCAGGCGCGTCACGGTGCGCCGCCACTCCTGGGTGTAGCGCATCACGTTGGCGCGGCAGGCCTCGTTGAACTGCCCCACGCCGAACTGCTTGACGCTCGTCGGCCCAGAGAGGCCCAAGCTCTGCTCCATCTCCATCTCGATGGGCAGGCCGTGGGTGTCCCAGCCAAAGCGGCGCTCCACGCGGTGACCGCGCATGGCCCAGTAGCGGGGCACGATGTCCTTGAGCGTGGAGGCGACGAGGTGGCCGTAGTGCGGCAGGCCCGTGGCGAAGGGGGGGCCGTCATAGAAGACGTACTCCGCCGACTTGGGCCGCTGCGCCACGGAGCGCTCAAAGGCGCGGCGTGTCTCCCACAAGGAGATAATCCGCGCCTCAGCCTGGGGGAAGGAGAAGTCTTCGGGGATGGGCTGAAATTTAGACATCGGCGTCTCTCCACTTTAGTTGTGACATTTTCTCGGCCATCACCCTCGCGCGCGATTCATCGCGCGCGAGGGCAGGCGCTCCGCTGCGGCTTTGCCGCACTCAGCGAATCCTTCGGATTCACTTCGTCCACGTCCTTGGCGCTCTGCGCCAATTCCTCGCGCGGAAAAATCCGCTCTGCGGATTGTTTCCTTGCTCCGGCCTGTCCGGGTTTACCCGGATGAAGTCCGAAAAATGTCGCGCCTTGGGCTGCTGGCGCAGCCCTGCGGCTCAATTCAAAAGGTCCTCTTTGAAAAAGTGTCAGGACCATTGTTTCCACTCACGGGTACAAAAACCCTCAGCGGATAACGGATCTGAGCGCCGATGTCGAGGGCGATTCAGCCAAGCGCCTCATCCAAGGCCGCCTGCGCTTCATCGACCGCGCTGAGCAGCGCAAACAGGCCGTCAGGGCCTTGATCACGGTGATGATCATAGGCGCCAGGGCAAGCCGCCGACCCCAGGGCGAGGTTGACCCCCCCATAGACGAACATCGCCGCGTCGCTCTCACCCTCGCCCATGCGATCCCCCGCCACCAAGATCGCCTCGCGAGGGACCACGCGCCCCTCAGCGGCCAGCCGCGCGCGGATGACCCCCAACATGTACGCCCGCCCGATCGCCTTGGAGGCCCCCGCCAGCCGCGCGTGCAAGACCCACTTGTCTGGATCATAGGTCGGCTTGATCTGCACCGTGATCGGGGGCTTAAAGCCCGCCAGCCGCGCGCGGAGCGCCGCTTGGACCTCAAGCAAGCTGGCCTCGTCCTTAAAGTGCAGCGAGATATAGCCGCCACGCAGGTACACCCGCGTCGCGCGCCCCTCGGCGACCTCATCGACGACGATTCGCTTAAAGCGCGCCCACGTCGCCTGATCCAAGCCCAAGTGAGAATGAGGCGCGGCCTCATCCAAGTGGCCCTGCGCGTCGGCTTGATAAAGCGAGATCCCCTCTGATGGCAGGAGATGCAGCCGCGATAACAGCGCGGGGTCAAGCTGGCGCGCTTTGATCTCGCGCAGGATGGGCTCAAAGGCGAACTCGCTCAGCCCACGCGCGCCGATGGGCTGCAACGAGATGATCGCCACCTCGACGCCGCGCGCTAAGAAGCGCACCAAGAGGCGCGCGTGGGCCGCGCTCAGCGGCGTTAAGGCGGCCGCCAAGGTGTCGTCATAGTCCAAGAGCATCATGCGATAGGGGACACGCGCCAAGCCGCGCGCCGCGCCCATCCGCCGCAGATGGCGCGCCCGCGCCTCGTCGCGTAAGGCGCGATAGCTGGCCTCAAACACCGGCTGATCGCTGTACAGCTCCGCCTCCGCCGCCTCGGTGATCTCAAAGACACGCTCATCGTCCAGCTGATCGAGATCGGCGAGGAGGGTCTGCGGGGGCTGCTTGAGCAAGAGCTTGATCGAGCGCGTGATCAGCGCGTTCTCAGGCGACGCTAAGATCTCAATGACGCGCTTTGAGTCGTTTTGCTCGATGGACGCATAGTTTAGGTCTTTTTCAATGGTTAAATCGCCATCGGCGACGTCAAATATAGAGAAAGGCGTCACACTCAACGCACCGGCATCCAAAAGCATCTGATAATGCTCTTGAAGATGCACGCCACTTACAAAAGCGTCATCAATATAGATCACATGCTTGGCGTGGACTTGAGCAGGCGCGCTGCAATAGGCGTTGTGCGTGATGATCGCCTGACGGGCCTGCGTGGAGGCGAGCGCGCCAAACTCCCCTTCATAGATCTGCTTGCGCCGGATGTCGGCCATGGGCAAGCCCAGGCGCGCGGCGACGCCCCGCGCCAAGATCTGCGCGGCGTTGGCCACCCGATAGTAGTGCGTGGCGGCGATGACCCAGCGCGCGGGCGTCAACGCGGCGCCCACGCGCGCCTGGATCACCGCGGCGATCCGCGCCGCCTGCCGCGCGGTGGCCTCGGCGTCGCCGTACTTAAGCCGTGAGTAGCCTTGGATCAAACCCTGAAGCGATTTGAGGTTGCCTTGAGTGATGATATACATCGGCTCATATGGCGGTAAATCCAACTCTTTGAGCGATCTTATGCGCTGATTTAATAAAGAAGATAGCCTTTGGAACCCATGTTTAAACAACACATCTAAATCGAGACGATTTATCCGAGCGATATTAAAAATATTGATAAAATGTTCCGTGCCTTTAACATTATCAAACAATTCTTCGATTTTTTGATCATTTAAGCTAAGTATTGTTTTAATTGTACGCGCGACAATAACCATATTATCAGTGTTCATGATTTTAGATAATATGGTGATATTTTCGCGATTTATCATCGCTGAGTTAAGATTTTGCTCCAATTTAAAATCAGATACACGCAGGTCAACAATTGAGTATGGATAGATCTTTTTATGATCGTCGGAGATTGATTTAATCAACGCCCGCAGGACCGTCCCCGATACAACCGCGTCCTCAATGATGATGACATTTTCATTGATTGGATCTTGGAGTTTAAACGCGCCTTGAGTGATGGCGGCGCGCGCGCGGAGGCTGTTGAGTTCACCGTAGGAGGTCGCAGGGATGTCCTCTCGGGTGATTGAGGCGAGGCTGAGGTCAAGGCGCTCAGCGACGCGCTCGGCCAGGCGCTGGGCCGCCCCAGGCAGGGTCGAGTAGCCCACCCGCGCGATGGACCAACGCCTCGGCGCGCGCTCAATATGCTCTAAATGCTCTTCTTTAATCTTTTTTGATAGTTGGTCTGCAAAAAAATCAAGCGCGTATAAATCTCCATATTTTAAGAGTGAGTACATCGAGCCAAGTGAGATTTTATTTTCAAAGAAAGGGTGGAATAAATATTTTTTCGAAATAAATTCGGTCAGATTAAGTGAATTTATTTGATAAATAGAGTTTAAATTACCCCTAGAGGCTGAGATTTTATCAACCAATGCGTCAGATAGTATTGTTAGGTGTTCCAAAAACCTGGGATCTTCATTTAGATTTTCATCTAAAGCGGCGCTATAAAGCTCTGCCAGCTGATATAAATCAATTTTATCTAAAATTTCTTTAAATTTATCTGTCTCAAATTTAAAAATAAATTTTATCATACGGGCTGTAACCACAACATCGGATTTTTGAAGTATTTTGATCATTTCGTACGGACTTTTTACCCAGATATGGTTGATTTTATTCTCAACGGAGTATCCTTCTTTTACAAAGGTTTTGCTTTCAATGTCTGCGATAAAAAAACCATGTATATGCGTTAAATTAACACCAGACAACTCAAGAACTCTCTGCGTTTCACGGTAATGTGTGCCGGAAACAAGCGCGTCTTCTATAAATATCGTTTTTTTCCCATTTAAATCGTCGCCATCATAAAAAAAATTATCAAAGATTTGTGATTCCCTCGTATTTTGTGACTTGATTTCACCAAAATCTCCGTTGAAAACACGCCTTCGCTTTAAATAAATTTTATTGAGATCAATTTTATATTTTTTGAGCAAAATATAATTCACATGATCCGCAAGGAGCGTGGCAGCCGTGGGGATGGCTTTGCGAGCAGGGTAGACAATCCGCCAATGGTCTGGAGAAGCGATGATCTCCGGGCCAAGTTTCTCTAAAATTTCAGACGCAATCAATCCTGCAAAGAGTGAAATGCTTTCTGGATCACCATACTTGAACTTAGAGAACTCGGCGCCGAAGCTTTCAGAAAAAAAGTCGAAATTATCGGCATTGATTTTAAATATGGCGTTTAAATTATGATCTCTATTATATCTTAACCAGTCTTTATTTAATTCAATCGAATATGTTTCTTTAGCATCATATTCGTCGCTTGATGAGTTTTTGAACTGACTCACGTTAGTAAAGCTCATCGGTTTTGGGGGGTCTAGTCATCAAAAGCCTTCAAAAAGGCTTTCGACATCTCACCGAGGTTGCCCGTCTCCAATACACTCGCGTCCGTATAAGCGAAGCCCGTGCGCGGATCGCGCAGCTCAAAGGGCGCCTGGGTCAAGCATAAGGCGGGCTGGGCGGGCTGGGCGGGGCGCTGAAGGCGAGCGGCGAGGAGGTTGAGCGCCAGGTTACGCAGGCGCGAGGCCGCGCGGGGCTCATCCAAGGCGACGCGCCGCCCCGAGGCCGGATCGTGGGCCTCCAAGCGCGGCGGCGTGGGGTTGAGGTTGATCTCGATCTGCTGGGGATCAAAGCCCAAGGCGTCGGGGAAGGCCATGATCTTGACCTCCGCCTCGGCGTCTGCGCGGCGATGCCGCCCGTCGAGGAAGCGCAGCCGCTCATAGGCGCTGGCGCCCTCCGCGAGGTAGACCGCCTCCCCCTCAGCCCACGCTTGACGCAGCGGGAAGAACAGGAAGCTGGAGCGTTGGTGGTAGGCGCCGACGAGCGCGGCCAAATCCGCCGCCCAGGCCGCGCCCTCTTCACCCACCGCGCGGATCTCCACGAAGCAGACCTCGATCATCTCATTCCCCCGCGTGGAGCAGCAGGAAGGCCTCGATAAAGCCCCCCAGATCGCCGTCGAGCACGCCCTTGGTGTTGCTGTCCTCGTAGCCCGTCCGCAGATCCTTGACCATCTGATAGGGCTGCAAGACATAGCTGCGGATCTGGCTGCCAAAGTCGATCTTGGCCTTGCCCGCGTAGAGGGCGTCGCGCTCCTCGGTGCGCTTCTCCATCTCCAGCTCAAAGAGCTTGGCCTTGAGCAGCTTCATCGCCGTCGCCCGGTTCTTGTGCTGGCTGCGCTCGGCCTGGCAGGCCACCACCAGCCCCGTGGGCTTGTGGGTCAGCCGCACCGCGCTGTCGGTCTTGTTGACGTGCTGGCCGCCCGCGCCGCTGGAGCGGTAGGTGTCCACCCGCAGATCGCCTTCGTTGATCTCGACGTCGATGTCATCCTCGATCTCGGGCAGGACGCTGACGCTGGCGAAGCTGGTGTGGCGGCGCTTTTGGCTGTCAAAGGGTGAGATGCGCACCAGCCGATGCACGCCATTCTCGGACTTGAGGTAGCCAAAAGCGTACTCCCCCTGCACGCGGAAGGTGACGCTCTTGACGCCCGCCTCCTCGCCCGCGAGGTAGTCGGTGATCTCGGCCTTGAAGCCCTTGCGCTCGCAGTAGCGCAGCAGCATCCGCAGAAGCATGCTGCACCAGTCCTGGCTCTCTGTGCCGCCCGCCCCGGCGTTGACGCTGACGAAGCAGGCGGCGTGATCATGGGCGCCGCTGAGCATCCGCTCCAGCTCCATCTGGGCTAAGCGCCCCTCCACCGCCTCAAGCACCTCATCGGCCTCGATCAGGCTGTCCTCATCGCCCTCTTCGTCGCCCATCTCCACGAGCATCTCAACCTCGTCGAGCTGCGTGGTCAGGCCGTCGAGCTTGTCGAGGGTGTCCTTGATCTGGGTGCGCTCCTTGAGCAGCACCTGGGCGGCGGCTTGATCCCCCCAAAACTCGGGCTGGCCGCTGAGGTGGTCTAGCTCCGCGAGGCGCTCACGCTTTGGCGCGGCGTCAAAGATACCTCCCGAGCTGGAGCAGGCGCTCACGGAGGGCGTTGAGGCGGCCCGTCAGCTCGGCGGGCCTCGGCGTTTCGCTCGCCATGTGATCTCCTTTGATTTTCTTACTTGATCAACCTCGTGCGGCGCGGGGCCGCAGGGGGGCGGCGCGCAGTGTAGGGGCTGGCTGTGGGGCTGTAAACCTCGGCGCATTCGCCGCGATCAGACGAGCGTCTCGCCGCGGATCTCCAAGAGGGGCTGATCGGGCTCCACCCAGTCCCCCGGCGCGACGAAGCGGGCGCCGACGAAGCCAGAGGTGCCCGCGCGGTGAGGGCGCACGCCGCCCTCATGGCCCAAGAGCGCCACCATGGTGGTCAAGCCCACCGGCCCCAAGGTGGCGATCCAGCGCACACGCCCCGCGCAGTCGGCCAGGATCAGCCGCCGGATGCCCACCAAGGCGGTGAACTGAGGCGCCACCGCCTGCCCCAGCCGCTGCACCTCCACGGCCCCGTCGATCGGCGCGCTGATCTCCTCGACGGGGCCGCCCTCGGGGTACACGCGGGCGAGCAGGGCGCCTCGACGGACCACCGCGCCGAGGCGCACGAGGTGCTCTACGCGCCCCCCCGCCGCCGTGGTGATGTGGATCAAGGGCAGCCCGCCTTGATCGCCGCGCGGTACGCCCGATCCGTCGCCAACATCTGGCTGACACAGCCGCCGCCACGCCCGCAGACCGTGAGCCGCAGGAGCGCGCGCTGCGGCGGAGACTCGGGATCAAGCGGGCTGGCGTCAAAGGCCGCCCGCAGCGCCACACGATCTTCAACCCCCGCCCCCGCCAGCCCCGTGGCCCGCCGGTGATGCTCCAGGTGCGTCAGCGTAAAGGGGATCTCCACCGGCGCGCGCGTGCCCTTGACCACCCCCTTGAGCTGGAGCGGCGCGCCGTCCTCGATGATCACCTCGGGGCTCGGCCAGCTGAGGCGGGCCGTGGCCGTGACGTCCGCCCCCGCCTTGAGGCTTTGGCCGTCAAGCAGCTCAAGGGTCACCGAGGCCAACCCCAGCGGATCGGCGGCGTCGAGGCGCACACGCGCCATCTCCTCGGTCGCGCAGATCAGCTCGGCGGGGGCGCGCAGCGTAGGCTCGCTGGCCCCCGTGGCGATGGCCCAGCGCTGGATCAGCGGCCGCGAGGCGGCCTCGCCCTCATCGCCCTCTGGATCTCGGATCAGCGCGGCGGGGATCAGCGCGGCAGGCCCCGTGGGGATGGGCAACGCGCAGCGCCACGCGCGGATCGCCTCGCCCTCTTGGTATTGGCAGGGCGCGCCCTCGGCGAAGCGGGCGGCCTTGGCGTCCCACTCAACCCAGGCCTCGCCCCAGCCCACCTTGAGATGCTCAGGCGGCCAGCCTTTGGAGGACTCCTCCAAGCTCAAGCGCGCGATCCCCTCCTCAACGCGCCACGCGATCTTCGGCTCCACCGGCGCGGGGCGTGGCTGGACCTGCCGGGCCACCGGGCGAAAGCGCAGCGCCTCCCCCTCCCAGCGCAGGAGCGGCGGGCGCAGCCCCGCCATGCTGGCCTCAGGCGCGTCGATGAGGGACATCAGGGTGGGGGCCAGATCCACCCACTCCACGTCGGTCATGCGCAGCTCCGCGATGTCCACCTCCTTGAGCTGGCGGCTGGCGAGGAGGAAGCCTGCGCGCATCTCGGCGTCGCTGAGGCCACCCCAGCGCGCGCGCGGCGGGGGCGCCGTGTCTGGGCTAAAGGCCCAAGGCGCGTCGGCGAAGAGGATCGCCGTCGGCCCCCCCTCGGCGGGGAGCAGCCGCTTGAGCTTGCGGTTGAGGCGCTCTCGACGATTGACGGTGAGCGCCGCGCTGAAGCTCGGCTTGAGCGCCAACGCCCCCCCCCGCGTGACCACCGCCGCCAGCCAAGGCGCCCCTTGGATCGCCTCGGCGAGCGCGGCCTCTAAGCAGGCCCCCGCCGCGTCAGCCTTGAGCCCCAACGGCGGCTCGGTGAGGTAGAGCAGGGCAAATCCGCTGTTAAGCCGCGCCCTTAGCCGACCCGTGGTGGCGGCGGCCCGCAGCGTCGCCGCGCAGCCCTCGGCGCTGGCAGGGGCGCTGGCAGGGGCGCTGGCAGGGGCGCTGGCCGGGGGGGGCGCGGGCGCCAGCGCCTCAAGCAGATCCGCCTCGGTTAAGCGGCGCGCCGAAGCGCCGAGGTTGAGCACGCCCCCTTGGCTGACGAGCAGGAAGCTCATGCGCTCAAAGTCATCGGGGTGGGCGCGCTGGTAGCGGCTCAGCGCGCGCCAGAGGTGGGCGTCGATCTCCGTTAAGAGCCGCGCCTGGAGGGCCAAGAGATCCGCAGGGCGATCTTCGCAGACGGCGCGGGTCTGGCGGGCGCTCTCGACGAAGATCTGGCGAAAGTAGAGGGTGAGCAGATCCGGCGGCGGGCCGGCGCTGAGCTGGGCCATCGCCGCCTCGCGGGTGCTGCGGTCGTAGATGGGCGCCGCCGCGCTGGCGACGGCGTGGGGGAGGTAGGTGGTGGTGGCCGTCTCCGGGTCCTCGGGGATGTACCACCGCGCGCCCGCCGCGAGGGGGTGGGCGATGACGGTCAAGGCGTGGGTGGCGCTGAGGCGGCTGTAGAGCGTCGGCGCGCCCAGGCGCTGGGCGAGGAGCACCTCATGGGGGCCAACCACAGTGAAGCTCGGCCCGTATTGAAGCCGCGCCGCCCCCGCCGCGCGCCTCAGATCGATGAGATCAGGCGGCCCCTCGCTGGCGCGATGCTCAAAGACCTCGCCGTAGAGCTGGTGCTCATCGACAAAGGCGCCGGTGATCAGCGTCGCCGCCGCGCTGATCCCCCCCGAGGGCGCGCTCAGCTCGACCCGCTGGCTGCGGGCGAAGTGGAAGCCCTCGGCCTTGAGCAGCGCCAAGCCCGAGGGCCAGTCCGGCTCATAGTCAGCGGCGGACAGCGCGTCGAGGTAGCGATCCAAGGCGTCGGCGCGCAGGCCGTCGAGGATGATCAGCGTCGCGCGGTGGCCCCCCTCTCGCGGCGGCGGGGCCGCCTCCGTCAGCGTGGGGCGCGGCTGATAGCGTGGCCCACCGCAGCCCAAGGCGCTCAGCAGGGCGAGGCCCATCAGCGCCCTGGCGGCGCGTAGTCCCATTAAGCGGCTCAAAAGGCACCCCCCCGGCGCTCCGTTCACGGCTGTTCTATCTCGCCGTGGGCCTGCATTCAATGAGGGCAAACGCAGGCGCGGCTTGTTATCCTCTCAGCCATGTCGAGCACACCCCCCCGCCCTATGCCCCCTCAGCTCAAGCCCGACGCGCTGGATGAGGCCGCCCGCCGCGCCGCCCATCGCCCGCCGCTGATCTCCGATGAGGCCCTCAGCGCGCTCTTGGAGGCGCAGACGACGCCGCCGCCCGTAGACGACGGAGCCCCGCCCGATGCCTGATATCCTCAGCCAAGAGGAGCTTGACGCCCTCCTCAGCAACCTCGACAGCGATGACGAGGAGGAGGATGAGGCGCCCTATATCCCCCCCGATCCCAGCCCACCCCGCCCCGAGCGCCCCGTCGCCGCGCCGCCGCCCGGCGCGCCGCCCTCGGGCGATAACCTGGAGCTGATCTTAAACCTCCCCCTGGTCGTCTCCGTGGAGCTGGGGCGCACGCGGATGAGCATCCTGGAGATGCTCCAGCTCGGGCAGGGCTCGATCATCGAGCTTAACCGCTTGTCCAGCGATCTCATCGAGCTGACCATCAATGGCCGCCGCGTGGCCCGAGGCGAGGCCGTGGTGGTCAATGAGAACTTTGGCTTTCGCGCCGTCGAGGTGGACTCCCTCAAGGAGCGCATCCAGAAGCTGTAGCCGCGCCAACCACAGTTGACTACATATCCCACCCCCGATAGGCTGGACGCGCTTTATCTCAGGAGGTGCGCTATGCGATCGGGTCTCTGTCTCCTCATCATGACGCTCCTTGGGGCTCATCAAGCGGTGGCCTCCCCGGAGGGCGGCGAGGCGGCGGGGCGGATCGCTGAGTTGGAGACGCAGGTGGCGCTCTTGGAGGCCCAGCTGGCGCTGCGGCCCCTCGATATCAGCGCCTATGAGCTGCCCCAGGAGGTCACCTTCTGCGGGCAGCGCGTCAATATGGCCGATCCGTCCATCCACGAGCGGATGGAGAAGGAGTTCTACATCGCGCTGGGCGATCGCGCCCAGGTGGTGCTGTGGATGAAGCGCGCGCGGCGGGTCTTTCCGGTCATCGAGGAGGCGCTTGAGCGCCAAGGCGCCTGCCCGGATCTAAAGTACCTGGCGGTGGTGGAGAGCGGGCTGAGGCCAGCGGTGACGAGCCGCGCGGCGGCCCGCGGGCTGTGGCAGTTCTTGGCGGGCACGGGGCGCCAATATGGACTTCAGGTGGACAAGGGCTGGGATGAGCGGGCGGATTACAGCAAGGCCAGCGAGGCGGGGATCGCCTACCTGATGGCGCTGCATAAGCGGTTTGAGAGCTGGCCGCTGGCGATGGCGGGCTATAACACCGGCCCCAACCGCTTGGCGCGGGCCATGGCGGCTCAAGGGCAGACGGACTTCTGGGCGTTGGATCTCTACACCGAGGCCGAGCGCTATGTGCCGCGCATCATCGCCGTCAAGTCGATCCTCTCCAACCTGGGTGACTATGGCTTTCACATCACCCGCAAGGACGGCTGGGCGCCCTTGGCGCGGGATGAGCTTGAGGTGAGCCTCCCCGAGGGCGACGCGGTGACGATCCCCGAGCTGGGCTTGGCGCTCAAGGCCTCGCTGCGCGCGCTGCGTCTCCTCAACCCCGAGCTGACGGGCGACGCGCTGCCGCAGGGGCGGCGCTTTACGCTCAAGGTGCCCAAGGGTCAACGCGAGGCGGCGCGCCGCTGGCTGGAGAAGCAGATCCTGGCCAACCGGGCCAAGGCCAAGGCGCGCGCGGAGGCCAAGGTGTTGGCTGAGCGGGCGGCTGCGGCGCGCCGCGCCCGTGAGGCCAAGGCGGCTCAAGCGCAGGCCGCCGCCAAGAAGCGCTCGACGTCAAAGAAACGCGTTGGCAAGCGCGCGCCGATCAAGCATAAAGTGCGCGCGGGTGAGAGCCTGTGGTCCATCGCGCAGCGCTATGGGGTGGAGGTCGCGCAGCTGCGCAGCTGGAACAAGCTCAGCCGGGAGGATGTCCTGCGCGTCGGCCAGCGCTTGATTGTTCGTCGCGGGTGATTTGACCGCGACGGGGCCTCTCCCTCATCACACCCTGACCGGCCTGTGGAGGTGAGCCTTGAGCGAGAAGAAGTCCATACGCGTCGTCGCCGCTGAGATTGAGCAGGGGGGGCGGTTCCTCATCACCCAGCGCCGCCCCACCGCGATCTTGCCGCTGCTGTGGGAGTTCCCCAGCGGCCGCGTAGAGGAGGGGGAGAGCGATGAGGAGGCCCTCGCCCGCGAGCTGTTTGAGCGGATGGGCGTCGAGGTCGAGATCGGCAAGCTCTCGATGTTCATCAAGCACGAGTACGAGGACTACTGCCTCGACTTCTGCGTCTATCGCTGTGAGCTGCGCTCAGAGACGATCCTCAAAAAGCACATCAACGACTTCCGCTGGGTGCGCCCGCATGAGATGGAGCACTATGAGTTCCCGCCAGCGGACTTTCAGACCATCACCCGCCTGCTCGATGAGCGCTGATCAGCGCCGCGCCAGCCGCCCAGCTTCATCCACGCGATAATCCTCCGACAGCGCGTCCTTGAGCTGGGGGTAGCCGCTGACGTCCGCCTTGAGGGCGATGAGCACCTCACAGGCGCGGCGCAGGAGCCGCCCGCTGGCCTCGGGATCATCAATGACCCCCACCAAGCCCGCCACGGTCTGCGCGTATTGGGGGTGCGCCTCGTCCTTGACCCGCCGCTCCAAAAGCTCCATCACCTTGACGCGCACGTCATCGTCATGATCGGCGGTGTAGGGCAGGACCGTGGGGACGACGCGCTCATCGGGGTAGTCCGCCAGGGCATCGACGAGCTGGAGCCGCGCGCTGATGGTGCGGTGATCCTCGGGCGGGTAGCCGCTGAGGATCTCACAGAGGACGCCGACGAGCCGCGCCGGATCGATGAGCTTGGCCAGGACGAGGATCGCCGCCGAGATGGTCTGATCGACGCGGATAAAGCCGATGAGCGGCTCGACGGAGGCTTGGCCGAACCGCTCGACGAGGACATTGGAGACCCAGCGCTTCTCTTGCTCGTTCTTGATGGAGTCGCGGAAGTTGACGCCCAGCCGGCGGATCAGGGCGCTGATCGCCTCGGGGCTGCCATTGGCGACAAGCTCCTCCAGCGCCTCCTGGCGCACCTGCTGTTGGTGGTGCTCATTGAGCATCCGCTTGGCGGCGCGCTCGATGGGGCCACCGCCACGGTTGGAGATAAAGTCAAAGAGGCCCATGGTCCGTCTCCTTCGAGATCAAGGCTGAAGAAAAATAAAGGCGGAGGAAAAATGGCGCGGAGGATAACACGCCGCCGCTTTGCGGCATACGCCTCAAGCGAGGGCGCCGACCAGCCGCCGCCGGATGATGTCCTCAGCCTCGCCCATGATCCGCTCGATGAGCACCTGACAGGTGGGGATGTCATGGATGAGCCCCGCCACCATCCCGCAGGACCAGGCGCCCACGTCCATGATCCCCTCGCGCATCACGCGGGGATAGACGCCGACGACCTCGCCGATGATGTCCTCGAACTTCAAGGCCGCGCCCAAGGCGCGCTCCTTCTCCAAGAGGCGCTCCACCGCAGGGTTGACCATCACGCGCTCGGTGTTGCGCAGCGATCGCATCACCAAGCGTGTGTCCAGCTCGCTCGCCGCCAGGATCGCCTGCTTGACGTTGTCGTGGACGGGCGCCTCCTGGGTGGCGATGAAGCGCGTGCCCATGTTGACGCCCTCAGCCCCCAGCGCCAGCGCGGCGACGAGGGAGCGGCCATCGGCCATGCCGCCTGAGGCCACGAAGGGGATCTCCAGCTCCTCCGCCGCGCGCGGCAGGAGGATCATATTGGGGACATCATCCTCACCGGGGTGGCCGCCGCACTCAAAGCCATCGACGGAGACGGCGTCGCAGCCGATGTCCTGGGCCTTGAGGGCGTGGCGCACGGAGGTGCATTTATGGATCACCTTGATCCCCGCCTCCTTGAGCGGCGGGAGGTAGGGCGCGGGGTTGCGGCCCGCCGTCTCCACCACCTTGACGCCGCCCTCGATGATGGCGCGCAGGTAGCCGGGGTAATCGGGGCTGCTGACGGTGGGCAGGAAGGTGAGGTTGACGCCGAAGGGCTTGTCCGTCAGCGCCCGGCAGCGCGCGATCTCCTCGGCGAGGGCTTGGGGGGACTTGAGCGTCAGCGCCGTGATCACGCCCAGGCCGCCGGCGTTGGACACCGCCGCGGCGAGGGGCGCGAGGCCGACGTAGTGCATCCCGCCTTGCATGATGGGGTGCTCGACGCCAAACAGCGTCGTGATGCGTGTCTTCAAGGGGCTCTCCTCTTCAAACAATGGCCGCGCCGCAGGGCGGGCCCTCTGGGCTGCCCTCGTCGGGCCGAAATCAGGGCCAAGGGAGGCTACTCCAGTTTGCGGTAGATCGTGCGCTTGGCGATCCCCAGCAGCTGAGCGGCGCGGTTCTTGTCGCCGTCGGTGAACCGCAGCGTCTCGCGGATCACCCGCCGCTCAATCTCCTCAAGGGGCGTGCCCAGCTGCACCGTCAACACATCCCGCGCGCCGCCGCCGCCCAGCACCGTCTCCGGCAAGTCCTCCTCCACGATCACCGCCCCTCGGCTGAGCACCACCGCCCGCTCCAAGGTGTTCTCCAGCTCGCGCACGTTGCCCGGCCAGGGATAATCCACCAAGCGCCGCAGCGCCTTGGGTGAGATCCCCTCAAACACCTTGCGGTTCTTCTCGGCGTAGAAGCGCAGAAAGTGATCTGCCAGCAGCGGCACGTCATCAGGGCGGCTGCGCAGCGGCGGCAGCGTGATTTGAATCACGTTGAGGCGGTAATACAAGTCCTCGCGCAGCTCCCCCGACTGCACCATCTGCCGCAGATCGCGGTTGGAGGCGGCCACCACGCGGCAATCCGAGTGCAGCGCGCGCGTGCCGCCCACGCGCTCATACTCGCCAGACTGCAAGACCCTCAAGAGCCGCACCTGGACGTGCGGTGACAACTCGCTGATCTCATCCAAGAACAGCGTCCCGCCGTCGGCGCGGCTGAAGCGACCGTCGCGCGTGCTGTGCGCGCCGGTATAGGCCCCCTTCTCCGCGCCGAACAGCTCCGCCTCGATGATGGTGTCGGGCAGGGCGCCGCAGTTGACGGCCACGAACGGCCCCTCGGCGCGCAAGGACATCCCGTGCAGGGCGCGGGCGAACAGCTCCTTGCCCGTGCCGCTCTCGCCGCTGAGCAGGACCGTCGCGTCGCTGGGCGCCGCCTGCTGGGTCAGCTCCAGGACGCGCCGCAGCACCGGCGCGTTGCCGATGATCCCCCAAGGCACCCTCGGCGGGTTGATCCGCTGGGCGTCGGCCAGCTGCGCCTTGAGCGCGCGGTTCTCGGCCAAGAGGGCCGTCTTCTCCAGCGCCCGCTTGACCACGCGCTCGACCTCGGCGCGGCGGAAGGGCTTGGTGATGAAGTCATAAGCGCCCGCGCGCATGGCCTCCACGGCGCGCTCGATCGTGCCATAGGCCGTCATCATCACCACCTCGGTGTCGGGCGACAGCGCCTTGGCGTGCTTGAGCAGATCCACGCCGTTGACCTTGGGCATCATCAGATCGGTGAGGATCACCTCCACCGAATGCGCCCGCAGCACCTTGAGGGCCTCCTCGCCGTGCGTCGCTGGCAACACGCGCAGCGCCAGGCGCTCAAAGATCTTGACGAGGCTGGCGAGGTTGGAGGTGTCATCGTCAACGATGAGCAAGGTCGGCTGCATGAGGGGGAGGGCTCCAGGCTGATGGCGGCGAGAGCTTAACCGAACGGCGGCGGGGGCGGCGCGCATTTCCACGCGGGGAGAAATCCGGCGCTCGCGATTGCATCCCTCCGATCCGCGCTTAAGATAGGGCGTCTTTTCGCCCCAGAGAGCCCCCCGATGCTTCATCACCTACAAAAAGTCTTTGGCTCCGCGAACGATCGCGCGCTGAAAAAAATCCGCCCCCTCGTCTCCGCGGTCAGCGCCCTTGAGCCTCAGATCAAGGCGCTCTCTGACGCAGATCTCAAGGCCAAGACGGCGGCGTTTCGTCAGCGCCTAGACAACGGCCAGCCGCTCGATCAGCTGCTGCCTGAGGCCTTCGCCGTGGGCCGCGAGGCGGCGTGGCGCGTGCTGGGGATGCGCCCCTATGACGTGCAGATCATCGGCGGCGCGGTGCTCCACCAGGGCAACATCGCCGAGATGAAGACCGGAGAGGGCAAGACCCTGGTCGCCACCCTGCCGTGCTACCTCAACGGCCTCACCGGCAAGGGCGTCCACGTCGTCACGGTCAACGACTACCTGGCCCGCCGCGACGCGGAGTGGATGGGCCAGCTCTACCGCTGGTTGGGGCTGACCACCGGCGTCATCGTCCATGGCCTTGATGATCGCGAGCGCCAACAAGCCTACGGCGCGGATATCACATACGGCCAAAACAACGAATATGGCTTCGATTATCTCCGCGATAACATGAAGTTTGACCTCGGTGACTATGTGCAGCGCCAGCTCAACTACGCCATCATCGACGAGGTGGACTCGATCCTGATCGATGAGGCGCGCACCCCGCTGATCATCAGCGGCCCGGCGGAAGACTCCTCTGAGCTTTATGTGACCGTCGATCGCTTTATCCCAAGGCTTAAGAAGGACATTCACTATAACGTCGATGAGAAGGCGCACTCGGCGACGCTCACCGAGGACGGCGTTGAGCAGGTCGAGCGGCTCCTCAAGGTCGATAACCTTTATGATCCCAGCAACATTGTCCTGCTCCACCACGTCCATAACGCGCTAAAGGCCCACACCCTCTATCGACGCGATGTCAACTACCTCGTTAAAGAAGGCGAGGTCTTGATCATCGATGAGAACACGGGGCGCTTGATGCCGGGGCGGCGCTGGTCCGACGGCCTTCACCAAGCCGTAGAGGCCAAGGAGGGCGTGGAGATCCAGAGCGAGAACCACACGCTGGCGACGATCTCCTTCCAAAACTACTTCCGCCTCTACGACAAGCTCTCGGGCATGACCGGCACGGCCAAGACCGAGGAGGAGTTCCAAAAGACCTACAAGCGCGACGTGGTGGTCATCCCCACCAACAAGCCCATCTCCCGCGCGGATCAGCCCGACGTGATCTACCGCACGGAGCGCGGGAAGTTCCGCGCGTGCGTGGAGCAGATCAAAGAGTGCAATGAGAAGGGTCAGCCGGTCTTGGTGGGCACCGTCAGCGTGGAGAAGTCCGAGATCATCCACCGGATGCTGAGCAAGGCGGGCATCGAGCATGACGTGCTCAACGCCAAGCACCACGCCCGAGAGGCCTCCATCGTCGCCCAGGCGGGGCGGCTGGGCGCCGTGACCGTGGCCACCAACATGGCGGGGCGCGGCACCGACATCATCCTGGGGGGCAACGCCGAGTACTGGGGCCAGATCCTCATCGAGGAGGCGGGCCTGGCGGTGCGCTACACCGAGGAGTGGGAGAAGGTCGAGGACTTCGTAAAGCAGATCTGCATCCACAACGAGGACGCCGCGCGCCAGATGCTCAAGGATGAGCCCGCGTTGGCGGAGGTCCCCGAGGACTTTATCCGCCAGATCGCTGAGAAGCGTGATCTCTTCCGCGAGGAGCAGAAGAAGGTCATTGGCGCTGGCGGGCTGTTTATCCTCGGCACCGAGCGCCATGACAGCCGCCGCATCGACAACCAGCTGCGTGGCCGCGCGGGCCGCCAAGGTGACCCCGGCGCCAGCCGCTTCTACCTCTCCCTTGAGGACGATCTCATGCGCATCTTCGCCAAGGACAACTTGGTGGGGATCATGGATCGGCTGGGCATGAGCGACGAGGCCCCCATCGAGGCGCGGATGGTCTCCAAGGCCATCGAGAACGCCCAAGGCCGCGTCGAGGCCATGCACTTTGACTCCCGCAAGAACACGCTGGAGTACGACGACGTGATGGACCAGCAGCGCAAGACCATCTACAGCTGGCGGCGCCGCATCCTTGACTCCACGCCAGAAGATCTACATGAGGTCTGCCTCGACGCCATTGAGGATCTCGTCGAGAACGCGGTGAATGGGATCTGCAATGACCAGATGCGCCCCGACGAGTGGGATCTAAACGCGCTGGTCGAGAGCGTGCTTTTCCAGTTCAACCACAAGGTTGACCTCTCCGAGCTGCCGACCTCCAAGGTGAAGTATCAAGAGCACATTTACTTCGCGGTCGAGGGGCCATTTGAGAATAAAGTCAAGCACGTCAACGAAAACCAAGAGGGTCTCTTTCATCGCGTAGCCCGCGACCTCTTTCTGCGCCACATCGACGAGCTTTGGCAGCACCACCTTCAGGTGATGGACCAGCTGCGCACCGGCATTGGCCTGCGTGGCTATGGGCAGCGCGACCCCAAGAAGGAGTACCAAAAGGAGGGCTTTAGGCTCTTCAAGGACCTGCTGGTCAACATCAAGTCGCAGACCATGGGTCAGCTCTACCGGCTGCATGTGCGCTCCGTCGAGGAGATCCGCGCAGAGGAGGAGGCCTATCGCCGCCGCATGGAGGAGCAAGCGCGCCACATGCAGATGCTCACCAGCAACATCGATAAGTACGATCCTGAGCAGAAGAAGAGCCTCGGCCCCACGCCGGAGGACGTGCTGGCCCCCAAGCGCCGCAGCGCGGGCACGGTGCGCCGCAGTCGGCCCAAGATTGGGCGCAACGATCCCTGCTGGTGTGGCAGCGGCAAGAAGTACAAGAAGTGCCACATGAGCGCGGATCAGCAAGCGGAGGCCGAGGGCCTCGACGCGCTCACCGGCGAGGACGAGACGGAGGCGTAAGCCGCGCCGCCATGCCAGACACCCCGCGCGCGCTGCCCTTCACCTTTGGCGGCGCCCTCACTTTCCTCCTCATCGGGATCATCGACGCGGGCCGCGCGCTCAGCGGCGTGGATCTGCCACCTGCCCAAGCGCTCATCATCATCGCCGCGGTCCTCAGCCTCTGGGCGCTCTGCGGCGGGCTCTTGGGCCTCATCGTCGCTGGCCTCGGCGCGCTGGCTTTTGGGCGTGGGGGGCTCAGCGCCGCGATCCAGCGCCTGGGGCTGCGTCTGCGTGACATCTGGCGCGAGCGTGGCCGCCCCCAAGACCAGCGCCGCGCCGCCCGCGCCCTGGGCTGGATGATCGGCGTGACCTCATGGGGGCTGGGCGCCTTCTTCTCGCTGCGCCACCTCATCGAGCACCGCCACGGCGCGGCGCTGATCGCCGGCGTGGCGCTCCTGGTTCAAGCGGCGTTGGCCCTCGGCGCGCTGCTCCTCGGCCTGATCACCGCGCGGCTGGCGCGGGGGGCGGCGCGGCTGCCGGGCCTGGGCCGCCTGATGGGCGTCGCGCCGCTGTTGACCTTGAGCCTCACCGTCGGGCTCCTCGCCCTGGGCCTGCTGGCGCGCCGCCACTGGGCCACGCTCCAAGACCTCGACGGCGTGGCGCTGAGCCTCTTGGGCCTCGCGCTGCTCCTCAGCCCACTGGGGATCGGGCTGACGCGGCGGCGCGGCGGCGCCAAGCGAACCGCCTTGGCGCTCACGCTGGCCTTGATCACCCTCGGGCTTAGCGTCCAAAGCCAAGAGGCGCGCCGCGCGTTGGCCGCTGAGGGCAGCGCCGCGCGTCACCTCTACGGCCACCTGATCTTGATGTCGGATTGGGATGAAGACGGCATCCCTTACTTGCCCACAGGCGCCGACTGCGCCCCCTTTGATCCAGACATCCGCCCCTACGCGCCCGACGTGGAGGGCGACGGCGTAGATCAAGACTGTGATGGCCGAGATGGGCCGCGCTACGCGCCCCAGATCGAGCCCGCGCCCGCGCCCGCGCCCGCCCAGCGCGATGAGATCCAGCCCAACTTGATCCTGATCACCATCGACGCGCTGCGGCCCGATCACCTCGGGGTCTACGGCTACGCGCGGGCGACCTCACCCAACATCGACGCCTTCGCCGCCCTTGCGCTGCGCTTTGACGCCGCCTACGCCGCCGACTCGGGCACCGCGCCGAGCATGTGGTCCTTGGCGGTGGGGCGCACGCCCTTCCAAGCGGCCTTGGAGGATCTCGGCCGCTTCCCGCCCAAGCTGGGGGCCATCGAGCAGACCTTGGCCGAGGGGCTCAAGGGCGTGGGCTACCGCACAGAGGCGGTCCTCTGCGGCGCCGTCTTCGCCGACAAGGACTGGAACCTGAGCCGTGGCTTTGACCGCTACGTCGAGGTCTGCGGTAAGCGCAAGCGCCGCGTGGCTGAGCCCACGGTAGAAGCCGCGTTGATCCAGCTCAAGGCGCTCAAGAGGCGTGTCTCAAAGCCGTTCTACCTATGGGTTCACATCTACGACCCGCATGAACCGAACTTCGACCACCCTGAGATCGACTTTGGTGTGCGCAAAATAGACTTATACGACGAGGAGATCCGCTTCGCCGACGAGCAGCTCGCGCCGCTGCTGACGGCGGCCACGGAGGCGGGGCGGCCCACCTATGTCATCCTGGCGGCGGATCACGGCCAGAACTTCGGCGAGCATGGTCACTCTGGCCACGCGCGCACGCTCTACCGCAACGTGACGCGGGTGCCGCTGCTGATCCGTGGGCCGGGGATGGAGGCGGGGCAGATCGCGGCGCCGGTGGCGCTCAATGATCTCTACCCCACGCTCCTTGAGCTGGCGGGCGCGGCGATCCCGGCGCGCTGCACCATGCGCAGCCAGGCGGCGGTCCTGAAAGCGGCCGATCCAGGGCGCCTGATCTTCCAAGAAAACGCCTTCGCGCGCCCCAAGCGCCAGACCCGCGCGGTCATCAGCCAGCGCCACCACCTCATCGCCGATCTGACCCATGATTTTTGGGAGCTATATGACCTGGAGGCCGATCCGGGTGAGACGCGCAACCTCTATGGCCGGGGTGTGCCAGAGGAGGCCACGCTCAAGGCGGCGCTGTCGCGCTTCTTAACCACGAGCCAGCTCCCCGCCGCCTACGCGCGCTAGGCTGCGTGGTCTCAGCGCGCGCTGGCGCTCATCTTGATGTCGCCCAAGCGCGCCGGGCCAAAGATCACCTCGCCGCCGCGCAGCACGCTCAGCATCACCCGCGCGCGCTTAAAGTTACGGCCAAAGCGCATCACCGCCCGCTCCTCGATGATCTGCCCGGGGCGCCAGCTTGGGGTTGGGTAGGCGCCTCGAAGCGGGCGATCCTCCACGCGGCGCAGCGCACGCCCGCTGCCCTCG
Organism: Myxococcota bacterium; assembly: GCA_018813065.1. Taxonomy (GTDB): domain Bacteria; phylum Myxococcota_A; class Bradymonadia; order UBA7976; family UBA1532; genus JAHJCH01. The sequence goes on from JAHJCH010000178.1 coordinate 23,971, forward strand.
ATCACCTCGACGCGCGTCATCAAGTCCGCCTTGATCGGCGCCTCCACCTCAAAGAACGCCGACACCTCGCGGACCAGCCCATCCGTGGCCGGGGGCACGCTGATCTTGGTGGCGATGAGCCGCAGGCCCTTGATGATCTCATCGCCCTGTGGCTTGAGATCTCGATCCGTCGGCAAGGCGGCGTGGATACGCGCGCGCAGCAGGCTATCCAACATCACCGCGCTTTGCCGCCGCGCCTCCGCGTCGAGGGCCTCCACCACCCGCCGCGCCTCTGGATCATCGGGGTCGAGTCGCCGCCGCTCTCCGGGATCATCGCGCAGGTTAAAGATCCTCAAGTGGCCTTGCTTGAGGTTACGGCTGACCTTGTAGGGCCAGTCGATCATCGCCAGCCGCCGCGCGTAGGGCGCGTGGATGCTGTGCATGTTCTCGATGATGACGGGCCGGGCGGGCGGCGGCGCGTTAAAGAGCGCCCCGAGGTGACTGCGCGCCTTATTGTCCTCGGCGGGCGGCAGATCGACGAGATCGGCGAGGGTGGCGACGACATCGATGAGGCTGGTGGGCGCCTCGACGGTCACGCTGGGCGCGCCTGGGATATGGATAAAGAGCGGCACGCGCACGCTCTCCTCATAGAGCTTCAGGCCGTGGTAGTAGTCGCCGTGCTCGCCGAAGGCCTCGCCGTGATCGGCGGTGAAGACGATGATCGTGTCCTGGCGCACACCGGCGACGTCGAGCGCCTCGAAGAGCCGCCCCACCGCCTCATCCACCGCCGCGATCTCCCCGTCATAGCGATCCACCTTGCTCCCGCCGAAGTCATGGGCCGCGTGACGGTTATAGGGCTCATGGGGTTCGAGGAGGTGTGTCCAGATAAAGAAGGGCCGCCCCCGCCGCGCCTCGCGGAGGATCGACTTGCCCACCTTGCGGATCAGGAGCGGGGCGGGGTTGTTCTTGAGCGTGGCCTCGGCGTGGCCCTCAAAGACGTCAAAGCCGCGCTCCAGCCCCACACACATCCCGTTGCGGATCTGCCCCGAGAGCTGGGCCTCGGTGTGCCAACCCGCCTCGCTGAGGCGCACGGCGATGCTGCGGTTCTCCGGGCTCAAGGTCAGAAGATCAGCGTTGCGATCAAAGGGCATATCCGCGCCGAGGCGGCCCGTCAGCAGCGTCGGCAAGGACAGCAGCGTGGAGTTGGCCGTGGGATAGGCGCGCCGAAAGAAGAGCCCCCCCTTGAGCAGCGCGTCGAGGTGGGGGCTGGTGGGGCGGGCATAGCCATACTGGCTGAGGTGATCGGCGCGCAGCGCGTCAACGGTGATGAAGAGGATGTTCCAGCGCCGCCGCAGCGAAGCGCCCTCCACGCCGCGCGGGATCAGGCCTCGTGCGGGGGGCGTATAGGGCAGGGCGTCCGCCCCTGAGCAGTCCTGGTCAACGCCATCTTGAGGGAGATCGGGGCTCAGCGGGTGGCGGAGCGGATCGGCGTCGTCGCAGTCCCCCAGCCAAGGGGGGAAGCCGTCCTTATCCGCGTCAAAGAGGCGGTTGAGCTGGGCCACCATCAGGCCGCCGAGGGGCGCGGGGGCGAAGGCCAGGCGCAGCGTGGGGCTGTGGGTGTAGCGCCACAGCCCCACGGCGGCGGCGATCAGCGCCAGCGGAGCGAGGACCAACGCCGTGCGCGCCGCGACGCCCCGCCTCATCAGCCAGCCCCCCCAGGCCAGGCCCATCAAAGCGCCGCCGATGGGGGCGAGCGTGGCGGGCGGGATGTGCTTACCCAGCGTCTCCAAGATCCCCCAGCCCGCCCCGATCAGCAGCGGCAGGTTGAGGAGCGCCGCCAGCCCCCAGCGCGCGGCGGCGCGGCGTCGAGCCAGGGCGCGCAGCAGTGGCTTATCCAGGAGCAGGCCGCCGAAGAGGATCGCCGCGCCGCTGAGGGCCACGGCCACGGCGATGGCAACCGCCGCCAGATCACCCCGCACACGATCTTGGATAAGCGTCACGCTCCACAGCGTCAGGCCGGCCAGCGCGGCGAGCCCCCACAGGGCATAGGTCAGCGCGGCGAGGGCGGCGCCTGGCGTGGCGCGCAGCGCGGCGACCACGCGCCCGGTCAGCGCCACGCGCCCTAAAACCAGGGCGCCGCCGAGGAGCGGGATCAGCGGAAGGTAGAGCCCCAGCGCGAGCGCGAAGAGGGCGGGTGTGTAACGGCTCAGCTCACAGATCAGCGCCTCACCCAAGGCGGCCAAGAGCGCGGCGCTGAGGGCCAAGGAGAGCGGCGCGGTGACGCGTGACATGGAGACAGACCTCGTCTTCAGGGCGCCTCAGCCCGCGCCTGCGCCTCGCTCGCTTGCGTTGACCTCGGCGATGCGCCGCTTAAACCGCAGGAAGGCGATGACGCCGAAGAGGAGCACCACCAGCGTCATGGGCAAGAGGATCCAGCCGGTGAGGCGCAGGGTGGGGTCATCGCCGAAGAGCTTGAGCAGGGTCACGCTGGTGGCGAAGAGCATCAGGGCGGTGCGCAGGAAGGCGAGGAGGGTGCGCAGGTTCGCCAGCGCGGTGCGATCGCTGGCGAGCTGATCTCTGATCTGCATTGTGACTTTATTTCACCTTATCGCGAGGCGCTGGGAGATGGGGGCGTGTATGTGGGCGAGCGATGGGCACGATGACCTAGACCGTGAGCAGGTCTTTTTCCTTGGCCTCGATGTAGCTGTCGATCTTGGCGATGGCGTCATCGGTGAGCTTCTGCACGTGCTTCAGCGCGCGGGCCAGATCATCCTCACTGATCTCCTTCTCGCTCTCCAGATCCTTCAGCGTGCCGTTGGCGTCACGGCGATGGTTGCGCGCCGAGACCTTGGCCGCCTCGCCGAGCTGAAGCACCTGGCGGACGAGCTTCTTGCGGCTCTCCTCGGTCAGCGGGGGGATGTGGAGGCGGATGAGCGTGCCATCATTGTTGGGGTTAAGCCCCAGATCCGACTGAAGGAGCGCCCGCTCGATGTCCTTGAGGAGGTTGGCCTCCCAAGGCTTGATGGTGATCTGACGCGCGTCAGGGACGTTGACGGCGGCGACCTGGGAGAGCGGGGTCATCTGACCGTAGTAGGAGATGCGGATGTCGTCGAGGAGGTTAGAGTGCGCGCGCCCCGTGCGCACACGCGCCAGATCACGCTTGAGCGCCTCATAGGTCTTTTGGAAGTTGTCTTGTAGCTCGCTGTAGACGTCTTCGAGCACGGTAGGCCTCGTCATCGCCGGTGTAGAAGTTCGTCGTCCGTTGTAACAGACTCCGCGAGAAGTTACAGCGCACATATTTGAGCCGCCCTTGATAAAACCGGCGCTCGATCAAAAAAGCCTTGTCATCGCCGAGGTTATCATCTCATGAAGGCGCGCGGAGGCCGCGCAGGGCGCCTCGATGGTGGCCCCGGCCTCGGGCTCGTGGAGCCGGATAAGGTCCTCGCGTGGATCTTCAAAGCAGCGGACGTGGCGCACCTCCACGGCGCGGCCAAAGCGGGCGACGCGCCACAGTGGCCAGCGCCACAGCCCATAAAAGGCGTCCACCCCGCGCGCGTGTACCCCCAGGTGGAGCGTCATCGACGCCGCGCAGAGGAGGGTCGTCAGCCCCACGCTCAAGGCCCCCTCAAGCCCCCACAGCGCGCCGGCGCTGAGCCAGATGATCGCCGTCATCGACTGGGCCCAGGTGCTCAGCCGCGCCTGCGCCGCCTCTTGATGGCTGACCCAAGCGGCGGTGATGAGGCTGATGAGCCACAGGGCGCCGAGCAGGAGGAGGCGTAGCTGCGGCGGAATCCGCGTCAACCCCAGCCCGGTCGGCCCCGCCAAGGCGGCGATGATCAGCCACCACAGCAAGGCGAAGGGTTGAGGGACCATGATCCAGATCACGCCACGGGGCGCGGCGTCTTTTGCGATCAGCCGAGGTTGAAACATAGAGCGCTTGATAGCATAAGCCGCCCTGAATATGCGCGGTGAGGTGTAAGCGTGAAGCAACGACGCGTAGCGGTGATCCCCGGTGATGGGATCGGCCCTGAGGTGATTGAGCAGGCCGTGGAGACGCTGGCGCTGCTGTCTGAGATCGACGCGCTGGGCGTGGAGGTGGCCTTCTTTGATCTCAGCGCGACGCGCTACCTCGACGCGGGGGTGGCCTTGCCCGAGGTGACCTTTGAGGCCCTGCGCGATCACTTCGAGGCGATCTTGCTCGGCGCCTTGGGCGATCCCCGCGTCCCTGACATGGCCCACGCCGAGGCGATCTTGCTCGGCCTGCGTCGGCGCCTCGATCTATACGTCAACTTTCGACCGCTGCGGCTGCTCCACCCGCGCCTCTCGCCGCTCAAGGGCGCCCCACATGTGGACATCGCCCTCTTTCGGGAGAACACCGAGGGGCTCTACACCGGCGCGGGGGGGCGGCTGCACCTCGGCCAGCCCCATGAGGTGGCGATCAGCGAGATGATCGCGACGCGCTACGGCACGACCCGGATCATCGAGGCGGCCTTTGAGTGGGCGCGCGCGCATGGGCGGCGGCGCGTCTGCCTGGTGGACAAGTCCAACGCGATCCGCGCCGCGCAGGGGCTATGGCGAGAGGTCTTTGAGGCGGTGGCGCCGCGCTACCCCGAGATCGAGGCGCGCCACCTCTTCGTAGACGCCGCCGCGGCCGCGATGGTGCTTGAGCCCGCGTCCTTTGATGTGATCGTCACCTCGAACCTGATGGGCGACATCCTCAGCGATCTGGGCGCGGCCCTCATCGGCGGGATGGGCGTCGCCCCCAGCGCCAACCTCAACCCCAGCGGCGGCCCCGCCCTCTTTGAGCCGGTCCACGGCAGCGCGCCGCCCCTGGCGGGCTTGGATCAGGCCAACCCGATCGCCGCGCTGCGCGCCGTGGCCTTGCTGCTGGGCCACCTCGACGCCGCGCCCTCCGCCGCGCGCCTGGAGGCCGCGATCCAAGCCTGCGTCGAGGCCGATGAGGTCACCCGCGATCTCGGCGGCGCCTTGGGCTGCGCGGCCGCTGGCGCTGCGGTCCGAGCGCGGCTCTCGCGCGCGTAGAAACCCTTGTCCTCAAGCCCCATCCTCTCCATCATTGCTCGTCTTTTTTCAGCCGAGGTCTGCCGTGCGATCCTTGATCTCCTTAAGCCTCCTCTTGCTCAGCGCCGCCGCGCTCGCCGCGCCCGCCGCGCCCGCGCCTGCCCCCTCAGAGGCGGCCTGCGCGCCCTACCTCAACGTCGAGCCCCTCTCCGACGAGGCCCGCGCCATCTTCTGGGGCAGCCCCGAGGATGAGGAGCCCGAGAAGCTCAACGCCACCCGAGAGGATCTGGAGAACCGCCACTACCTGTCTGGGGATGAACGCTACCTGGAGCTGTTCTACCCCAAGATCAAGGACATCGGCGGCGGCTACATGGGCGTCGGCTCCGATCAAGCCTACCTCTTTATCGGCTGGATGAAACCTGAGCTGGCCTGGCTGACCGATTATGACCGTTGGATCTCTTGGCTTCACCTGAGCTACTTCGCGTTCTTTGAGGTCTCCGAAGACATTAAGACCTTTCGCTCGTGGTGGAAGCGCGAGCGTTACAAGGACGCCAAGGCGCTGCTGAAAGAACGCTATAAAGATCGCAAAGATGTAAATCAAATCATCAACGTATATTTAAAAGCGGCCTACAAAGCCAATCGTCGAATGCGTCGATTAGAGAAACGGATGAACTCAGAGAAGATTCCCAGCTTTGTCACTGATGAATCCCAATATCAATATGTGCGCAAGCTGGTCATGGCTGGGCGAATCCGTCCCATGCTCGGCAATCTTCTCGGCAAACAAGCTTTATTAAAAGCAGGAGAAGCCGCAAAAAAGCTCAACGTGCCGCTGCGCGTGCTCTACCCGTCAAACGCGGAGAGCTATTGGAAATATAACGACCAATTCCGCCAGAATATCCAGGGTTTATTTACGGATCACTGTGGCTGGGTGACGCGCACCATCGCGGTCAAGCCGCTGAATGATGACTATGTATATAACCTTCAACCCATCGAGAACTTTCAACGCTGGTTAGAGGTCAAGAGCGTCCGTCGTGTGCGTCAAATTTGCCCCATCGGGCGCATCAGTGGGCCTCAGGACATCCCATTCAAGATCACCGACGCCCTCCCCAAAGAGCTGACCGAGGGGAAGAAATGAGGGCGTTGGCCCTCCTCCTCCTCTCCCCGCTGTGCGCCCTGGCCGGGGAGCCCGAGCAGGCCACCGAGGCGCCTATGCGCTGCACCTACAGCACCTATGAGTGGAGCGTAAAGCAGAAGAAGATCGTCAACCGCCGCAAGATCAGCAAGCCCTACGCTGAGGTCACCGACGCGGAGCGCGCCCCAGAGGACCCCCGCTGCTCGGTCTGCGCGGAGGATCAGCTTGAGGTCAAGGTCGAGGGGCTGCCCCCCGTGACGGTCTGCAAGCACCACGCGGCCCAGGTGCGTGGCGCCTTGGAGGCGATCAAGGCCTCGAAGTTCCAGGTCCTTGATCTCACCGGCTACCGTGTGGGCAAGACGCGCGGCCCGGTGGTCAATGGCCTGCGCTCATTATGGAGCAACCACTCTTTTGGCACCGCGATTGATATCAACCGCAAGCAAAATGGCCTCTACAACCGCTGTCAGATTGAGCTTCCCAAAGGGATCAAGGACCTAAAGGGCTGCAAGCTCGCGCATGGCGGCGCTTGGGACCCACAAAAAAGACCACACACGACGATCACGCCCGACTCTGCTGCTTATCAAGCTTTCTCTCCTTTTTGGAAGTGGGGTGGCGCGCTGAAGGGGCCAACGCGTGACTTTATGCACTTCTCCGTGACGGGGGAGTGAGAGGCTCCTTAATGCGCGTCCTCTTTTGGCTGCTGGCGCTCTCAGCTTCGGCGCCCGCACGCACGCACACCGTCAAGCCCGGCGAGGTCTTGGCCAAGATCGCGCTGCGTTATCATTGCTCTGTCGAGGAGATCAAGGCCGCCAACCACCTGCCCAGCGACGTCATCGGCGTGGGGCAGAAGATCAAGATCCCCAAGTGCAATCGCAAAGGCATCCACGTCGTCCGGGGCGGTGACTCTCTCTACCTGATCGCGCGGCGTTATGGGTGTAAGATCAGCGAGCTAAAAGCGGTCAATCAGCTTGAAAAGAACCGCCTCAACGTCGGCGACGCGCTCAAGATACCCGCATGTAGTGGGCCAAAAGACGCCAGCGCCGCGCCGCGCAGATCCACCAACAAGGCATCAGAGAAGAAGAGCAAAGCGAACGATAAAAACAAGGATACTGAGGCAGAAAAACCCAAAAAAACCAAAAAAGGCAAAAAGCCAGAGCTTGGTTATCATAAAACAGACACAGAGACACTCGAACGCCTCCTCCGAGAGCGCGGATTTTACCCGCCAAAGGGGTTTAAAGCCTTAATCATTGAAATTACTTTAGACCATAGGCAGCAACGCATCATACGAGAGCGACCGTTCTCCTGGCGAAACACCTACGATGATTGGGAACGATGGAACCCCGCCAGCACAGTCAAGCTCTTCGCGGCGGTCAGCGCGCTGGAGTTAGTGCGTGCCAAGGGATTTAACCCTTTTCGCACCACCGCGACGTTCTTTGATCGGGGGGGCCGCTACAAACGCGATTACAAAGTCAGTGACTTGATCTATGAAGCGATCGATAAGAGCAATAACATCGCTTACAATCGGCTTGTTCAGCTCGCGGGACACGGGCGCTTAAACGGTCAATTTCTGACGCCTCGTCGTGGTGTGAAGCACAGTGGGATTCATAAACCTTATGAACGCAAGACATGGATTCCAATGACGGGGGTTACGCACTTCAAGGACGCCCCTAAAATTCAGCTTAAAGAAGGTGAGCGTCTACGCACCCTCAACCGTGGCACGAGCAAGGGAGACTGGACTTGTCCCTACAGCGGCGCGTGCAGCACGCCAGAGGATCTGGCCTCGGTGATGCGGCGCTTGATGCTCCATGAGCAGATCCCCCCCTCCCAGCGTTATCACCTGACGCTCCCTGAGCTGCGGGTCATCCGCCGCGCCCTCTCCCAGCGACACAAACGCGGCGAGGAGGTGGTGGATGCCATCAAGGCGGCCTACCGTGGCAAGAAGGAGATCGCTGTTTTTCACAAGCCTGGCTACTCAGAGCGGTGGATCAGCGACGTGATCTATGTCATGGAGCGGCGCTCTCGTCGCCGCTGGATAATCGCCCTCGCGGGCTTCCCTGGACGCGGCGCGCTGATCCGCGCGGGGCAACATATCGGAGCGCTCTTGGCCTCCGACGGCTTTATGGATGAATGATGATGTTCCACCTCCTCCCCTGCTTGTTGACGCTCCTCAGCCCCGCCACGCCCTGCGAGGCGCCCCCAGAAGGGATGAGCTGCGTCCCTGGCGGCCCTTTTCAGCGCGGCTCCAAGCGCGAGCGGGCCAGCCGCCCCCAAGAGGAGGTGATCGTCTCGACGTTCTACATGGACATCAACGAGGTGACGAACGCCGAGTACAAGCGCTGCGTGGCGGCGGGCCGCTGCGATAAAGCGGGGCCGAAGTACGCGGACTTTAGCCGGCCCAAGCAGCCGATCAATGGCGTGAGTTGGTTTGACGCGGTGAAGTTCTGCCAAGCCCAGGGCAAGCACCTGCCGACGGAGGCCGAGTGGGAGAAGGCGGCGCGGGGCACGGATGGGCGGCGCTTCCCTTGGGGCAACGAGGCGGCCACCTGTGAGCGAGCGGTGATTGAGGACGCGCGGGGTCGCAGCTGCGGCGTGCGTAAGTCTGTTGGCCGCCACCCCGAGAAGGGGCGGGTCTGGCTTGTTGGCCAAAAACCGGCGGCGATTCATGGGCTTAAGGATATGGCGGGCAACAGCTATGAGTGGGTCTATGACTGGTTCAGCGAGAGCTACGAGGCCTGCGGCGAGGCCTGCAAGGGGGTTGATCCCAAGGGGCCATGTGGCGGGGCGTTGACCTGCGAGGGCCACCGGGAGCGGGTGGTGCGTGGCGGCTCTTGGTACTGGCCTGCAAAGCACGCCACGACATATCATCGCCGGGCGCATGTGCCCTCGAATGAGCCATTTCATCACTTTGGGTTTCGCTGCGCGGCGAGCGTGGCCGAGGCCGAGGCGTTGGTGGCGGGCGCGGCGCGCCCCTGAGGCGGCGCGAGGCGCCTCAAAGCACCAAAAAACAAGGCCCAGCTGAGTTGACAGGGCCGTACCCCCAGGCTATGAAGCCTGGGTCCACAACGTCGGGAGTATCGCAGCACTTGGACGACCGCAACAGGAACAACGACCAAGCAGGACGCAGGCGGATCAACTACCAGATTCGCATCGCTCAGGTCATGGTCATCGATGAGCATGGTGAGCAGGTGGGCGTGATGGCCCCTGAGGAGGGGCGCCGCATCGCCATGGAGCGTGGCCTTGATTTGGTGGAGGTGGCGCCCAACGCGCGGCCGCCGGTCTGCCGGATCATGGACTATGGTCGCTTTCGCTATGAGCAGCGCAAACGCCAGAAGAAGCAGCACCAGACTCAGACGAAGATCATCAAGCTTCGCCCCAAGACCGATCCCCACGATCTTGAGACAAAGCTGCGCCACGCGCGCCGCTTCCTTGAGGCGGGAGATCGTGTCCGCTTCGTCGTGCGTATGCGGGGCCGCGAGCGTGCGGTCACGGAGCGCTGGGTGAAGCAGCTGACGGAGCTGACCGCCCAGCTGGTGGACATTGGCATCGTGACGGGGCGCCCTCAGCTGGAGGGCGGCGGCGTCACCAGCACCGTCGAGCCGCGCCCCCGCGTGCAGATCCCCGGCGAACCTGATCCCAAGGCCGTCAGCGCCGTCACCCCTGGCATTGATGATGACATCGATGATCTCGATGACAGCATGGATGACAGCATGGATGACAGCATGGATGACAGCCTGGATGACAGCCTGGATGCCAGCCTCGACGGTGACGACGATGATGTCGAGAAGCCGAAAGACAAGCCTGATGGCGAACCTGTCTAAGACCGCGTAAAGACATCAAAGAGGCGCCTTTCAAGGCGCCCTTTTTTTTGCCATGTTGAGCCTTGTTGCTCAGCGGAATCTATCTAGAGAAAAAAAGCGGGATGAACGCCACGAGGAGCAGAACAATGCCCTTGGCGACCACAGGCAGCAGGACGCGCTCATGACGGCGCCAAAATGAACGCCCCTCCAAGCTGGGATCGGGCTTAAAGGCCTCTTCCCCCACCACCTGACGCACCAAGAGATGATTGAGCGCCACCGGTGGGGTCAGGTAGCCCAGCTCAAAGGCGGCGAGCACCACCATCCAGAAGTGAACTGGATTGATCCCGTTGCGCTCGGCCACCGCCGCGATGGTCGCCGAGACCAGAATCACCGCACCATATGGGTCCATCGTCATCCCCACCAGCACGAGGACGATCACCAGCACAAACATCGTCAGCCACGTCGAGCCGAAGCTCTGCGGCACCATGCTCATCAGATCCGCGCGCTCGACGACGCCACCCAGCGCCACCGACAGCGCCATCAAGATCAGGAGCGCGCCGATGTAACCCGTCGTCTCCGTGGTCGAGCCGCTGACGCTGCGCCAGAAGCCCGCCGGCGCGGGCCTGGGCGCCTCCTCGGCGGGGCGCTTGAGGTCGGCCCTCAGCGCGCTTCGTCGGTCGTAGATCAGCAAAAAGAGCAGCACCACTGGCAATATCTGCGGCGCGGTGTGCTCGTCGAGGTGCGCTTGTAGCCCAAAGCGGTAGAGCAAGAGCGTGGCGATAAAGATCAGCGCGTAGGGTAAGAGCGGCCTCAGCGCCGCCAGGCTCTCAGGGGCCGCTAACCTGGGCGCGCGGATGCGCAGCGGGCCGTCACGCGCCAAAAGAGCGATGCCTAAAAACAACACCGCGCTGAGTAAGAAGACCTTGAGCCCCCAGCCATAGAGCTGATCTGTGGTCACTTCCTTATTGAGCGAGGCGACAATCACCACCAAGAGGCAGGGGCGCAAAACCACACCCAGGCTGCCCGAGAGCGCAGCGGTGGCTAAGGCCAACTGCCGCCGCGCCCCGCCTCGGATCATCTCGTCGTAGATCAAGGCGCCCGCCGCCAGGACGAAGATCCCCGAGGCGCCGCTGTAGGCCGTCGGCAAGGCCGCGCCGACGACGACGACGAAGGCCAAGATCTCAGGCGACATGGCCCAAGGGCGCAAAACATCGAAGGCTTTTCTGGCTAAATCCGTTCGTTTGAGCAGCATCCCAACCCAGACATAGAGCCCGACCTGAAGATAGACGCCCGCGTGCTCCGTGAGCTTGCTGAGATAGATGGCCAATCCGGCCGGATGGCGCTCGACGATCAGAAAATAGAGCCCCGCGATCAGGCCCATCGTGGCGTAAAGAGGCACACTCAAGGCGGCGGCGCCCCAGTGACCCGCTTCTTGGATATTCCTGAGTTTAATCAAGTGGTAAGCGCTGAGAGAAGCCATGGCGATGAAGCCGATCAACCACATCCAGCCCAGCTTGATCTCTTGTCCGCCGCTCGATTCGGCGTGGATCTGAAGCAGGGTGTAGGCGGAGTGGGCCAAGGCCAAGTTCACGATGAGCTGCACACCCTCGCTGAGCGCGACATCGGCGCGGGTCGTGGAGGGGCGAAGGGCGATATGCGCGCGCAATCCCGTGGCCGTCACCGAACAAATAAGCAGCAAAAGCACCAGGAAGGCTTTTTGGTTGTCAAAGCCCAGCAGGATCAGCTGGGTGAGGCCCTGCTCTAAGGCGCTGAAGCGCTTGAGGCCCGGCGTCTGGCGGCGGGTGACGTCGGCGTAGTGGGCGTGCTTGTCCTCGCAGCGCGCCCGCGCGGCGGCGGCGGCGGCGGCGGCGGCCTCATCGTCCCCGCCCTCCTCAAAGAGATCGTCGAGGAGCGCGCCTGCCTCGTCAGGATCTGCGGCCTCGTCAGGATCTGCGGCCTCGTCAGGCGCTGCGGCCTCGGGGGCGGCGGCCTTGTCAGGGGCGGCGGCCTTGTTCGCATCAGGCCCGGCCTCCTCTTCATCGATCAGCCCCTCCAGCAGATCCCCTTCAGGCGCTGTGGGCGCGATGATCGCCTTGGGATCGCAGGTGGGCGCCTCGACGTCCCCCCGCAGCTCGTGGTAGCCCGGCCACACCGCCTCGCCCAAGCGCAAGAGCTGGCCGTGGATCATCCCCCCGCTGCCGTAGGCGAGCACGATGAGCAGGAGGGTGACGACGGGGAGGGTGGAGGCCCAGAGGCGGAGGGGGTGGACGCGCTTGTCCTTTCGGCTCATTACTCGCGCTTCTCAGCGCACTCGGCGCGCGCGCCGTCCGCCTGACAACGCACGCGGCGGAGGACCGTCAACATGCTCTTGTCATAGACCTTCTCTTCATCACGCAGGCGCACGCGCACGTCGATGAACATGGCGTCGTACTTGTCGCGGGCGGCCTTGTCGATGTTGATCCACTCACCCGCGGGGATCAGCTTCTCTGCGGCGGTGTTGAGCTTGAGGGCCATATCAAACTGATTCGCGGCGTAGGCGCGTGACTCGACGCCAAACTCAGGCGTAAAGCGGTTTGTTTTTAAAACCAGCTGGAGCGTGAGCTGCGCCAGAGGGTACTTGAGCACGCCGCCGGTCTTGCCAATGCCTTTGTAAAGCTCCAAGGCTTTGTAGGCGTAGGCGGGGGCGTAGCAGGCGTCCACGCTGCCGTTATTGAACATCCCCGAGAAGGTGCCGATGTCCGCCGCCACCATCGACGCGCCGCTCTTCTCCACCATCACCTTGGCGGCCTTATCAAAGGAGAGCGTGGCCATCTTCTTACCGGCGAGATCGCTGACGGTCTTGATGTTCTTATCGCGGACGAAGAGGTAGACGGCGCCGCCGGGGAAGATCCCGCCGATCTCATAGTCGCCCTTCTTCATCAGCTTGCTGGCGGGCTTGCTGGAGAGCTTCTTGATGACGCCCTTGAGCTGCTTGTAGTCGGCCAAGGCGCCCATGGCCTCGATGGTGGCGGTGAAGCGGTGGAAGGCGCGGGCGCGGACGCCGGTGATCAGGGTCGCGTCGCACTGGCCCGCCTTAAAGTCATCGGCGGCGGTCTTCTCGTCGGTGTAGGGCTTGAGCTCAAAGTCCACGCCCCAGGCCACGGCGGCGGTGCGGTAGTCCTTGATCAGGTTGAAGATGTCGCCGTTGGCGCCGCTGGGATCGTAGACGCAGAGGGTGCGCGGCTCACCGGCGTGGGCCAAGCCCGCCACCAGCGTGAGGGCGATGATGAGGGTCATACGGGTCATAGGGCCTCCTCAGCCTCTTTCGAATCAGGCGCCGGCGCGGATGTGGGCGTCGCTGGCGCGGGGTCTTCTTCAATGCCATCGAGGAGGCCATCTTGGCCGTCCTCTTCTTCCTTCTCGGGCACGCTGCCCAGCTCACCAAAGGGCGTGCGATGGCCCCGATCCTCGGTCCAGAGCCGATCGGAGATGGCCTCGACTTGGCGCGCGGCGAGGGCGTCGATGAGCCGCCACTGAGGCGCGGGCTTGGTCGCCACCTTGAAGCTCTTGATGATCTCCACCAGCAGCGCCCGCTTGCCCGCCGAGGCCGCCACCTGGGCGGCGATGGCGCTGGCGAGGCGGACCTTGGCCTGCTCTCCCTGCGCCCTGGCCTTCGCCAGCGTCGCCCATGGATCTTGGCCTTGTGGGACGGCGCCTGGGACGCTGACCCAGACGGCGGCGCGGAGGGCCGCGGGTACGCCCCACCACTTCTCGTCATTCAGGCACTGGCTGCCACGGGCGATCTTCTTGGGGAGATCCAGCGGTACACCCACGGCGCCGCTGGCGGCGCGATCGTGGAGGGTGGCTTGGAGGCCGGAGAGGAGCCCCAGCATCCAGGCCGTCTCCTCATGCTCGTTGATGAACTCCGGGCAGCGATCGCCGGGCTCGCGCAGGCCCTTGATGAGGTGCTGATAGCTGGCGTAGTAGCGGCGGGCGGAGACGGCGTGGGCGCGCTTCTCGGCGATCCGCGCGTCCATGGCCTCGGGGGCGTTGCCCGCGCGCAGGGCGCGCAGCTGGCGCAGCTCCTCACGCCAGGCGGCCTCATCGGAGCAGGTCGCGGCGGTGGCGTAGACGCCCACGGCGGCGATGTGCGGGGCGGAGACGACGCGGCTGAAGGACATCAAGACCTGGCCCATGGAGATCCCCGTCTCGCAGGCCATCTCTAGATCATCAGAGGTCATCATGTAGGGGGTCATGTGCTCGACGGTGTACGTCTTCATCATGTCGCCGGTCATCTGCGTCAGCGAGCAGCCGCTGAGCGCCATGAGGCATAGGATGAGATCAACGCGCATAGGCGGCTTCTTTCGAGGAATCATGGCTGCACCGTAGTCTCAGGCGTGCGTGGTTGCAACGACGCGGATCTGTGGGCTTGGCGGCGTCGGCGACGCTCGATCTGCTCAGTGACGTTCAACCTCAGCGATGGCCGCCGCGGGGGCGATGTCGCTGTAGAGGACAGACATCAAGCCGGGGAGGTAGCGATCCATCACCCCCACGTTCTGCAAGACCAGCTGACGCACGAGCGCCTCGCTGAGCGCGGCGCCCTCCACGTCGATGCTGGTCTTGTAGCGGATCTCGCCGCGCTCGAAGTCCATCTCGAAGTTGCCCAAGGCCAAGCCGTAGTTGGCGCGGGTGATGAACTCGGCGACGCGCTGCCGCTGAGGCGCAGAGGCAGGGACGGGGGCGATGGAGTAGAAGACAAAGCGCTCCTCGGCGCGGAAGATCAGCGCAAAGCAGCTCCACTTCCCGTGCTCCCCTTCATAACCCGTCACCAGGGTGTCCTCGCCCTCTGGGAGCTGAACCGGCCAACCCTCGCGCTCAAAGAAGGCGAGGGCGGTCTCAAGCATAGAGGCCATGATTATCCTCTCCGTGATGGGGCCAGGCCTCTCGCGGGCGCGGCGCCTCAGCGACCCGCCCGCAGCTCCCGGACGACATTTTTATCTCGGACCAAAATACGCAGCCCCTCAAAAGAGGGCAACCATGAGAGCGGGGGGGGGGCGCGGCGCTGCCCAGACACCTTGACGAGGGTCACCGTGGCCTGCGCCAGCGCGTACTCCACGGCGTAGGTGGCGTCGCCCAAGGACAGCCGCCGGGGATAGGCGCGATCCAAGCGCGCGCGCACCTCTGAGGGCAGATCCGGCGCCTCAAAGTCCGCGCCCTCCAGCAGCATCAGATCGGCCCCGACCTCAAAGCCCAGTGCTTCGATTTGCGCCTCTAACCAATCTTCGAGGGGCGGTGGCGCCGCCGCGCCGCTGAGCCGGGCGTGGAGCGACGCCGCCTCCAGGCGTTCGCGGCTGAGGGCCACCGAGGCGGGCCAGAGGCGCCCGTCCAACAAGCAGCGCAGCAGGGCTTGGCGGGCCAAGGCCCCCTCGGGCTCAGCCTCTCGCCGCCCCAGCACCTTGCGGGCGTGGACCTGCTCAATCTCGGCCACCATCCGCCCATGGCGCAGCGTCACCGAGGCCACCCGCTGACGCCCCACGCCCGCCTCGCGCAGCCAGCGCAGGGGCGCGGGCATGGCGCAGGTGACGCGGATCTCATTCTCGCGCAGGTTGACGCCGAAGGCGCGCGTCTCAAAGACCAAGGCCGCCTCGATCTTCTCCCCTTCAGGCCCCTCAAGCAGCGGCGCCAGGGCGCAGTCATGGCTGAGGCGCACCTCAGTGCCGCCGTTGCTCCAGGCGACGTGCCGCTTACGGCGGCGGGCGACATAGGCGCAGCGCGGATCGGCGGCGAGGGCCACTTGAGCCAAGCGAGCTTGATCGGGGCGCGCGGTGGAGGGGGGGCGTGCAAAGGCGCGGCGCAGGCGCGCGGCGACGCGGCGGGCCTCGGATAAGGCGAAGGCCCGCAGCCTGTGCTGCGCCGGTGAGCCCTCGCGCACCGCGCGGATCAGCGCCGTGGCATCACAGCCGCTGGCGCGCAGATCATCGCGCTCATCATGGGGGCGCTCGCGCTCAAAGAGGGGCCGCCCCACGGCCAGGGCCGCCACCAGATCAATGACATCATCCAGGGCCGCGCCGCCCTCGGCCTCGATCAAGAGGCGGCCCAGGGGCGGATCGAGCGGCAAGCCGAAGAGGGACCGGCCACGCGGGCTGAGGCCAGGCCCCTCCAAGGCGCCCAAGGCCGCCAGCTCCGCCTCCGCCGCCTCCACGGCGTGTGGCTTGGGGGGATCGAGGAAGGGCAGGGCGCTGATCGTGGCGTGGCAGGCGCGGGCGGAGAGCACCAGCGGCACGAGGGACTCGCGGTCGATCTCGGGCGGCGTGTGGGGATGCAGCTTGGCCTCGGGGCTCCACAGGCGATAACAGACGCCCGGCCCCGTGCGCCCCGCCCGCCCCGCGCGCTGGGCCGCGCTGTCCTCGGCGATGGCGGCGAGGGCCAAGAAGCCGCGCCCGCCGTGATAGCGTGTTCGCCGCACCAAGCCCGCGTCGATGACCACGCCGATGCCGGGCACCGTCAGCGAGGTCTCGGCGACATTGGTCGATAAAATCACCTTGCGCCGCGAGCTGGAATGCCACGCGTGGGCCTGCTCATCGAGGCTCAAGCCGCCGTGGAGGGGGATGATCTCAAAGGGGCCGCGCAGCGTGGCGGCCACGGCGGCGATCTCCGCCTTACCGGGCAAGAAGACCAGCACATCCCCTGGATCGTCGGCTGCCCGCTCCAAGGCCGCCGCGACGCGCCGCTCCAGCCCTTTGGCCTCGGGCAGCAAGGCGCCGTTGGGCAGATAGCGCGTCTCCACGTCATACAAGCGCCCCTCGCCCTCCAGATGCGCCCCACCCATACGCGCCGCCACCCGCGCGCCCTCCATGGTCGCCGACATCACCACCTTATGCGCGGCGACGCGGGCTTGGATCAGCGCATAGAGCAGGTCTGTCTCCAAGCTGCGCTCATGAAACTCATCGAGGATCACCGCCTTAAAGCCCGCCAGATCATCCTCCGCCAGCATCCGCAGGGCCACGCCGGGGGTGACGAATAAGATCTCCGTGCGGGTTCGATGGCTGCGATCCTCATCGCGGACGCGGTAGCCGACCTCTTGGCCGAGGGCGACGCCGCGCTCTTGGGCGACGCGCGCGGCTAAGGCGCGGCAGGCGACGCGGCGAGGCTCGACCACCAGCGTCGGCGTGGGTGTCCAGCGCGGCGCGCGTGTGGACTTACCTGATCCGGTGGGCGCCGAGAGCACCACGGGGCCACGCGCGAGGGCGTCGAGGAAGGCGGGGCGGAGATCATCGATGGGTAGACGCATGAGAGAGGGATCGACGCAGCGAGGGCCAAAGTCAAGGGCGGGGCTTTGTGTCACGGGTTCGATTTTGGGGTGAGTGCAGGGTTCAATCTCGGCCGCGGGCCACCGAGACATAGTCGAGGCGCAGGAGGATATCATCCACACGGTGGAGTCGCAGGCCGTCGCTCCCATTGACGCTGATCTGCCCCACGGGGATGAAGAGGGTGTAGGCGCCGTAGAGGCCACGCCCGGCGAGCTGCTCCGAGTCGCCCTGCTCATACGCCTCAGCTTCGAGATCGGCGATGCTCACGTTGAAGTAGGCGCCGATCTGGGCATCAGTAAAGCCTTGGGCCTCATCCCCATTTTGCTCAATGTCTCTGCCCTCTGAGTAGGGGTCGATGAAGAGGTTACGGCTGGGGCGAATCGAGGCGACTTGGTAGGGTTCATCCTCGGGCGCCTCGCTACACCATTGGCTGAGGAAGGTGTTGCGCTTGCTGATGGTGATCTCCGCCTTGGTCGTCTCACGCCCTGCCCAGAGATGGGACCCCAAGATCGAGGCGTTGATTGACCACAGCCGCTCAGCGCAATGGTTCTCAGAGAACAGCGTGGTGGTCATGCCATTACCCAGACCGGCGGCCTCCAGTGGATAGATGGAGAAGGGGATCTCTTGGCCGAGATAAACCCCATCTTTGTCATAGACCTTGAACTGCGTCGCCCTGAGCTTCGATCGCAGCCGATAAGTCTGGGTGTGTGGTTGCCAGCCCTCTGAGGGGCTTGGGTTATCCGCGAGCTGGAGCAGATCGTTCTTAAAGCTGATGACCGTGAGCGCCTCATTGGGGTTCTCGCCCAGGATTGAGCCAGGCCGCGCCTCTGCTTGGAGTTCACCCATGATCGCCTCAAGCTCATAAGGGCTGCGCGCGTTGATGGTCTGCATCCGCAGCGCACCTTGAGTCTGCTGAAACTCATACTCCACCGCGCGGATCGTCAAGTAAACCGCGCGGCGCGCGCGTCGCATCGCCGCGTGGAAGGGATCGAGGCGCTCGGGGAGCCAGTTATCCACCATCAGCGGGCTAACCCGCCGCGCCTCAGCGTTGTTGAGCGCGCGCAAGCCCTCCCCGACCGCCGCGCCCACGGCGATACGCTGATTACGCAGCTCAGCGAGCTGCCCAGAGAGCGCGAGCATCGAGCGTTGAATGTCCAACGTCGCGGTGCGCATCCCGACCAGCTCCATCTCAGCGTCGTTAAAGCAAGTTTGGTCTTGAATATCGTTCTCGAGCGCTAACATATCTTCCGCGTGTTGACGATCCGCGCGATCCATGCCGTACTGAAGGCCATCAGAGACACTCTTTGCGACCCCCTCCGCCACAGCTGCTGCGCCCTTTGCTCCACCAGTAAAGATTGTATCAGCGCTCGCGGCATCCTTCGCCGCAGCGGCCATATTCGCGGTGATGTCTGCGGCGAGCTTCCATCCGCCCATCTCATTCATATTGTTATTATGACGCTGCAAAGCATTCTCAAGAAGATCTCCACCCATTTGAGAGATAAAACAGCTCCTCATTGAATTATCATAACGATCCATATACTCGGTAAGTTGAGAGCGAGATATGTCAACATCTCTTGATGAAACCAAAATATCTATTGCAGCTTGCCCCATTGAACCCAAAAAGCACTCTGGATTTTCATTTAGATCGGAGTTCTCGACTTGACAAATACCATCTGCTAGATTTGATGTACAAAAATAGCCAACAGGACAATGTTCATTTAACGAACAGCCATGAGGTACATCATTTGGTCTTTCATCGTTAAATCTTTGGCGAAAATTCTCACAAATTGACATCGCTTCTGCGACAGAATCAGCATCCGCTTGATCAAAAGAATTGTATCTATCAATATAATCAATTTCATTAGGCCAATGTTCGATCAAGTAATCATCTATCACGAACAATCGATCTTCATCCATACTATCTGACTGATAGAATAATGAAATTACATAATCATCAATATTTGAATCACCTGTAGACACCTCTTCACCAAACCTCTTTCTCAAATAATTAAAAAAGCACATCTCATAACCAATATTTGCCTTTGAAATTCTCAACTTCGCATCGCTGTCGTCAAATTCGCAATCACTCAGATCTTGATTGATAAAACATTTTTCAGCGCTAAATTCACAGTTACCTGAGATGATATTTCCATCATAATTACAATCCATTGCTTTAATTTCATCTAATATCGTAAGGCTATCCCAGCTTGATTGCCCGCATATTCCTGTGATGATCTCACCATAATGACGATGAATCTCTGCGATTGAGGTTTCTTCTCGCCAAAACTGTTGATCATTCAACCAATTTTGTGATAATCGGTCGGTCCAATCGCTCTGAATCAAATTAAGCCGCGCGATCGCATCAGCGATGCGTTGAGGGGCGTTCACTGAATCGCGATCGGACAAGAGCCCTGTGGACATCGCGGTGAACTTATCAAAGGCCCCTGATTGATCTCCCACGCGGTAGAGAGGCAGATCCTCAGCCTCAATCCCCAGTGGATTCTCCACGATCAACGCGGCCTCAGCGCTCTTGAGGAAACCCGCCACGGCAGGGGCGAACTGATCTCGCGCCGCGCGCCAATCTCCAGCCCAGGCCAACGCACCTGCGTGGACCTCCGCGCGATCATAGATCCCCTGCGCCATGGCGAAGATCGGCCAAGCGCGGCGCAGGAGGCGGCGCGCTCGGTCCCTCACGACCCGATCAATTGAGGCGTCGAGCCGCGCGTCCTCAAAGGCGCCTGCCAGCGCGATGAGCTGCGCCTCAAGGCCATCAACCAGGGTCACGGGGAGCCCCTGTGGCTGCGGGTGGAGGCGCTGATTTGGATCGGCTTCAAAGGAGGGGCTTACGCGTGGGCGATAATCGGGCGCGTGGAGCAGTGAGGTGGAGGCGTCCACGAGCGCGGCGGCGACGCGGGGGTTTAAGATGAGCGCCCAGCCTTCAAGGAGCTGATCAAAGACCGCCTCATCAAGCGTTGGAGGTGTAGGCGGCGTGTTGGGATCAAGCCTGATCACCGCGCGCAGTTGGGCGAGGGTCCGCGACTGCTGCGCGATAAACCCATGCAAGGCGATCCACTGTTGAAGGACGCGATGCGCCAAGGCGCCGCCGAGCTGATCCTCTCCAGGGTAGAGCCCCTCGTCGAGCGCGGCGAGGACACGCTGAGTAGAGACGCAGGCCTCAAGCGCATCGGGGCGCCCCCCGAGGTTCGCCAAGCAGGCATTGACAAGGGCCTCGATCATGAGCACGTCGTCCGTCAGGACACCAAAGGTGCTCCAAGCTTGGCCATCATCGCAGCGCAGATCACCGCTGACGTTGAGCGAGGCGGGCTCATCGCTGAGCGCGCCGCTGGCGCAAATGGCGTGTTGAACGCGCGCGCCTGCGCTGCTGCCGTTGAGGCCCAGATCGCCCCCGTGATAGAGCGGCGTGTTGATGCGCGTCGTCACGTCATTGAGCGTCAAGGCATCCGGGAGGGTCGGCGCGGTGTCATCCAGCGACCCTGTGTAATGAAGGCTCAAGCGCCAGCGCATAAAGGGATCGCGCTCAACGCGAGTGATGCCCGAGAAGCGCGTATCGACGATGCCTGAGATCAGCTCATCCCGCCAAGTGATCTCGCTGTCCTCCACCGAGAGCAGGATCTCATCCTCGATGAAGGCGATGGCGGGGATCTCCAGGCGCCGCTGGCTTTGATTGTCGATGTACAAACGACCCACGGCGCCCTCCTCGGGGAAGAGGGCCTGATGTGCGTCATAGATCCGCACCAGGCGGGAGTCTCGATTGTCATCAGCGTCATAGATCTTGAGCGTCACGGGGAGCCGAATCCCCCCAAGCGACGCGTCGAGCGCCTCCACCTGTGTTCGGCTTGAGAGCCCCGCACCCACAGGCCAGAGGTTGCCTTGATAGACGCCCGTTAAGCGCGCCTCGACGGTCTTCTGCGCGACCCTTGGGGCCACGCGGCGGACACCCAGCGTGAGCCGCTTAGCGCCGGTAAAGAGCGTGAGCTGCTCATACGCCCCAGAGGCGAATGAGGCCCCCCCAAGGGGCGGATCTGCGAGGGGCGTTACGGGGCCAGCCGCCTTGACCCTGAGGAGGACAGGCTGCTCGGGGCTGAGCGCGATGCTGGGATATTCGCACTCGGCTCTAAAAGGCTCATCGGGCGCACAGGCGACCGTCAAGCCTGCGCTCGCGAGCACGCGGACGCGCCCCAGATCATGACCCTTCGCCATCAAGCGGATCGTGGAGACGCTGTCCATGGCGTACATCGTCAGGCTGCGAGGGGTGACGTAGAGCGCGCCATCAGGGGCATCATCAACCTGAAAAACCCCTGCTTCGTCTGCGGATCGACAGCGACCATCATCATCGCAGATCTCATTGGCTGTGCAGTCACCGTCTTCGCGGCAGTCATCTCGGCATTCGCCCAGCGCGCAATAACTGCCGCAGGGGCATTGATGGTCGAAGAAGCAGCTGTAGTGCAGCGCGAGCAGAGCCGGGTCGCGGACACAACCACTGGCGTCGCCGCCGGAGCCCGCGTCACCGCCGCCGCCGACATTGCCTTCACCGCCGCCGCCCGCGATAACGCCGCCGCCAGAGCCAGCCTCGCCCACGCCGCCGCCGGAGCCAGCGTCACCGCCGCCGCCGCCGACGACCGCGTCCGGATCGCTGCCGCCGTCATCGCTGTCGCAGCCCAGGAAGGCCAGCGCGGCGATGCTGAGCCCAAGCAAAAGGTGCTTCATAGGGTTCCCCTTGTTTCAAAAGTTTATCCCAACGCCGAGCGCGTCTGAGAACGGCGGACTCTACATAACCTTTTGCGTAGAGGGCAAGTTTTTCACGTGCGCCTCAGGGACCCCTCAAGCAGCCCGCAGAGGCGCCCATGAGCAGAGGCAACCACTTGAGATGCTTGAGGTTCATCCAAAAAGGCGGGGGCGGCGCGGGGGTGGCGCGCGGCCCCTTGAGCGCTTGAGCCACGCCCTGTGTAACATCGCGCTTTGCCGGATAAGATCAAGCGCCTTCCTCATCCGTCTTGATGTCCTTCCAGTGGAGATTGAAGCGCGCGAGGTACTTGCGCAGGCGATCGGCGTCGTTGTTGGTCGTCTTCTGCTCGCGGGAGACGGAGAAGAGCGCGCGGCCCGCCTCGGAGATCGTGCGCGACCGCTGACAGACCGCTAAGACCCCCTCAAGCTGGACGCGATCAAACTCATCGAGGGCCACGCTGGCGCCGAGGACCCGCGCCACAAGGCCCACCTCACCTGGGCCTGAATCGCCGCCCTGCCAAGAGCGCTCAAGGCGTTGAATCTCGGCCTCAACGCCCTCCATATTGATGCGCCCTCCAGGCGCCAACGTCGCCATCCGCGTGATGGCCGCGTTGAGATCCCGGAAGTTGCCCCGCCAGGTCGCTGAGGGCGCCTGGGCGAAGCGCATAAAGCGCTGGCGCGCCTCGCGGTTAAAGGTCACGCGCCTGCTCTCCTTGCGGCTGAACTCGCGCAGCTCATACTCCAAGTTGGGCTCTAGATCCTCTCGGCGGTCCTTGAGCCCGGGCAGGCGCCAAGTCCAGAGATCGATGCGGGCGAGGAGATCCTCACGAAAGCGCCCCTCATGGGCCTCACGCCAGAGTTGGCGGTTGGTCCCGGCGATCAGCTGAAAGTCGCTGTGGACCTCCTCATCGGCGCCCATGGGCATAAAGCGCTTCTCCTCCAACGCCCTCAGCAGCATGGCTTGCTCGTCCAAGCCCAGCTCACCGATCTCATCAAGGAAGAGGAGGCCGCCGTTGGCTTGGCGCAGGAGCCCCGCCCGCTCGCGGATCGCCCCGGTGAAGGCGCCTCGGGCGTGCCCAAAGAGCGCGGACATGGCCGCGTCGCCGCGCAGCGTCGCGCAGTTGACCTCCACCAGCGGCCCCGCCACCTGCTTCTTGAGCCGCTTCAGCTCATAGATCCGCCGCGCCAGCCGCGTCTTGCCCGCGCCCGTAGGCCCCAGCAACAGGAGGGGCGCCGTGGAGGCCACCGCCACCTGCTCGATCTCGGCCATCATCTGGTTAAAGGGCGCGTTGCGCGTCTCGATGCCCGCCTTGAGGAAGGCCACACGCGCCGCCTGCTCTCGGGCGAAGCGCTGGGCGATGGCGTCATAGCGCGAGAGATCAAGATCGATGATGCGCCAGGTGGGGCCACGGCGCTTGAGCGGCGGCGAGGTTTGGATCAAGCGCCCAGGCAGATATTGAGCCTCACAGAGCAGGAACATACAAATCTGAAAGACATGTGTCCCGGTCGTAATGTGAAAGAGATAGTCTTCATTCTCTGGATCAAATGGATAGTGATCAGCGAAGCTGAGCAGCTTGTCATAGACCTCCTCCAGATCCCAAGGGTCATTAAAGTCAAAGCAATGCCGCTCAAAGGTCGTGTGTGGTGAGATGTGATGGATATCTGCCTCGATGCGCTCCAGCGCCGCCTCTAGCCGCGCTTGGTGAAGGATGACGAAGCGATCGATGAGCAGATCCTCGAAGCCAAAGAGCGAGATGGAGGGGCGCCACTCCTCCCAGCGGCGCATCCCCGAGGGGGTATCGAGCTTGGTGCCGATGAGGCCGATGAGCACCTGCTTTTTGCGCATAAATTATCCTTAAAAATTAGATTTTAGATTTCCATATCGTTTTACTCGCAGAAGCGCCAATCAATTCGGCCCGCGCCTGGATGGCATACTCTCTGCTCAGGGGCGCCGCGAGGGAGCGCATATGAGCCGTGGATTTAAGAGCATCGAGCACACCGCAGACCTGGCCTTGGCCCTATGGGCTGAGGACGAGGCGGGGATCTTTGAGGTGGCGGCGGAGGCCATCACCGACAACCTCACCGAGGGGGCGACGCTGGGCGCCGAGGCGCGTCAACGTGTCACCCTGCGCGGCCTTGATCATGAGGATCTCTTGGTCCGCTGGATCAACGAGATCCTGCTCTTGGCCATCCTCGATGGCTTCCTCACGCGGCGCGCCTCAGTGCGGCTGCTGCCCGAAGCGGCGCTGGAGGCCACGCTCTGGGGTGAGGCTGAGGCCAGCGCCCGCGTGGTCGCGGAGCTGAAGAGCGCGACCTATCACCACCTTGAGCTGGCGCCCACCCCCGAGGGCTGGCGCGCTCAAGTGATCATCGACGTCTAAACTCAAAGGATCGCTGAGATGAAGAACCCCTATCTGCGCCAAGAGAGCGAGTACACCTGGAAGATCGACGCCGTGGGGCCGATGCGTGTCCCAGGCCTGATCTTCGGCTCTGAGCGCATCATCGAGGACGTGCGTCAGGATCGCAGCCCGGAGCAGGTCGCCAACGTCGCCACGCTCCCGGGCATCATCGGTCACTCCATCGCCATGCCCGATATCCACTGGGGCTATGGCTTCCCCATCGGCGGCGTCGCCGCCTTTGACGAGGCGGAGGGGGTCGTCTCACCTGGCGGCGTCGGCTATGACATCAACTGCGGCGTGCGCCTGATGACCTCGGGCCTCCAGCGCGAGGACATCGTCGATGATCTGGAGCGCTTCTCCACCGATCTCTACAAGGCGATCCCCTCGGGCGTCGGCAGCAAGAGCCCCGTCAGCTTAAGCGCCTCCGATCTCGATGAGGTCTTGGTCGAGGGCGCAGCCTGGGCCGTGCGCAAGGGCTACGGGCGCAAGGCGGATCTGGAGGTGATTGAGGAGCGAGGGCAGATCCGCGGGGCTGATCCTGACAAGGTCAGCAAGCGCGCCAAGCAGCGCGGGCTGCCGCAGCTGGGCTCCCTCGGCTCGGGCAACCACTTCTGCGAGCTGGGCTACGTCGATGAGATCTACGATCCGGTCGCGGCGGCGGCCTTCGGGCTGCGTCAGGGGGGCGTGACCGTGATGCTCCACTCGGGGAGCCGCGGGCTGGGCTATCAGGTCTGCGATGATTCCCTGCGGGCGATGCTGGAGGCGTCGGCCAAGTACGGCATCAAGCTGCCTGATCGCCAGCTCTGCGCCGCGCCCTTGGGCTCCCCCGAGGCGGCGGACTACTTCGGGGCCATGAACAGCGCGGTCAACTACGCCTTCGCCAACCGGCAGATGATGACGCACTTCGTCCGCGAGGCGATGCGCGCCCGCTTCGGTCAAGCCGGCGATCTCGATCTGGTCTATGACGTCTGCCACAACATCGCCAAGTGGGAGACGCACCTCGTCGAGGGACAGCAGCGACGGGTCTGTGTACACCGCAAGGGCGCGACGCGGGCCTTTGGTCCAGGCCACGCCGATGTGCCCCGCGCCTACCGTGAGGTGGGCCAGCCCGTGCTGATCCCCGGCGACATGGGGCGCTATAGCTTCGTCTTGGCGGGTACACAAAAGGCGATGGAGACCACATTTGGCTCCAGCTGCCACGGCGCGGGCCGTGTACTCTCGCGCTCCAAGGCCCGCGAGGCCGCCAAGGGGCGCGAATTGTTCAAAGAGCTCAAGGCCCAAGGGATCTATGTGCGCAGCCCCAGCCCGCGCACGGTCGCGGAGGAGATCTCCGAGGCGTATAAGGACGTGGCGGATGTGGTCGAGGTGATGGATGGGGCGGGGATCGCTCGCAAGGTGGCCCGCCTCGTCCCCCTCGCGGTGGTGAAGGGATAAGGAGGAGCGCGTGATTGAGATCGATGGCAGCTTAGGCGAAGGAGGCGGGCAGATTGTGCGCACCAGCCTGGGCTTAGCGACGCTGACGGGGCAGGATTTGACGCTGACGAAGATCCGCGCAGGGCGGCAAAAGTCCGGCCTGCTGCGCCAACACCTGACCGCCCTTGAGGCGGCGGCGGCCATCAGCGCCGCCGAGGTCGATGGGGCGAGCCTGCGCAGCGATCATGTCGTCTTTCGGCCCAAGGGGATCTTCTCTGGCAAGTATCACTTCTCGGTCGGCACCGCTGGCAGCGCGATGCTGGTCCTACAGACCATCCTGCCGCCCTTGATGGCGGCGGATGGCCCCTCGGAGGTCTTCTTGGAGGGCGGCACGCATAACCCAGCGGCGCCGCCCTTTGACTTCATCGAGCGGGTCTTCGTGCCTGCGCTGATCCGCATGGGCGGGCGTGTCAAGGTGACGCTGGAGCGCCATGGCTTTTTCCCCGCTGGGGGTGGCCGCCTTCGCGTGCAGGTTGAGCCATCCCAGCTCAAGCCCATCGAGATCATGACGCGTGGTCGCCTGCAAAGGCGGCGCGCGCGCGCCCTCTGCGCGCACCTGCCCGAGCACGTCGGCCAGCGCGAGCTCAAGCGGGTCGCCCAGCGGCTGCACTGGCCGGGTGAGAGCCTGGAGTTGGAGATGATCTCCGACGCGTTTTGCCCAGGCAACGTCCTCATCTTGGAGATCGAGAGCGAGGGGGGCGTGGCTGGCTTTACGGCCTTTGGGCGGCGCGGCATCCCTGCCGAGCGGGTCGCGGATGAGGCCATTGACGCGGCGCGGGTCTACCTCAGCGAGGACGCCCCCGTCGACGCGCACCTCGCCGATCAGCTGATCATCCCGATGGCGATGGCGGGTGGTGGGCGCTTCCGCGCGGGGCCGTTGACGCAGCACACGCTCACCCAGATTGAGACCGTCCGCCGCTTTATGCGTTGCCCCATCAAGGTCGAGCGCGATGGACGCTGCGCTGAGGTCGTCTTCGGCTGAGGTCGCAGGAGGAGGGCGCGCGGACGAAGTTTTATGCGCAGGCTGGGCGTATTGATTGCGTTTTGTCGTCAAATCAATTTTAAAGCTTGATAAATTGATGAATTAACACGTCGTCTTAAAATGGATAAATCAACAGAAAACCAACACTTAAAAACCAAAGTCGAGCTTGTTAAGAAGATCGTTGAGGCAAAATCTCAGCGAGAAGTCCTTCAAATTATGTTAGAAGGCGCTGTATTCTTAACAGAATCATCACAAGGTTTTGTAATTTTACTCGACAATGGGCGCCATAAAATAAAGGCTACACATAATTGGCCTAAAAGCCAATTAAGAGGGCATTCATTTAAATCGTATATTCGAGTAACAGACCATGTTCTACGAACAAGTGAATCTATTTTATCTGCGGATGCTTCGATAGACTCAAGAATTTCTTTAAAAGCGGATAATGACATAAAATCTATATTAGTTGTGCCAATTGTATTCAACTCCAATAAGATCGGCGCAATTTGCTTAACGAAATCTCATAATGGCAAAAATCCGATCGAAGTCCATGACTTACAATCGATTAAAGATTTAAGTAAGATTGTTGCAGCGATACTTAATTATATCAATGAAATAAATCGACTTTTATCCGATCAAGAGCATCTTAAAAAAGCCGCATTAGAGCTTGAAGAACTTACAGCGAGCTTACAAGAGGATGTTGTTGCAAAATCTGTTGAAATTGCTCATTTTGAAAGAACTTTGCTATCTACGAGCGCTGCTCTCAAAATAAAATATTCATTTCCGAATATAATTACACGAAGCCCTAAAATGTATATAGTTTTTGATTTAATTTCCAGGGTCTGCGACTATCAAGTGCCTGTTCTTGTTTTTGGAGAAAGTGGGACAGGGAAAGAGTTGATCGCAAAATCATTACATTATAAAAGTATTCGTAAAGAATTGCCTTTTATGGCAATAAATTGTGCTGCTATGCCAGAGACATTGTTAGAAAGTGAGCTTTTTGGCTATAAACGCGGCGCATTTACGGGGGCGAATACGGATAAAGAGGGCCTCCTGCGCCTCGCTGGAGAGGGGACTGTCTTTTTAGATGAGATCGGAGAGCTGCCCCTTGGGCTACAGGCGAAGCTATTGAGGGTGATTCAAGAGCGTGAGGTGCTGCCTATCGGCGGACAGCGGGTGGAGCCCTTCAAGGCGCGCTTAATCTCGGCGACGCATCGGGATCTACGCGCGCAGATCAAGCGAGGTTTATTTCGAGAGGATCTCTTCTTTCGCCTCAAGGTGGTGCAGATCAGCCTGCCCCCGCTGCGTGAGCGCCCTGAGGATATCCCCCCCCTCATTGAGCATCTCCAAGCGCGCTTTCATGAGGATCTGCGCATCCCCCAGCGCGCGCTTTCGCCTCACGCGCTGCGGTGCCTGATGCGGCACCCTTGGCCTGGGAACGTCAGGGAGCTTGAGAACGCCCTCAAGTCGGCCTTGATCCTCTCGAAGGGGGCCACGCTTGAGCCTGCGGATTTTGCCTTGGAGGCGCCCCCCCCCGCCCCCCCCCCTCCTCCTCCACCCCAAGATTCAGCGCCGGATTCAGCGCCGGATTCAGCGACCCCCACGCGCCTCGCCCCCATGCTCAAGCGGCCCTCTCCCGCGCGCCTGTCGCTCCCCCTCGCCGTCCCGCAGGGGGGGGTTCAAAGCCGGGCGGATTGGGAGGCGATCGAGCGCGCTGAGATCATCGCCGCCTTGGTCCATTGCCGTTGGAACAAGACCAAGGCGGCGGCGATGTTGGGGATCTCTCGCCGCAACCTCTATCGCAAGCTCCTGACCTATGAGATCGAGCCTGCGCGGCGAGGGCAGTAAAGATCAGGGCGCGGCGCGACCTTTGATCATTTTTAGTTGATAATCACTCGGCTCAACCTCGCAGCGGATGAACACTCGATATTTTCCAGTCTCTGGCGCCTTAAAACGAACGCCGCTCTTTTCTTTATCGCGATAAGATGCCCCAAGAGACTTTCTGGCGCGTGGAGGATAAACGATGGGAGCCGCACAGACCTTTTTTGTATCGAGTTGAAGGCTCAAGTGTACATCTTCATCTTTTTTTAGCCTTAAATAGAACCAATCATCATCACCTTTGCAAGTTCGCGCCTTCACATCTTTATTCCGTGTGCTCTTCGCGCGAGCGCGTTCATTATTGGGCTCAAATGAGTCAACGCCGCACAGCGCATCGACTTGAGCCTGTCCGAAGAGAATCCAGATCAGCCAGACGAACATGGCACCTCCTGTTGTGGGTGACAGAAGATAATGCGGATATTGTGCCACGCTGAGAGCTTGAATTTACGTAGAGTGATGTGTTCAATGTGTCCAAAAATTGAACACATTGAACACATTGAACACCTCAGGCCTTGGGCTTCACGATCGCTTGAGGCAGAGGGTGTTGAGCGATCCGCGCGATCCAGACGAAGCCCCCGATGAGGAAAGGCAAGGAGAGGTACTGACCCATCGTCAGGCCCGCGTTGAGCGTCTGATACTCCTTGAAGAACTCCACCAAGAAGCGGCCGCTGAAGTACAGCGCGAAGAAGAGCGCGCCGAGCAGGCCCAACGGGCGGCGCTCACCGTACTTGCGATCCACCCAAAAGAGGATCCCCAAGATGGCGAAGCCCATCAGCGCCTCATAGATCTGGCTGGGGTGACGCCAGGGGACATTGGCGAGGCTGTAGCAACGCTCACCGACATAAGCGCAGAGCTGATTGGCGCCGTCGCCGCACTGATCGCACAGCTCCAGCATGCCGCGATCATGGCGCGGGAACTTGACCTTCCAAGGGACATCCGTGCGGCGACCGACGATCTCCGCGTTCATAAAGTTGCCCAAGCGGACGAGCGAGGCCGCCCAGGCCGTGGGCATCGCGAAGCGATCCATCACCTCAGCCAGGGGCATCTTCTCGGCGCGGGCATAGTAGAGGAGGCCCAAGATCAGCCCGATGGTCGCGCCGTGGCTGGCCAGCCCCCCCTCCCAGAAGTAGAGGATCGAGATGGGGTTCTTGAGGTAGCGCCCCGGCTCATAGAACAGACAATGGCCGAGCCGCGCCCCAGCGATGACGCCGATGACGCCGACGGTCAAGAGCCGCTCTGCCTGCGCCTTGGTTCGCCCAGAGCGCTGCATCTGCCATTGCCAGATGGAGAAGCCGACCATCAACGCCAGCGCGAAGAGCACCCCGTAGTATCGAATCCCTCGGCCCCCCAGCAGCGGGACCAGATCAGGGATGTGGAAGAAGTTGGGGTCGATATTCCAGACAAACATTCAGGCTCCATAAAAGCGAAGGAGGCGCCATTCATAGCCAACACCTCCCTTCAACACCAGGGGCTCAACGCATCAACCACGCGAGGCTGAGGGTGGAGAGGAGCAGCAGCAGGAGCCAAGGCCAGGCGGGGCGAGGCTGAAGCTCGCCGATCCGCCGTCGAATCCGGCGAAGGTTGGTCGGGCCTGCGTCGATCTCCGCCAAGAGCACACGGACCCGCTGGAGCCGCCGTCGCCCACGCAGATCGCCGCGCTTGGCCTCAACGCGCTCCAAGAGCTCCTCGGCGACCCCACGAAAGAGGCTGATGGGGTCAATGGCGCTGGGGGGGTGATCGTGCCCGATGAGGTAGGGGAGGTTGTCTAGCCCAAGGCGCACGTAAGCGCCGCGCCGTTGAGGGACGCTGTAGGTGCGGATCGCCGCCAGGTGCTTCAGATCCGGGTCAGCGAGGGCGCTCATGTGGCGCTCAAGATCAAGCGTGAAGGCCTTGAGCCGCTCAAGCAGCGCGCGGGGGCTGGGCAAGGCCGCGTCGATGTCTGTGGGGTCATGCCCCAGCCGTCGAGTTAAGATCACCACCGCGATCTTGGTCTGTGTTTGAAGGTGCAGGCGGCGCCCAAGGTTGCAGCCCTCAAGGTAGCGATGATAGGTGTCCACGCGCGCCTTGACCCAGCGCTGAAAGGTGGCGGCGTCGAGCCCCTCGGGCTTGATGATGACGACGACGAGCCGCTCAAAGAGATGATCAACCTCGCTCTCAACCCGGATGAACGCCCCGCCGCTGTGCAGCCGCCAGCCCGCGTCGGGCCGGGCTCGCTCGCCCAAGAGGTCCAAGAGTTTTGCGCCTTTGTCCCGCACAAAGGCCCGCACCGCTGATTCACCTACATCCAAAGAGGACCTCCACTTCTTTGGTCGCATTTTCTTGACAGCGCGCTGAGATTGCACCAGTTAAAGCGAGTCCTCATTCCCAACAGAGCACTTGAGGGAGAGATTTTTATGCAGCGCGCGATGTACCTGGTGGTTTTATTGGCGTCCTCTGGCCTCCTCGCCTGCGGTGGCGGCGGCGGCGGCGGCGGCGGCGGCAAGAGCGACTATGAGCTGTTGTCGGCGGTCCCCGCTGAGCTGGACGCCAAGATGGCCGACGTGATGGCGCCGGTGGACGGCGTGGACGCCATGATCGAGAAGATCACAGGCGCGCCCGCCAAGTTCAACATCCCCAAGGAGGAGATGGGCAAGGCCCTCACCAGCGCCCTCAAGGGCAGCCCCGAGATGCCCGGCAGCCTCGATGAGGCGGGCAAGGCCGAGTTTGAGGGCCTCCTCAATGAGTTCGCCGCCTACAAGGGCAAGCTGTATGGCACCCCCGCGGCGATCCGCGCCCTGGGTGAGCACATGGCCAAGCAGCTCGTCGAGGTCCCCGTCCTGGCCACCAAGGCCAAGACCAGCCTGGAGTTGAAGGCCAAGAACCCAATGTCCAGCAAGGAAGAGAAGGCCGACGCCAACAAGAAGCTTGAGGGCCTCAATGGCATCCAGGAGGAGGTCACCAAGTCCATCCGCCTCAACATCGAGAAGACCAAGAACCTCCCCGCCAAGGCCACCGGCAGCGTCGCCAAGTTCGGCAACGCCATGAAGGAGCTGGGCGTGGATATGGGCGCCTCCGCCGCTGGCGGGGCCAAGGACGCGGCCAAGGACGCCACCAAGTAAGTCAGCGCCTCACGCGCGATGATGAGAGAGGCCCCGCTGGGGTCTTTTTTTTGCGCCTCAGCCCCGCCGCTTAGAGTTCCAGATCGCCGCCATCATCCTCGCTCATCAGCGCCGCCAGCCGCGCCTCCAGCGCGCCGCGCGCCTGTGACTCCGCTGCCTCATCGCGGGTGATCTGGAGAACCCAGCCCTCCCCTGCACCCTCGGGCAGCGCGCCGCGCGGGATCTCCAGCCACGCCCCCCCCGCGTCGATGATCGCCACCTCACCCTCAAGCCGATCAATCACCCATCGCATGCTTCACGCCTCCCTACGCGGCCACGCCAGCGTTAAGAGCCCCATCCACAACAAGATCCAAGCGCCAGGTGCTTGGGCTGCGGGCGTCATCACCCCGCAGCCGCCCCGACCCAGCATGTTCGCCTCGGCGCGGTCCAGCGCTTGGCGTGGCGCGGCCAGGCCTTCATCTGCGCGCGCCTCACCGATCGCCGCGTCCACGCCCCCCAGGCAGCGCGCGCGGCCGTCGAGGTAATGGCAGCCCGCCGCGCAAGGCTCGTCATAGTAGCGGCCATCCTCGCAGTAGAGGGCATGATCCGCCTCACACAGCCCCCGCACCGGCAGCGTCGGGCAAGGATCAACAAAGCAGCCCGCCGCCTCCCCCCGAAACTGACAGGTGGTCTCCGTCTCCCCGCAGTCCTCTACACGCAGCGATGCGTCCTCGCAGGTGACGCGCAGGGGGCCTTCGCAGGCGTCCGCGTCGCTGAAGCGCCCACAGGCTCCCAAGAGATCCCCTGTGACCTCGTTCATCCAGGGGATGAGCGGATCGAGGCGGGTCAGCTCATCGACGCCCACGCAGGACTCCTCCCCGCCGTGCTCCACGGCGAGCACCACCGGCGCGCCCGCGTAGTGCGTCATCACGGGGCCGCCTGAGTCGCCAAAGCAGAGGCCTTGCTCGCCCCGCCCATCGACGAAGATCGAGGCGCCCAGCACGCGGATCAGCTCGACCGTGGCGAAGTACCGCCCCTCAGAGTCATCGTGCGTCTGGCCGTAGCCCGCCGCTTGAACCTCTCGGCCCACCAGGCTGTATTGGAGCGGGACACGGTTGGGCGGGATAGGCGCCAACTCAGGGACACGCACGGTCGCCTTCTTGCGCAGCTGCAGCAACGCGACGTCCACCTCCGGGTGCTCAAAGATGGCGTCGAGGCGAAGGGTCGCCCGCGGCTCGTTCGGCATTTGCCCCACCCCAAAGCTGATGTGATCCGCGCTCCAACCCTCCGTGCAGTGACGCGCCGTGACCACGAGCTTTGGCGCGATGAGCGTGCCGGTGCAGAAGGCTGCCTGCGGTCCTTCGGCCGTTAAATAAAGCCAGCCGATCGCCAACCGCTGGGCCGGGCTCAGCTCAAGCGCGCTCGGCGTCCGCTGGCCGTAGTAGATCGCGGCGCGCCGCGCGCCGAGTTGAGGTGCTGGTGAGGGCGCTTGGCAGGCCCACAGCAGGCTGAGCATCATGGCGAAGATGCGCTTCATCTCATCCGCTCCATCGTCCACAGCTTCCGCTTCAGCCCTCAACGCCGTCGAGGTTGGTCTTGATCCGCGATCGCCCCGCCCCGATCTTCTCGACGAAGACCCGCGCGCCGATGCGCTCGATGAGCGCCGAGACGTGGCTGATGATCCCGATCTGCGCCCCCGAGGCTTGGAGCTTCTCCAGCGCCTGCATGGCCATGCTCAGCGTCTCGGGATCGAGCGTGCCGAAGCCCTCGTCCAAGAGCAGCGTGGAGATGGGCATCTTGAGGTGACGGAAGTCGGCGAGGGAGAGGGCCAGGGCCAAGGAGACGAGGAACGTCTCGCCCCCCGACAGCGTCGTCAGGGGGCGGGCGTCATGCGCTTGGTGGGCGTCGTTGACCACGAAGGCCAGCTTCGGCCAGCCATCATCCCCGAGGGCGGGCGCCAACTGGTAGCGCGGCGAGAGGCGCTCTAGGTGGGCGTTGGCCTTGGCGATCAGCTCGCGCAGGTTGAGGATCTGGGCGAAGCGCTTGAAGTGATCCCCCTCGCTGACCCCGATGAGGCTGTGAAGCCGATCTCGCAGGCTCTTACGCTGCGTCGCCTCCTCCAGCGCCTCGATGAGGTGCGCGTGCGTCGCCTCGCCCTCACGCTGGCGCTCCAGCTCCCCCTCTAAGAGGAGCCGCCGCCGTCGCTGCCCCTCCAGCGCCGCCTCGACACGCGCCGCCTCCGCCTCAAGGGCCTCTGCCTCGGCCCCCTCAAGCCGCGCCTCGACGCGATCAAGGTGCGCCGCCCGCGCCGCCCTCGCCCCCTCGACCTGGGCTTGACAGACCGCCAAGCGCCGCTCAAGCCGCCCGCGCGTCGCCTCCAACGCCGCCACCTGCGCGGCGTCCAAGGGCGGCCCCAGCGCCACCTCAGATTCAAGGCCCAGCGCGTCCAGCGCGCTGCGCAGCCGCCCCTCGACCTCCGCCGCCTTGAGCGTCAGCGCGCCCAGGCGCTGATCTAGCCCGTCAGCGCTGGCCTCGGCGGCGCGCAGCGCGATGAGGGCCTCACGGTGGGCGCGCTCGGCGGCCTTGAGATCCGCCATCGCCGCCTTGAGTTGAGCGGCGGCGCCCGCCTTGAGGGCCTTGGCCTCCGCCTCGTCGATGGGCTGGGCAGCCTCCGCCGCCCGCAGCGCCGCC
>JAHJCH010000023.1 GCA_018813065.1 Myxococcota bacterium
CGCTCCAATCTCGAACTCGTGACACCCTTCCATCGATCCCTCTTTTTGGCTGTGGTTTGGCTTCGTAACCTCCACATACCAGGAGGGGGGATCTTCCTCACCTTTTCTCGCCTCCGTCCGCCATGGCGGATGGGCACCCTATTCCGCCGGGCAAAGCATCGCCTACAGATTCTCCTCGATCGCGGGGTAGGGGCTGGTGTACATTCAGCAGGCTTGACGGAAACTTAATCTTGGAAAGTTTAAGAAAACACATACCTGGTTGGGGTCGCTTGAGCGGCCTATCCTCTCGCAGGAGTTAAAATGAATTCATCTACTACATCGCTTATTGTATTAATAATAGCTGGAATGGGCTCTATGGCGCTTAAGTATTTTGACGATATTAGCAATATAAAGGAAAGAGTTGCTCTTTTAGAGTCAAAAAATACAGAAAAACATCAAGAGTTTGAAAAGCTAAGCAAAGAACTGAGCCAAATTAAGCTTGAAATCGAGAAAGAGGGGTTAAAAACTGCATCGAGCCCATCATTTAGGATATATAAATCATTAATGAACAACTATAAAAAGGAGCTTGTCGATTTTATCGAAAAACTAACAGAAGAAAACGATGAAAAGATCACGTTTAACGATAATCGCATCTCTATCATTAACAAAGAGATTGAGTCAATTTCAAAAAAAGTAGATTTAATAGAGATAAAATTTACTGACAAAATTGAAAAACTCGAACAATTTCACTAATCCTTAAAAAAGCGTAATAGAGGTGTCGTCCATGTGCTCTAAGAGCGCGCAAGGCGCAGGTGGGTGACACCGACGCCCGGAGGCTACGCGAGCTGGCTTGATCCAAGTTGGCGCGTGATCGTGCTCTTGGATCGAGATGACAGCGATTGTCATCAGCTCAAAGCGGAGCTTGAGCAAATCGCCCATCGAGCAGGTTTGGTGACGCGGAGCGTGGACCGCGAGAATTGGCAGCTTTCGCATCGAATCGTAGTCGAGGAGCTTGAGGCCTGGTTCTTTGGGGACTGGGCGGCAGTGTGCGCCGCTTATCCCAGGGTCAGTGTGTCGATTCCCCAAAAACAAAAGTATCGTACCCCCGACGAGATCCGAGGTGGGACATGGGAGACGCTGGAGCGTCTCCTACAACGCGCGGGTTACTTTAAATCAGGTTTGAGGAAATCCGAACTCGCGCGCATGGTGAGTGCTCATATGCGCCCTGAATTGAACCGTTCAGAGAGCTTCAAGGCCTTCTACTCGATCTTGCTTGAGGTCTTGGACGTTGAAATATGAGGTCTCGGTAAAAATTAAGGCTCATGCCACCGGAAGACGGGGCGCTGTCGCCTCAGGTGTTGACGTAGGAGGAGATGAGGGGAGATGTGTCGCCCATGTGCTCTCAGAGCGCGCAAGGCGCTCGGGGTGAGACCGACGCTCGGACGCTGATGCCCGATCCTCAACCACCTTGGCCTTCCCACGAGCCCGCGCGATAAGTGTGGTCGCCTGCACATCAAGCTTTACTCACGATCCTCGCTTGGGGTTCAAGTGGGGGGGATGTCTTGGAGGTTATGATGCGTCGCGCAGTTATCGCGCTCGTGGTTATTGGTGCGTTGACCTATTTCTTGGTCAAGAGCAACTCACGCTACGGGATCAGCTTCCCGGTCCAGGGGCGGACCTTCGTGAAGGCGAAGGTCGTCTCGCTGGACGGGGTGGATAATTACTTTTACGCGGAGGAGGGCGTCGAGGCGGACTACGCCAACGAGCTTGTCCAGCTCTACGTCTTCGATGATGACGTGCCTGATCAGTCTCGGAGGGTGGGGATCAGCAAGATCAAGAACGACTATGGGCTCAAGGAGGTCGGCGAGGAGACGGGCGAGTACATCGGCGAGGTGAGGCGCGCGGGGCTCAACCTCGTGACCTGCGGGCTGGACATCGAGATCGACAACCGCCCCAGCTTCATCGCGTTTTTTCGGGGGCTCGCCTCACGAAGCGAGGCCGATGAGGCCAAGGAGGAGATCGATGCTATCCTCGAGGATCTCCACGAGGTCGCGGCGCTCTTAGCGCATTGATTGAGCGTAATTTTGGGCATAAAAAGGCCCTGATGTGTCGAAATTCGGGAGAGGTGTCGCCCATGTGCTCTCAGAGCGCGCAAGGCGCACTTGAGTGACATCTACGCCCAGGGGGTCTTGCCGCCTAAATCAGGTGTCCACTTTTTCGTTGCAAGTCCAGTGTATCAGATGCGGTGATAGGAACTGTCAAAAAATTCAGCACATCAACCTTCAGATGTAAGGGCGGTTTTGAGTGCAGGATGAAGCGCTGGGGGATTGTCGAGGGCGTTTTCAATACGCCCAAGTGCGACCTCATTGAGTGAAATCGGCTGACGAGAACGGAACCACTCCATTTGCGTCAGGCTGGGGGTCACGATTTCGCAAGGAGATTCGTTCTCAGATCCAAGCGAGACGATTTGCCGACCTTTTTTGGCTTCAATCACGACCTTGAGGAAAAGCGTGAGGGCTTCATCCATAAGTTGGCTTTTGCTGATACCAAGTTCAGAGGACAGCTCTTGGAGCGCGGTGGCTCGAGCGTCTGGGACTGTGGCTTCAATGCGCATTGTTCCCCTCCAATCTCCCTCAAATTTTCGGGAAACTAGAGCGTAGAGCTAAATGCTCAACTTCGCCAGAGATTCTCATCATCGGGGACGCGCAAAATATCCGCGCGGGAGATGACCCTAAGCGGCGCTGCTCATGGCTTATTGGGCGTTGCGCTCCGCCAGGAGCCATAGACCCTCCAAGGTCAATAGCTCATCGACCTCCTCGATGGTCTCGCTGTCATCGGCGATGCTGCTGGCCAGACCGCCAGTGGCGATGACCTTACAAGGGAAGCTCAGCTCCGCGCGCATCCGCGTCACCAGCCCGTCGATGAGGCTGACGTAGCCGTAGTACATCCCCGCTTGCACACTGTGGACAGTGTTGCGCCCAATGGCTGAGCGCGGCTTGGCAAACTCCACGCGCGGTAGCCGCGCCGCGTTGTCAAAGAGCGCGTCGTTGGAGATGCGCACGCCCGGGCAGATCGCCCCGCCAAGGTATTCACCCTTGGGCGTCACCACGTCCAAGGTCGTCGCCGTGCCCAGATCCACCACGATCAATCCGCAGTGGTAGCGTTGATAGGCCGCCACGGCGTTGACAATGCGATCCGCGCCGACCTCATGGGGGTTGTCGTAGAGGATCGGCATCCCCGTCTTGAGCCCCGGCCCCACCACGCGGCAACGCACACCAAAGTAGCGCCGCGACATGCGCACCCAGGTGTCAGTTAAGGTGGGCACCACGCTGGAGAGGATCGCTTCGGTGATGTCCGTGCCTGAGCCGTAGATGGAGAACAGCATCCGCAGCTGAAGCCCAATCTCGTCCATCGTGCGCTTGGGGTTGGTGGCGATCCGCCAGCGATCCACCAGCTGCCCCTCGTTAAACAGGCCCACGACCGTTTGGGTGTTGCCCAGATCGATGGCGAGGAGCATCTATTCCGCCCCCTCTTCGAGCTGGCGCAGCTTGAAGCTGGCCTCGTCGGCGTCGATCTCCAACGCGCCGCCGTGGGCCAGCGCGCCAAAGAGCAGCTCATCGGCCAGCGGGCGCTTGAGCTGCTCGCGGATCAGGCGATCCATCGGCCGCGCGCCGTTGAGCGGGTCGTAGCCCTCTTTGGCGAGCCGCGCGATCGCCGCCTCGGTGAAGTGGACACGCACACCACGCGCCTCCAACTGCCCCGCTAAAGCAGCGCTGAACTTCCGCGCCACCAAGAGCATGACCTCCGGCGTCAGCGCGGCGAAGCGGATGCGCGCGTCAAGCCGGTTGCGGAACTCCGGGCTGAACTTCTCTTTAAATGCGCGATCATCAGCCTTGTCACCAGGCGTCGCCGTCGAGGTGTGAAAGCCAGGCCGCCCCTTTTGGAGATCGCGGGCGCCGACGTTGCTCGTCATCAGCAAGATCACGTTGCGAAAGTCGGTCTTTTTGCCGTTGTTGTCCGTCAGCGTGCCGTGATCCATCACCTGTAAGAGCAGGTTGAAGACATCAGGGTGGGCCTTTTCAATCTCATCGAGTAAGACCACCGCGTGCGGGTTCTTGGCGACCTGATCCGTCAGTAAGCCCGCTTGGTCGAAGCCCACGTAGCCCGGCGGCGCGCCGATGAGCCTGGAGACCGTGTGGCGCTCCATGTACTCGCTCATGTCATAGCGCAGCAGCTTGAGGCCAAGGATGCGCGCCAGCTGGCGGGCCACCTCGGTCTTGCCCACGCCCGTCGGGCCCGTGAAGAGGAAGGCGCCCAAAGGCTTGTCAGGGTGGGCTAAGCCCGAGCGCGACATCTTGACGGCGGCGGCGAGGGTCTCGACGGCCTCGTTCTGACCGAAGATCACCGACTGTAGCTCCGCCTCCAGGCGCAGTAAGCGTTGACGGTCGTCTTGCTCGACTTGCTTGGGGGGGATCTGGGCCATCGTGGAGAGCGTGCGCTGGATGTGGATCGCCTCCACGGTCGGCTCGCCGCCCAGGCGCTGCCCCGCCGCCGCCTCGTCGATGACGTCGATGGCCTTGTCCGGCAGGAAACGATCGCTGAGGTAGCGCGCTGATAGCTCCGCCGCCTCGCGTAAGGCGCCCTCGCCGTACTGGATCTGGTGGAATGCCTCGTAGCGCGGCTTGAGGCCCTCTAGGATCTGGACCGTCTCTTCCACGCTGGGCTCGCCGACCTCGACCTTTTGGAAGCGGCGGGCTAAGGCGTGATCGCGCTCAAAGACGCCCCGGTATTCCTTCCATGTCGTCGCGCCAATGCAGCGCAGCTTGCCCCGCGCCAGGAGCGGCTTGAGCAGCGTGCCCGCGTCAAGGGCGCCGCCGCTGGTGGCCCCCGCGCCGATCAGGGTGTGGATCTCATCGATGAAGAGGATGGCCTCGGGCATCCCCTCCAGCTGCGTGACGATGGCCTTGAGCCGCTGCTCAAAGTCGCCACGGTAGCGCGTGCCCGCCAGGAGTGAGCCGACGTCCAGGGCGTAGATCTGCGCGTCGGCGAGGAGCGAGGGGACCTCCTGGTTGTGGATGGCGCGGGCCAGGCCCTCGACGATGGCCGTCTTGCCCACGCCCGCGTCGCCGACAAGCACGGGGTTGTTCTTGCGCCGCCGCGCCAAGATGTGGATGACGCGGCTCAGCTCGGCCTCGCGCCCCACCATCGGGTCGATGCGCCCCGCCGCCGCCTCGGCGTTGAGGTGCAGCGTGTAGGCCCTCAGCGCCTTCTCGCCCTTGAGCGCCTTGGGGCCGTCCTCGCCGTCGCCGCTGGCGTCGTCGCCCTCGTCCTCGTCCTCGTCGTCCCCCTCCAAGCTCGCCTTGTAGGCGCCGTGGGAGACCGACTCCAGCACGTCGAGCCGCTGTATGCCTGCGCGCTTGAGGAGGTAGACGCTGTAGCAGTCATCAAGGAGGTAGAGGGCGGCGAGCACATGCGGCCCCGCGACCTCGCCGCGCGCGGAGCTTTCGGCGTTGGCGATGGCTCGCTGTAAGACCTCTTGGAAGCCAAGGGAGGGGCTGACCTTGAGGATGTAGTGCTTGGGCACGCGGGGGATCTGCCCCTCATCTTCGATGAACGCCTCGACCTCGCGCTTGAGCGCGTCGGCGTCCCCGCCGCAGTCCTCGATGACCAGGCGGGTGTCTTGATCATGGAGCAGGGCGTAGAAGAGGTGCTCCGTGCCCGAGAACTCATGACGACGATCACGGGCGGCGTCGATGGCCACCTCCAAGGCGATCTTTAAACCCAAGCTCAGATCAATCATGACCCACCCCCATCCGGCTCAATGCTCAAACGCAGCGGCATCTCATTCTCACGGGCGAGGCCCTCGACCTGGGCCACCTTGGAGGCGGCGATGTCGCGCGGATAGAGCCCCGCGATGCCGCGCCCTTGGTGATGGACCTGGAGCATGATCTGGGTGGCCTCCGCCCGCGCTTTGTGGAAGTAACGCATGAGGACGCGGATGACAAACTCCTGCGTGGTGTAGTCGTCGTTATGAAAGATCACCCGATATAGCGGCGGGCGCGTGACCTTCTGTCGGGTGAGGACGTCGCCGCGCTCATCCACGCCGGGGTTTTGCTTTGGGCTCATAGGCAGACCTTATGGATTCGTCGATGGATTGATTCTTTTAGGGGGCCGCCGTCGCGGCCAGGCGGCGCAAACGCTGGAGCAGGTCGGCGAGGATGCGCGCGGCGTGGCTGGGCTCGATGAGCGGCGAAGGCGCGCTGAGCATAAAGCGGGCGCGGCCATGGAGCGTGGTGACCGAGAGGAAGAGCGGGAAGTAGGCCGCGATCTGGGCGGTGGTGAAGCGCAGATCCACCAG
Source organism: Myxococcota bacterium (assembly GCA_018813065.1). Taxonomy (GTDB): domain Bacteria; phylum Myxococcota_A; class Bradymonadia; order UBA7976; family UBA1532; genus JAHJCH01. The sequence goes on from JAHJCH010000023.1 coordinate 6,338, forward strand.
CCGCAGCGCCCCGTAATGCTCGGGGAGGTCCACTCGCCCCAGGTTGGACAGCGAGGGGGCGCCCGCGAAGCGGCCCTCGGCCTCGGCGCCGGAGAGGTTGGCCTCGATCATCGACTCCAAGAGCCCACGATCCACCCGCCGAGGGGTGAAGCCACGCCGCCCACGCTGGGCCCACGCGCTCTCTAACGCCGCTTGGCAGCGCGCCGCCGCGATCCAAAGATCGCCGCAGGGGCTGGGGCGGGTCGTCAGCATCATCATCAGGCACGCCATCGTCGCCGCTGACCCCTCGGCCAGCTGCCCACGCAGATCCACCGCCGTCTCCAGCGCGGTTCGTCGCCCACACGCCGCCAAGAAGGCCGCCGACAGCAGCGCGTTAAACCGTAAGCCGCGCGCCCGCGCCAAGGCGACGAGCTGATCCACTTCGACCAGATCCCCCGTAAAGATCTGGGGCTGGCGCGCCTCAAGCGGGGCGTAGGCGTCGAAGGGCCAAGGTGAGGGGGGCAGGCCCTCGGTGACAAGCGCGGCAGGCGCGGCGCCCTCAAGGCGGCGATAGCGGATGGGCTTAAGCTCAAAGTCGCCTTGGGGTGGATCTCCGGCGAGGCAGCGCAGCAGCTCATGGATAAAAAGAGCGGTGGCCTTGGCGTCGGCGAGGGCGTGGTGGATGGTCAACATCAAGGTCACGCCCCCCGGCGCGGCGAACACGCGCAGGCGCCACAGCCGCTCATCAAAGGGCGCCGCTAAGGCCGCCTCGGCGTCGGTGGGCATCCGCGCGGGGCGATCAAGCCACTCCAGCGGGAGGGCGTCGGCCTCGACGAGCCGTAACGCGCCCTCCTCGAAGCGCACGCGCAGGCGAGGGTGGCGCGCGCGCAAGATCACCAAGGCCGCCTCCACCTCGGCGGGCGTCACGTCGCCCTCGACGCGCGCCAGCTGGAGGATGCTGCCGGAGCGCCAGCGCGCGTGATGGACCTGGTGGATAAGGGGCCAGTAAGCGAGGGGGGTGGTCATAGGGGGCTCATGGAACCAAGGTGATCAAGGCGCCGCCGCTGGTGGAGGCGCTGAAGACGACGCGGTGGGGGCCAATATCGGCGGTGGCGACGCGGGTGCGCGTCAGGGCGATGATGACCATCTGCCCAATGGGGTTGTTGTTGAGCGTCGCCCGAAGCTGCGCGGCGGGTACGCTGGCCGCCCCGGCGTCATCGACGCCGCAGAAGATCCATGACCCACGCAGCGGCCCGCCGGAGAAATCGACGGGGATGATCGTGACGAGGACGCTCTCGGCTTGTCCCGCGCCCCAACGCACGCTCAGATCCCCGCCGACGCTGTGCTGAGATAAGCTCGACGGGGCGTCCACACGCACGCTGGTCGGCGCGGTGAGATCGACAGAGAAGGCGGGGAAGCGGGGGCCGCCCACGCCGCTGACGTTGAGCGCCGCGCCGTCGCTGAAGATGTCCCCGTTGAGCGCGCGCGCGGCGGAGTAGGCGCCCGCGGCGTAGGTGAAGGGCAGCGCGCCGCCCACGGCCCCCGTGACGGAGATGGCCCCGCCGTCGGCGCTCACGGTCGCTGGCGCGGGCGCGTTGGGATCGACGCTGACGGATACACAGCCGACGTCCTCGCCCAAGGCGGCCCAGGGCGCGACGCTGACGGCGGCGCTGGCGCGCTCGTCCATCTCTTGGGCGTCGGGCACCTCGGCCAAGGCGATGATCGCCATCATCGGCTCATCGGGCTGCGCGGCGTCGAGCCGGGGGAGGCCCTCATCGGGGTCAACCGGGGGGGCGGCGTCGTCGAGCGGGGGCCACTGAAAGCCATCGACGTCCTCGCCCATGTCATCGGGGGCGGCGTCCTCGATGAGGGCGTCCTCAGCCGCGCCCTGATCGGGGCGGGGCTGGGCGTCATTGAGCGTGGGGCGGGCGTCGGCGCGGAGCGTGATCCCCGCGTCCTCCTCGGGGGGCGGATCGGAGCAGGCCACCAACGCGGCGAGGGTGATGAGCGCGTAGAGCTTATGCATGGGCCGCATCTTATGCGCTTCGAGGAGAGGGATAAATGCGCTTGGTGTCTCGCCGCGCATCTCGAAGGATCACGGCGGCTTAGGGTGTCATGCGCGCCGGGACGACGCCCTAGGCGTGGCAGCCGCCCCCCGCGCAGCCGGAGCATGAGGGGTGGCCGTGCTCGACCTCATGGGGGTTGGCCTCGCGGACGTGGGCGATCTCGACGTTGAAGTGAAGGGTCACGCCCGCGAGGGGGTGGTTGGCGTCGATGAGCACCACGTCCTCCTCGACCTTGTGTACCCAGATGGGGGTCAGCTCACCGTCCGCGCCTCGGGTGTTGAACTGCATCCCCTCGCGGAGGTGGGGGATGCCCTTGAAGGCCTCGCGGGGCACAGACTGGATGGGGATGTTCTTGCGCTCGCCGTAGCCCTCGGCGGGGGCGACGATGGCCTCAAAGGCGTCGCCAGCCTGGTGGCCCTCCATCTGCCGCTCCAGCCCAGGCACGATGTTGCCCGCGCCCTGGAGATACTCCAGGGGGTTGCCCTCGCTGTCGTCGAGGATCTTGCCCTCGCCGTCCCGCAGGACATAGTTAAAGGCGACGACGGTGTGCTTGCTGATGGTGATGTTTTCGTTCATGGAGCGGGGTGATAGTGAAAAAGCCCACCAGAGGCAAGCGTCGTCTTCATCGGATGGCCGTGGGCGCGGCGCTCGCTCTACCCTCCGCGCGCGATTTATGCGACAACCCCCCACATGCTCCATCTCTTCGCCCTCAAGGTGCTCCTCTTGGCAGGCGGGGGCTCCCCCGACGAGAACCACGAGAGTCACCTCCAGCACGTCCAAGTCGCCGCCGCCCTCTTCGCCGCGCGGGGCGTCGAGGATGTCACGATCTTTTGGGCCGATGGGCAAGAGAAGGCCCCTGATCGCGCCGCCGCGCGCCATAAGCTCCCCCAAGATGATTGGCTGATTCAAGGCGCTCGCCTCGATCCCCTCAGCGATCCCGGCCCCATCCTCAAGGACACCCGCCTCCCAGGCGCACGCCCCGCCACCCGCGCCGCCCTGCAAGCCTTTCTCAAGGAGGCCGGCGCCTCGATGAAGGCCGGTGATACCCTCCTCATCGCCGTCACCGATCACGGTGAGCCCGATCCAGAGGGGCAGACCCAGACCGCCATCACCCTCTGGGGGGAGCGCTGGCGCGTCGCTGATCTCAAGGCCGATCTGGCGCCCCTCTCTCCCGATGTGCGCGTGGTCTTGTGGATGTCTCAGTGCTTCTCCGGGGGCTTCGCCCTGCATTCCCGCCCCAACACCTGCGGGGCCTTCAGCGCCGTCTCCGATCGCCCCGCCTATGGCTGCATCCCCGCCTGGGCCGAGCGCGCCGACGTGGGGCACTTCCTGCGCATGATCGAGGCCTTCGAGGGCGGCGCCACCCGCATGGCTGAGGCCGCCGACGCCGTCCTCCTCAGCGATGACACCCCCGATACGCCTCATCTCTCCAGCGACGCCTTCTTGTATATGGCCATCGCCCGCCAGGCCGCCACGCGCGGCGTCACCGTCGCCCAGCTCATCGACGCCGCCTTGCCCCTTCAGCCCGCCGATCACCCGGACTGGGCGCGCCTGGCCCGGCTCGTCACCCGCTATGGCCTCGGCGCCCCCCGCTCCGCCCGGCAGATCAATGAGATCCTCGATGAGCTGAGCGGCTGCGCCGAGGCCCTCGCCGCCTGGCATCGCGTCTGGTCCGAGGCCCTCAAGGACGCCTTGGATCTCTTGGGTAAGGGCTATTACCCGCTCAAGAAGGGGCCTGTCGGGCAGGCCAAGCGGCTTGATCTGCGCCGACGCTTGATCAAGCGCCTTCAGCGCCGCCTCTCTAAGCAGCCTGGCGTGCGCGCGCGGCTGGAGCGGATGCGCGCTCAACGCCACCTCCTCGACGAGATCTATGATCAGCTGAGCTTGCAAGAGGGCGCGGCGATCCGCGCCGCTTATCTCCTGGCGCGCATCACCGCTTCTGCGCTGCTCTCCCCTCAAGAGCAGGCCACCCTCGATGCCCTGCGCCGCTGTGAGAATGCCCCGCTGCTGCCGCCCCGGCCCGAGCCCCCGCCCGCCCCCAGCAATGAGGCCACGCCCACGCCTCAAGGCGGCCCGCGCCCCCTCCCGCGCTTTCAACGCCTGTGGGGTCGCATCGAGGCCTCACGCCCAGGCTACTTCGGCCTCTCGTTTCGCGACTTGCCCGGCTTTAAGGGCGTCGAGGTGCTCGGCCTCCTGCCCGGCGGCCCGGCGATGGCGTCTGATCTGCGCGTCGGGGATCAGATCTTGGCCGTGGATGGCTGGCGTTTGCGACGTCAAGGCGGCTTTCACGAGGCCAGCCTGCTGGCGCCGCCAGGCTCCACCGCCACGCTCTTGGTCAAGCGCGGCGCTCAGCGCTTGGAGATCCCGCTGACGGTGGCGCCACGCCCCCGCCCCCTTCAGCCCCTCGGGATCGGCGCCTCGGTGGGCGATCTGTGGCTTGAGGGCTATAACGGTTATCTGCCCGTCATCGGGGGCCGGCCCGTCATCTTGTTCTTCTGGGCGACGTGGTGCGCGCCCTGTAAAGAGGCCCTCCCCAGCCTGCGCGCCTTCGCCCAACGCCACGGCGCGGCGCTGATCGCCGTCACCGATGAGCCCCGCGCCCGCGTCGCCGCCTTCTTGGCCGACGCCTTGGGCTTCCCCACCTCCATCGCGCTGGACGTCGCCGGTGAGGCCAAGCGCGCCTTCGAGGTCGAGCGCCTGCCCGCCTTCGTGCTCCTCGACGCCGAGGGGGTGATCCTGGAGATGGCCGAGGGCTTCGCCGACGCCTTGCCTCTGCGCGGTGATGGCCTGCCTTGAGCTTGAAGGGGTCCGGGGGGGCGGCTAGATTGGGCCATCCAAAACAGGAGGCCCAATTCCATGGGATGTCCGACCACGCCGCGCCTGCTCCTCATCGGCGCCCTGCTCCTGGGCAGCGCTCAGGCCACCGTGCGCCCCGCCACGCTGGGGAAGCTGCTTGATCTCTCCGAGGCGGTGATCATCGCCCGCGTCGTGCATCAGGAGACGCAGGCCACCACCTCGCCCCTGGAGATCTTCACCGACACCCACCTCATCGTTGAGCGCGCCGTCGCGGGCGTGAAGCTCAGCGGCTCGCTGATCCTGCGCCAGCGCGGCGGTCAAGCCGCAGCGGCGGGGGAGGTCTATACCCAGAAGATCTTTGGGCAAGCCCGCCTCAACCCAGGTGAGCGCGTGCTGCTGTTCTTGGAGCGCGCCTCGGCAGGTAACCTGGTGATCGCGGGCATGGCCCAAGGCAAGTACCTCATCGAGGTGGACCCCAAGTCCGGCGTGGAGATGGCCCGCCGTGATCTCTCCGATGTTTATGTCCTCCAACACCGAGGCGAGGTCATCACCCCGCCCGGCTTGCCCACGGATCAGGACTTTATGCCCCTCGATGATCTCTTGGCGCTGCTGCGCGGTGGGCTGCGGCCCGCCGCCAGCGTGGCGGTGGAGCCGATCCGCCCGATGGGGGCGCGGCGATGAAGCTGATCAAGGCCTCCTCGGCCCTCCTCCTCTGCCTCTCCGTCGCTCACGCCTTCGTCCCCAGCGGCTCCATCTGGGACTTCACCACAGGCGAGACGATCCCCTTTATCGTCAACCACACGCTCTCCGAGGATCTGGAGGATGAGGCCGCCCTAGAGATGGTCCTCCTCAGCTATGACGTGTGGAATCGCCTCACCTGCGCCACCATCGAGTGGTCCTATGAGGGCCGCACCGATAACTTCGGCTGGGGTGAGGGCGATGGCCTCAACGTCGTGACCTGGCGCGAGTCCAACTGGGGGGATTCCTCGGTGGCCTTGGGCATCACCTCCCTGATCTGGGACAGCGGCGGCAGCCTCCAAGACACGGACATCAAGTTCAACGGCGAGCATCATCAGTGGAGCGCCTTTCGTGAGGGCGATAACACCGTGGGGCGCATCGATATCGCCAGCGTCGGCGCCCATGAGGTGGGTCACGCCCTGGGCTTGGATCACTCGGAGGTGGCCAACGCCACGATGTGGCCGACGGATCTCGGCGGGACGATGGGCCGCTCCCTCAGCGCCGATGACATCGAGGGCGCTTGCACCCTCTATCCCAGCGGCGGTGAGGTGCCCGCACCAGAGGAGGACCCCATCTTGGAGGAGGGCACCATCCAATATGACGAGGACTGCTCCGCTGAGCGCTGCGCGCCGGGCCTCTTCTGCCTCAATGACGGCCTGGATCTCTACTGTAGCCAGCGCTGCGCGCCCGGCGATGATGAGATCTGCGGCGAGAACCACTACTGCGCCACCTTGACCCCCACCAGCGGCGCCTGCGTGCGCGGCGTCGCCCCCGCCACCCAGCTCGGCGGCTTGGGCGATGAGTGCGGCGCGGTGGCCTGTCAGCTGGGCCTGCGCTGCGTCTCTGATCCTGAGTTCGCCTATGCCTACTGCGCTGGCGCCTGCGCCAACGGCACCTGCCCCACCGATTTCGTCTGCACCGCGCTGGAGGACGGCGGTGATATGTGCCTGCGCGCGCCGCCGCCCACCCAGGGCGAGGACTGCACCGCCGAGGGCCTCTGCGCTCATGGCTATATCTGCCTTCAAGACGCCCTCAACGCGGATCAGATCACCGGCGAGCCCGCCACTTATTGCACCGTGACCTGCGCGGACGGCGCCTGCCCCGATGGCTTTCGCTGCATCTCCCTCGGCGGCGGCAGCACCGCTTGCGAGATGGCGCCCTTCGCCGGTGAGAACCACGATGAGGTGGGCGAGCCCTGTTGGATCGACCCCGAGGAGGACTGGCGCGAGCCCAGCTGCGGCGGCGGGCTGCTGTGCGTCGAGTATCAGATGGGCAGCGACGGCCCCACCGAGCGCGGCTACTGCACCAAGACCTGCACCGCCGATGACTGCTGCCCCGACGGCTGGGGTTGCTTAGAGGTCACGCCGGTCTTTGGGCAGTGCCAAGACGGCGCGTCGGACTCACCCGGCTTCGCCTGCGGCGGGGCCGAGCCCGCCCCAGACGCCGAGGCGCCCACACCCGTGGACGCCGCCATCCCTGAGCCTGATCCCGACGCGGGCCTCACCGCGCCGCCCGCCAGCGATGACGGCGATGACGGCTGCGCGCAGTCCGGCGTCAGCCCCGCGCCGCTGCCCCTCCTCCTCGGCCTCCTCGCCCTCGGCCTGCCCCGGCGGCGCCGATGAAGCTCTACACGCGGGGGGGCGACGCGGGCTCCACGGGCCTCTTGGGCGGGCGACGCCGCAAGGACGATCTGCGGGTGGCCTGCTACGGCACGGTGGACGAGCTGAACGTGGTCATCGCCGAGGCGCGCCTGGCCTGCGCGGCCTGGCCTGACCTCGACGATGAGCTGATCCGCATACAAAATCAGCTCTTCACCCTCGGCGCCTTCTTGGCGACGGAGCCGACGCATATGGGGCGGCTGCCCGCGCGCTTGGGGCAGGCGGAGATCGACGGCTTAGAGGCCCTGATCGACACCTATGATGCCCAGACCCCGCCGCTGACCGCCTTTGTCCTCCCCGGCGGCAGCCCCGCCAACGTGGCCCTGCACCGCGCCCGCGTCACCTGCCGTCGCGCCGAGCGCCTGGCCGTGACCCTCAGCAATGAGGCGGATCTGGGCGCCACCCTCCCCTACCTCAACCGCCTCAGCGACGCCCTCTTCGCCTTGAGCCGCTGGGTGATTCATCAAGCGGGCGGCGAGGAGATCCTCTGGCGCGGCGGGGCGCGCTGAGCCAAGGACGCAGCCCAGCGTTGACGCGCCGCCGCCGCTGACCTATGGAGGGCGGCGAGATGGCACGGTTGAGGTTTCCATGAGCTTTATCACCGATCCTGAGCGCCTCGCGCCTTACCTCGTCGATGAGTCCTCCTATCAAGGCTTCGCCGAGGGGCTGGCGCGCGTCACCACGCTGGAGGAGGCGCGCGCGGCCCTGCGCGCGGCGGCGGCGGCGGGGCTGAGCGTCACCTTCAGCGCGCGCCGCACCAGCGTCACCGGCGCGGCGATCCCCGAAGGTGGGCTGATCTTGGCCTTGCCCGAGGGCTCCGATCCTGATCTCGTGGGCGTGGACGTCGAGGCCATGACCTTGACGGCGCCCGCCCATGTCCTCATCGCCGACGCCGAGCGCGCGGCGGAGCGGGCGGGGTGCTTCTTGCCGCTCGATCCCACCAGCCGTGACTCGGCCAGCGTCGGCGGGGCCGTGGCCTGCAACGCCAGCGGCGCCCGCAGCTTCGGCCACGGCCCCACGGGCGCCTGGGTGGAGGGGCTGGTGGTGGTCCTGGCCGATGGCAGCGTCCACACCCTCAAGCGCGGTGATCACCCGCCGCGTGACGGCGTGTTTCACCTCGGCGATCACCGCGTCCCCGCGCCCAAGCCGCGCCGCGCGGATCTCAAGACCGTCCAAGGCTACGCCCTCTCTGCCTCGCACGCCCCCGACGTGATCGATCTCTTCATCGGCTCCGAGGGCACGCTGGGCTATATCCATGAGGTGACGCTGCGATTGCTGCCCAAGCAGCCGATCTTCGCGGCGCTGATCTTCTGGCCCACGCGCGCCGCGCTCCTGGACTTCGTCGCCCAGCTCCAGCGCCGTGATCCGGCCTCGGGGCTGGCGCCGATGAGCGTGGAGTACTTTGATCGGCGCAGCTTGGCGTTGGCCCAGGCCGCTCAGCCGCGCTTCGGCGTGCCCGAGGGGGCTGAGGCGGCGCTCTTTATCGAGCAGCGCCACGCCCCCGAGGATGAAGAGGCGGTGATGATGGCTTGGTATGAGGCCCTGCTCGACGCCGGCGTCCCCGATGATCCCGATTACCTGCGCGTGCCCCAAAGCCGCGCCGATCTCGACGCCTTTCGGGCCTTCCGCCACGCCGTGCCCGAGGCGGTCAATGCCTTGGCGCGGGGGCGCGGCTTTCGCAAGCTGGGCACCGACCTGGCCTACCCCCTCGGGGCGCTGCATGAGATGATGGCGGGCTATGACGCGGCCCTCGCCGACGTGCCAGGGGCCTTGGGGGCAGAGGCGGCGTTGACCTTGGAGACGCGCTACGGCGCGCCGCCGCCGCAGACCCTCGACGCGGCGATCTTCGGCCACATCGGCGATAACCACGTCCACGTCAACCTCCTGCCCCGCGACGCGCTAGAGGAGGCCGCCGCGCGCCAGCTCTACCGCGTCATGGCCTTGGGCTGCGTGGCGGCGGGTGGCAGCCTCAGCGCCGAGCATGGGATCGGTAAGTCCAAGCGCGCCTTGTTGGCGGAGGCCCTGCCCCCCGCAGCGTTGGCGGAGCTGCGCGCCATCCGTGACGCCCTCGATCCTCAACGCCGCCTGTGCGCGGGCAACCTCTTGAGCTGAGCCCCGCCCAGTCCCACAAGGCCTCACGCCCCGCCCGCAATCCACGGCGTATGATTGACACCCTGGGGGGCATGACATAGTTTGTTCGCCTCATCAGGCGAGGTTGGGGATCTCCTTGCGAGCACCGGATAAATTTGGCGACTACTACCTCATTGAGAGGATCGCCGTCGGTGGGATGGCCGAGGTCTTTAAAGGGGTCTCCTACGGGGTCGAGGGGTTTGAGCGCCTCTTCGCCGTCAAGCGCGTCTTGCCCGACATCTCCGAGGATCAAGAGTTCATCGAGATGTTCATCGATGAGGCCAAGATCGCGGTCCAGCTGACACACCCCAACATCGGCCAGATATTTGAGCTGGGCAACGCCGCAGGCGCCTACTTCATCGCCATGGAGTTCGTGCAAGGCAAGGACATCCGCACGCTCTTTGATCGCGCCCGTCGCACCCGCACGCCCCTTGATATCCCCATGTGTTGCCACATCATCAAGGAGGTCTGTGAGGCGCTGGGCTATGCGCACAGCAAGCTCAATGATCGCGGCGAGCCATTAGACCTGATCCACCGTGACGTCTCCCCTCAAAACGTGCTCATCAGCTATGAGGGTGAGGTTAAGCTGATTGACTTTGGCATCGCCAAGGCCGCAGGTCGGATCAACAAGACCCAAGATGGCATCCTCAAGGGCAAGTTTGGCTATATGAGCCCAGAGCAGGTGCGCGGTCGCCCGATCGATCACCGCTCCGACCTCTTCGCCTTGGCCGTGCTGCTCTATGAGCTGCTGACGCTGGAGCGCTGCTTCCAAGGGGAGAGCGACTTCTCCACGCTGGAGAAGATCAAGACCGTTGATATTCGACGGCCCGCCTCGCTCAACCGCAACATCCCCCCCGAGCTTGAGCGCATCGTCCTGCGGGGCCTCTCGCGCAACCCGGATGAGCGCTACCAGACCGCCTCTGACTTCCAAGACGCGCTGCAAAAGTTCCTCTATCAATCCGGCACCTTCTACGCGCGCAAGGACCTCGCCGCGTTTATGAAGCGGACCTTCGGCCAGGATCTGCGTGAGGAGCTGACGCGGCTCAATGAGTTTCGTGAGTACGCGCGCAAGAACATCGCCGAGGCGCGGCGGGCGGCGTCCAGCCTGGATAACGACGCCACGGTCACCGAGGACGTCAGCCAGTTTCGCCCCGACCTCGCCACGTTGAACTGGGGGGCGGAGGAGCTGGAGACCTCGGTCTGGGATCGCTCCCCCTCCGAGCTGATCAACCCCGCCGCCTTGAACGCGGCGCGGGCCTCGCTGCGCTCAGGGCCGTCGCCGTCGCTGTCGCCGCAGCGCACCCCTCCGCATCGGCCACAAGGCCCGCAGGCGCGCGCGACCCCACCTGCGTTCACGGGCCAGCCCAGCCCAGACTTTCAGCAGCTCGATCTGACCCTCCCCCCGCCCACGCCCGCCTCCAGCCGCAGCCGCCTCATCGCCCTCGCCCTCGTCACCATGATCATGACGTTGCTGGCCGCCGCCGCCGTCTGGTTGGCGCGCAACCAAGCGCCGCTGGCGAGCCTGACGCTGCGCAGCCAGCCGCCGGTGGTCACGCTCTACCTCAACGGCGAGAAGATGCATGAGGGCCGCAGCCCCTTCACCGTGCAGAACGTCCCTCCGGGCGAGCACCGCATCACGGTGGAGGCCGCTGAGCACCAGCCCCTTGATCAAACGCTGATGATTGAGCGTGGGGAGCAAAAGACGGTGGTCGTGGAGCTGGCGCCGACCGTGATCCGCCCGGGGCTCTCCATCGACACGGTCCCCGCCAGCGCGCGCGTCTTTATCGACGATCAGCTCATCGATGAGACGCCCTTGGAGACCCGCGATGTGCCGCCGGGGCGTCACCATCTGCGCATCGAGAAGGCGGGCTACCTCAACTGGGAGGGCACCGTCATCTTGGAGCGCGGCCAGCTCCAGAAGCTCCAGACCATCCACCTCACCCCGGACAAGGTGGAGATCACCTTTAACATTGAGCCCGCTGAGGCGCAGGTGAAGCTCAAGCTCAAGGACGCCCAAGGTCAGACTCGCGCCATCAGCCCAGGCCCGGTGGAGGTGGAGAACACCGGCCACCTCATCGTGCTGGTCGAGGCGACGGGCTTTCAGCCGCTGGAGGCCCCCATCGCCCAGTCCAAGGAGCGGCGGATCAACATGCTGCTTGAGCTGGAGAAGGCCGAGCCCCCCAGCCGAGGCGTCAAGCGCGGCCCCTATGTCCGCCGCAAGCCCAAGCCCAAGCCCGCGCCCGTCGAAGAGGACGCCCCGCCGGAGCGCGTCGTCAAGGTGGTCAAGCCCGCTGGGACGGGCTACCTCAAGCTGCTCTCTCGGCCCTCCGCCAAGGCCTTCATCGACGGCAACGAGGTGGGCTGGACGCCGCTGATCAAGCACGCCCTGCCCGCTGGTACACACACCGTCAAGCTGATCCGCAGCGAGCCGCCCGCCTTTGAGAAGACCTTTAGCGTGCAGATCGAGGCGGACAAGACCCACTTCCGCAAGGTCACGCCCTAGGGTAAATCAGCGCATCAAGGCCCACAGCGGGCCACGCACCCCCCGCGCCCGCAGCCGCCGAAACAGCGCCTCACGCGCCGCGCCGACCAAGCCAGGGAACCACCAGCGAGGGTGGCGCGCCGCCACCGACTCCGCCCAAGGCACCAGCTCATCGCGGACCGCCTCATCGATATAAAAGAGGGGCTCAACCCCGATCTCCTCCGGGCGCAATAACCCCGCCGCGATCAAGCGCCTGGCGAGGGCCGTGTGGCGATAGACGCGGGCGCCGAGGATGGCGATCACCGCCGAGGGCTGGGTCGCCTCGATCACCCGCCGCGTCTCCTCCAGCGAGGCCATCGTCTCGCCTGGGCCGCCCAAGATGAGGCTGTGGGAGAAGCGGATGCCTGCCGCGTGACAGGCCGCCGCTGCTTGCTCTATGTGCTTGACTTTAAATGACTTTCCCAAGCCTTTAAGCGTCTCGGCATGCGCCGCGTCGGTGCCCAAATCCAGGCTGCGGCAGCCCGCCCGCGCCATCAGATCGCACAGCGGGGCGTCCAGGCCTGCGGGGGTCGCGTAGGCCGTCCAAGCGACGCCCAAGTCACGACGGATCAGCGCCTGACACAAGGCGCGGGCGTGGGCCTTGGGGGTGTTAAAGGTGTTATCGACGATGAAGAAGAAGTCCACGCCGCGCTCATGGACGAGCGCCTCCATCTCATCGACCACGGCCTCCACCTCACGGGCGCGGGTCTGTGTCCCTTCGAGCTGCGGATAAGTGCAGAAGTCGCACTTAAACGCGCAGCCACGCTTGGACTGAAGGTTCACCGCGCCGCCCTCTTGGAGATAGCGATCCAGATCCACCAAGTCGAAGGCGGGGCGCAGCTCAAGGAGGCGCAGGGCGCGGGGCGCGAAGAGGAGGCGTGGATCACCCGAGGCGCCATGGTCATAGACACCCTGGGACACGTCACCATCAGCCTCCAGATCGGCCAAGAGCCGCACGAAGAGGCGCTCCCCCTCGCCGACGACGCCCCAGTCCGCGCCGAGGGCCTCGATGAACGCCTCGGGGAACAAGGTGAAGGCCGAGCCGCCCAGGACCAGGGGCGCTGAGGGGGCCGCCGCGCGCAAGACCTCGACGACCTTGAGGTAATGGGGCAGGTAGCTCTTGGCTTGAGGCCAGGCCACGTCATCGACGTTGCGGATGGAGAGGCCGATGACCTGAGGCGCGAAGGCCAGGGCTTTTGCGCGTAAGGCCTCAGCGAAGCCCGCCCCGTCGAAGCAGGCGTCATAGAGCGCCACGACGTGCCCGGCCTGGCGGGCGGCGGCGGCGATATACGCCGCGCCGAGGGGCACGACGGGATCAGGCGTGTGCTCTTGATTGGCGGCGACGATCAGCACCCGCATCAAGGCGCCCAGGACAAGAGGAAGATCACGAGCGCCTCGACCTTGGGGGCCAAGCTGGAGATCTCGATGAACTCATCATGGGTGTGAAAGTGCGCGCCGCGCGGCCCCAGGCCGTCGATGCTGGGCACGCCCACGGCGCTGGTCGTGCTCGCGTCGGAGCCGCCGCCGATCAGATCCGCCTCCGCGCAGCCCAGGCCCGCCTGCGCGGCGGCGGCGGCGTACGCCTCAAAGAGCCGCTGAGAAGCGGGCGTCTTCTCCAGCGGAGGGCGGCGCACGTCGCCGTTGAGGATAAACCGCGCCCCAGTCTCCGCCTCCAGGGTGGCCGCCAGCCGCGTCACATCCGCCATCAGCGCCGCGCCATCGGCGGCCCGCTCATAGCGAAAATCATGGACACAGCGCGCGGCGGCGGCGACCGTGTTGGCCCCCACGCCGCCCTCGATTAAGCCCACGTTGACGGTCACGCCTTGTGTGTAATCCGTCAACCGCTGCGCCTGATCCACATAGCGCGACAACGCCCAGATCGCGTTGATCCCCTCACGATGGGCGTTGCCCGAGTGCGCGGCGCGGCCCTCGACGATCACCTCCACGCGCCCAGTGCCCTTACGCCGCGTGATGATACGATCCTCCGCGCGGCCCGCCTCGAAGATCAGGGCCGCCCCGGCCCCCGCCGCGAAGCGCTGCACGCGCTCAAAGGAGTCAATGGAGCTGATCTCCTCATCGCCCACGGAGATGAGGGCGAGGGGCAGGGCGTCGAGGCGCCCCACCGAGGCCAGGGCCTTGAGGGCTGCCCAAGCCACGGCCAAGCCGCCCTTCATATCCAGGACGCCGGGCCCGCGCAGGCGATCCCCCTTGATCTCCCACACATCGAAGTCGCTTGTCGCGTGTACGGTGTCGTGATGACCCAACAAGACCACGCGGGCAGCGGGGGGAGCGGAGGCCCAAGCGGGGCTGGTCCAAAAGAGGTGATCGCCGACGCCTTGACCGGGCGCGCGGTGGAGCGCCAAGCCCAGGGGATCGAGGGCCTCAACGAGCAGCGCCCCCATGGCGTTGACCCCCGCGACGTCCAGCGAATGAGAGCCCTGACGCACCCAGCGCTCAAGGACCGGCAAAATCTCAGTGGCCTGACGTTGCGCTGCGGCGCGCGCCTCGGTAAGTAGGTCCTGCATTGACCCTCCATCTCCATGGCGGGTCGAGCGACCGCGCCGAGCTGAGCCTGAGCTGGGCAGCTTAGCCCCAGACGGCGCTCACCGTGAAGGAGCCTGAGATGCGACAGCGACGAAAAGCGGCGGTGATTGGCGGCAGTGGCTACGGCGGCAGCGAGATGATGAGGCGGCTCCTGCTCCACCCAGAGGTTGAGCTGAGCCGGGTGGCCTCGATTGACTACGTCGGCGCGCCGCTGTGGGCAGCGCACCCCAACCTGACGCAGCTGACGGACCTCAAGTTTGAGGACATCAGCCCCGCCGAGGCCGCCGAGGGCTGCGACATCGTGCTGCTGGCCCTGCCGCATCGAGTCACCGCGGCCAAGGTCCCGGAGCTGATCGAGCTGGGGGTCAAGATCGTGGACATGTCGGGGGACTTTCGGCTCGACGACCCCGCCGTCTACGCCGACTTCTACGGGCTCGCCCACAGCTGCCCCCAGCACCTCGACGCCTTCGTCTACGGGCTGCCTGAGCTTAACCGCGCGCGGCTCAAGGGCGCGCAGAACGCCTCGGCGCCGGGCTGCTTCGCCACCTCGATGGAGCTGCCGCTCCTGCCGCTGGCGCGGGCGGGGCTGCTTGACGGCCAAGAGATCAAGGTCGTGGCGATGACGGGCTCATCGGGCTCGGGGGCGGCGGCCTCGGCGGGCACGCATCACCCGGTGAGGGCCAACAACGTCAAGACCTACAGCCCGCTGCGTCACCGCCACCAGCCAGAGGTCGAGATGGCCTTGAGGATGGGCGGGGCGCGTGACATCCAGGTGGAGTTCGTGCCGATCTCAGGCCCTTACGTTCGGGGCATCTTCACCACGATCTTCATCGAGGTGGACGCCAGCCTCAGCCAGGGCCAGATCGAGGCCCTCGCCGACGCCTACTTCGCCGATCACCCCTTTACGCGCCGCCCCCAGGACCGGCTCCCTGAGGTGGCCGCCGTGGCGGGCAGCAACTACGCCGAGGTGGGCTACAAGCTCGGGCCGGCGCGCGGGGGTCGCCGCACGCTGAGCTGCTTCTCCGCCTCGGACAACCTCATCAAGGGCGGCGCGGGCCAAGCGATCCAGTGCATGAACCTCCTCCTTGGCCTAGACGAGGCCGCCTCCCTCGCCGATCCGGGCAGTTGGCCTTGATGAGTGGCTTGATCTGCGCGGCGTTGACCTTGCTCAGCGCCGCGCCCCCCACCATGAGCCCACCACGCCGAGCGACCATCGGCCAAACCATCCCCTTCTTCGCAGGCTGGACGCTCGATGATCGCGTGTTAAACCGCGAGAAGATCCTCGCCACCCCCCGCGCGCGTGGACACATCATCGTGCTCTTCACCACGTGGTGCGCGCCCTGCGAAGTGGGCATCAAAACGCTCAACGCCCAACAAGAGTGGCTCCGCGAGAGAGGGATCTATCTATGGTTGATCAACATCCAAGAATCGCCAGAAGAGGTCAAAAAATATAAAGAAAAGCACAAGATCACCGCGCCGATCATCCTGGATCGATTTAGCAGAACAGCGGAGACACTGGGTGACTTTAAAGAAGGCAAAGGGAAGCTCCCCAAGACGATCACGATCGACGACAAAGGGGAGATTCGTGGGATTATCCAAGAAGAAGGCGATGACTATATCGAGCGCATCAAGGTGTGCTTTAAGATCAGCGACGACGCCTTAAAATAAGCAAAGAGAGCGCGAGGAAGACCCATAAGCCGCGCGCGCGACCAGACCAACCTTGCTGACAAAGCCCGTCGCTGCCCCCACCGAGGCTTGGGCCACCATCAGAGTCCTGATCTTGACCTTGATCCACGCGGATCGTCATATCAGGTCGCATTAAAGGCACATCCTCAACGACCTCAGAGTCGGTCACGCCCGCGTCCTCAACGCCCATATCATCATCAAAACCAAAATCGGGGGGCAGCTCATTTGGATCGAACTGGGTCACACACTGCGCGGTGCCATAAACAACGACACACCCTTGAAGCCGTGGACAAACGATCCCCATACATGGATTTGGAGTACATAACCCCTCGATACAAACCTCACCAGGACCACAAGCGACATCCAAACAAGGATCAGCGACGCAAAGATTATCAAGACAGGCTTCACCCTCAACACAGCCGACGGGACCGCAGCCTGTATCCTGGCACATCCCGTCAAAGCAAGCCTGAGCAGCAGGACAAGTCGTGTCACCACAGGAGAAAACACAATCACCATCGCGACAGAAGCTGCGATCGCCGCACTCAACACCATCACAAGGATCAGAGACACAGCCCTCAGCCTGACAGACTTGACCGGGAGGGCACCCCGTATGGGTGCAATGATTTACGCCACACTCACCATAGGCACAAACCAAACCAGCATCACAAGTCACGCTTGAGCATGGATCGTAACACCCTGTATCACCACAAACTTCACCTAAATTATCGCATCCATTTCGAATACACCAAGGCACACAAATGCCATCAGTGCAGAAAGCCTCGCCAGAACAGCTCAGGTCTGCTCCTGAGCAATTTGGAAGACACTTACCTTCATAACATCCACGGCCATTTTGGCAAAGACGGCCTTCATCAATGACACCATCACAATCATCATCTTCTCCATTGCAAATCTCAACGGGATCTGGACCACAAGTTCCACAAGAATTACGAACACCATCATCAATAATTCCATCACAGTCATTGTCTATAAGATCGCATACTTCCTCAGAAGGCACCACATCTGAGCGACAACGAGTACGGCCACCATCACACGCATAAGTTCCAATGGCGCAAGGGCCAGCAAGGCCGGTTGCGCAAAAGCCTGGAGCGACAACAGGAGATCCATCGGGGAGGACATCAATCAAACCATCACAATCGTTATCGGCGCCATCGCAAACTTCGATTGGACCACCCATTTCATCTGGAGTTGGTGTACATAAATTGCGATCACACTCATCACCCATGCCGTCTAAATCAGTGTCCTGTTGATTCGGATTAGATATCTTTGGGCAATTATCACAAGCGTCACCTATCGCATCACTATCCTCATCGCTTTGGTCTGGATTTGGAAGTAAGGGGCAATTGTCTTCAGGTAAACAAATACCATCCTCATCTTCATCCGAGCAAGGCAAACCGACGCCCCAACGAATTGCATAACAGATCTCGCGAACGCCACCTGGTTCAATTGGACCAGTATCAAAACGCATCGCCATAGTAACATCATAACCATCATCGGTTACCAGATTGTTATCTCGATCCATATTCATTTCATCTTGGTTGATGTCATTTCTTAGCTCATGACAACTTCTCCCTATCTCTTGAATTCGACCTGCTTGATCTGAAAAAGAACCAAGCTCCCAAGAATGTAAAAAACGATCAGATTGATTGATTGGATGTAAACCAATGAAGGTTGTAGGCAAGGTGGGGTCATCACCCTGCTCAAACTCATAAAGAATGCGAGGATTACCCATACTCGTCGCGCCATAATCATCAGTAAAACCGCTATTTCTAAAATAAAGATCGGCATCAATATAAGGCGTGATTGAAGCTTCAACCACATCATTTGTTAAGTTAGTGAACATATAGCAATGATTAAGGACATTGCACTCAAGCTCGAAGCGGGCCTCGACTTGCAGGCCAAAGCCTGCGAACTCACTGACAAAGAACTCGGGGGCGCCGGACTGGACCAGGGCGGGCTCACCCCTCCAGCCGCCGCTCTCTTGGAGCCAGGTGCCATCAACATCACCGCCTTGAACGCGGCAGAGGAAGGCAGCAGAGCGGTAGGTCGTGGATTGAAAGCCCTCATCGGGGACATCATCAGCGGGGTTAAAGAGGGCGCGTTGATCGCCGCCGACGACCGCCGAGCCAAAACCGCCATAGGGATCTACATAGATCTGCACCGCGCCACGGGTGGGATCGCAGTGTGGCTGTGTTTCGAGATAAACCGGCTCAGCCAGCGACGCGGCGAGGGCGCCGAAGAAGGCTCCGAGGGAGAGGAGCGTGGGGATGGAGCGTCTCAACCTATCGACTCCTGAGGAATAATCGCGACACTGTAACAAAAAGCCCCTGGAGAGTCAGCGACGACGACGGACGAAATGGAGGGGGGCGGCGCGCATAAAAAAAGGGCGCGGAGATCGTTGGATCTCCGCGCCCTTTAAAGAGGTGGAGGCGCTGGGATTCGAACCCAGGTCCAGAAACGTTCCACCGCTGGCGTCTACATGCTTATCTCATGATTTAATTTACCGTGCTCTGCGCCCATGAGCAGGCTCTCACACGGGAGTCCGGCAAATAACCCCGACGCGCGCCGGACGTCGCGGAGGGGTTTGCCCACTAAATGGCGCCCGCATCCGACCCGTGGGCGAAGTCGGCGAGGACGGCCTTCGTCTACTGTTTAGGCAGCGAGGGCGAGTTCGAGATCGTCGTTGGCGTCTCTAATTTCCAGCCTTTTAACGCGGTGACCGGGACCCGCGGCATGCGACCAGGGCTTCCTCGTCCCTGTCGAAACCAATCGCCCCCAAAAGAACCCCGCAGGGTTGCACTTTCACGAGGAGCAGTGGTGATCTGAAAACAGATCACAATAAATGGATACTCTCAAAAGGCCAAATCTTTTCTGGTTGAAACAATTCCTTAAACAACAAGAAACAAATATTTAGATTTTTTGGGGTTTTCAAAGACCAAAATCGTAAGACGAGTTGGTCAACTTAAGGGGCGATTTTTAACTTGTCAATAGAGAAATGTTTTGGAGGGCGCTCACCGCGAGGGCCGAGTGAGCGCCCCCGAAGGACTAGGCCTCAGAGGCCATACGCCGCAAGACCGTATGCAAGATACCCCCATTGCGATAATAATCGACCTCAACGGGCGTATCGATGCGACAAACGGTGTCAAAAGAGATCTGAGAGCCATCAGGGCGTGTCGCCACAACAGAGACATCCTGAAGCGGCGCTAAAGCATCATCGACAAAGATGCTAAAGACCTCATCCCCCTTCAAACCGAGGGAGGCGCGCCCCTCACCGGCCTTGAACTGAAGAGGCAGCACGCCCATCCCGACGAGGTTAGAGCGGTGGATGCGCTCATAGCTCTCGGCGATCACCGCCTTAACGCCCAACAAGAAGGTGCCCTTCGCCGCCCAATCACGGCTTGAGCCCATCCCATAATCGGTCCCGGCCAACACGACGAGGGGGGTCCCTTGGTCCTTGTAGGCCAGGGAGGCCTCATAGATGCTCGTCTGCTGCCCGCGCGTCAGCCCCTCCGCGTCGGCGCCGAAGTAGGTCGTCCAGCCGCCCTCGGTCCCTGGGGCCAGCTCATTGCGCAAGCGGATATTGGCGAAGGTCCCACGGGTCATGACGCGATCATTGCCGCGGCGAGAGCCGAAGCTATTAAAGTCGGGCCGCAAGACGCCGCGCGCCTCCAGATAGCGCGCCGCAGGCCCCTCGGGGATGTCGCCAGCGGGGCTGATATGATCCGTCGTCACCGAGTTGGCGACCTTGACCAAGACGCGCGCGCCTTCAATGGGCGTGATGGGCGCGACGGCCTTAGACATCCCGACGAAGAAAGGCGGCTCTTGAATATAAGTGCTCTCCTCCGACCAAGAGTACAGCTCACTGTTAGACACCTCGATGTCCTGCCAGAGCTGAGGCCCCTTCATCTCCGCGTAACGCAGCTCAAACTGATCTTGAGTCACGCTCTCCGCTAAGAGAGACGCCACTTCTGCATTAGAAGGCCACACGTCCTTAAGATAGACCGGCCCATTAAGGCCTTCGCCGAGTGGCTCATTGATGAGATCCAGATCCACCGTCCCGGCCAACGCATAGGCGACGACGAGGGGCGGAGACGCCAGATAGCTGG
Source organism: Myxococcota bacterium (assembly GCA_018813065.1). Classification (GTDB taxonomy): domain Bacteria; phylum Myxococcota_A; class Bradymonadia; order UBA7976; family UBA1532; genus JAHJCH01. The sequence continues at coordinate 26,580 of JAHJCH010000023.1, forward strand.
GCTGAACGAGGGGGTTGACGCGCCCCTCAAAGTTACGATTCCCCGAGAGGACCGCCGCCGCGCGCAGTCCACCGGCCTTGATCGCCTCACCCACCTCGGGGATCACCGGACCGGAGTTGCCGATGCAGGTCGTGCAGCCATAGCCGACGATGTGAAAGCCCAGGGCGTCGAGGTCGGGCGTCAGCCCTGCCTTATCGAGGTAATCACCCACGGTGCGGGAGCCGGGCGCCAGGGAGGTCTTGACCCACGGCTTGACCTTAAGCCCCAGCGCGCGCGCCTTCTTGGCCACGAGCCCGGCGGCGATCAACACCGAGGGGTTTGAGGTGTTCGTGCAAGAGGTGATCGAGGCGATGACCACATCGCCGTCCTTCAAGGTCAGCGCCTCCCCGTTGAGCTCAAACGCCTGAGCGCGTACGGCGGGATCGCTATAGACCTTGGCGCGATCAGCGGTCCACTGCGCCTTCATCTGAGACAGCGCGACGCGATCCTGGGGGCGCTTAGGGCCAGCGAGGGCGGGCTCGATGCTGCTCAGATCCAGCTCAAGCAGATCGGTGTACTCGATGGGCAGTGACTCATCGCGCCACAGCCCTTGCAGCTGTGAGTACGCCTTGACGGTCTCGCTGAGGTGCCCGCGCCCGGTCTGCTGCAGATAGAGGAGGGCCTGCTCATCGACGGGGAAGAAGCCCATCGTCGCGCCATACTCAGGGGCCATATTGGCGATGGTGGCGCGATCGGGGAGGCTGAGGGTGTCGAGGGCGGGGCCGGTGAACTCCACGAACTTACCGACGACGCCGCGCGCGCGCAGCAGCTGAGTGACGCGCAGCACCAGATCCGTCGCCGTGGCCCCCTCAGGCATCGCGCCGGAGAGGCGCACGCCGATGACCTCGGGCAACAACATATAGATGGGCTGCCCCAGCATCACCGCCTCGGCCTCGATGCCGCCGACACCCCAGCCGACGACGCCCAAGCCATTGATCATGGTGGTGTGAGAGTCTGTCCCGACGAGGCTGTCAGGATAGGCGATCAGCTCACCATCCACCTCATCGATCAACACCACCTTAGCCAACGCCTCTAGGTTCACCTGATGGATGATGCCAGTTGAAGGCGGCACCACATTAAAGTTCTTGAAGCTCTGCTGACCCCACTTCAAAAACTCATAGCGCTCTTGATTGCGCTCGAACTCAATCTGCGTATTCAGATCGAGCGCCTCGGCGCTCCCAAAGGCGTCCACTTGCACCGAGTGATCGATGACCAGATCGCAGCGGACGAGGGGGTTGACCTTGCTGACATCGCCACCGAGGCGCGCCATCGCGCTGCGCAGGGCCGCGAGATCGACGACGGCGGGCACCCCTGTAAAGTCCTGAAGGACGACCCGGCCTGGCTTGAAGGGGATCTCGACCTCGCCGACGTCCTTGGCGTTATAGCGCGCGATGGCCTCGACGTGCTCGGGGGTGATCGCGAAGCCATCTTGATTACGCAAGACCGCCTCAAGCAGCACCTTGATGGAGTAGGGCAGCCGATCGATGTGACCGATCCCCTTGGCCTTGAGCGCGCCGAGGTTAAAGACCTTGAGCGCGCCGAGCGGGGTTTGAAGCAGCTGAGCGGCGCCGAAAGCATTGTCCTTCATTTGAGTCCCCCTGGGGGTTGAGTTGGAGCGCGTAGGCTAGCCGAAACGCGTTGAAAAAACGAGGCTCCTCAGCGCCGTGTAAAGCTGCTAAGTTCGATGAACTTACGGAGGGACCAGGAGGGTGAGATGCAGCACAGTGATCTCAAACGAGCCGCCTTATTGATTCAAGAGGCTGAGGCTCTGATCATCACCGCTGGCGCGGGGATGGGGGTAGACTCGGGCCTGCCTGATTTCCGTGGACCGGCGGGGTTTTGGCGCGCTTACCCCATGTACGAGCGGCTGGGGCGTAGCTTCGAGCAGGCGGCCAACCCCATCCACTTCAAGCGTGATCCGGCGGACGGCTGGGGCTTCTATGGGCACCGAACAGGCCTCTATCGCGAGACGATCCCCCACGAGGGCTTTCACATCATCAAGCGCTGGATAGGCCAACGCCCGCGCTTCATCGTCACTTCGAACGTGGATGGTCAGTTTCAGCGCGCGGGCTACGCCGAGTCGGATATCTATGAGGTTCACGGCTCAATCCACCACCTCCAATGTGAGGGCCCTTGCTGCGAAGAAATTTGGCCCAACGAAGAAGATATCTCGATTGACCAAGAGACAATGCGGGCGCTTCGCTTCCCGATGTGCCGTCATTGTCAGCGCGCCGCGCGCCCGAACATCCTGATGTTTGGGGACTGGGCGTGGCTGGACAAGCGAGCGCGGGCGCAGTCGCGGCGCTACGCCGACTTCATCAAGGACGCGCCCGCCAAGCGCGTGGTCCTTGAGATGGGCGCGGGCAGCGCGATCCCCACGATCCGCTTCACCACGGAGGATCTCGCGGCGATGACGGGCACGCGCGCTATCCGGATCAACCCCAGGGAGCCTGAGATCGACGGGCGCGACAACATCGCCTTACCGATGGGCGCCCTTGAAGCCCTCCAGGCCATCGACGCGCAGATGAGCTGAGAGGGTGGGGACAGCCGACCCCATTAAGCTCCAATGAACGACCGTGGGGACAATTGACCCCAGCCTCTTGACGACCCCAACGCCGCTCAACTTTGAGCGTGACGAGGGGGATGCTCGCGGCGACTCATCGCCCAAACCCCCAAGCATCAAGAGCGCGCTCCCTAAAAGACATCAGGCGGATGACGCGCGCGGCGCGAGTGATGGGGACTCTCGACCCCACTGGGGGGCATCAAGACCCCCTATTTATCCGTACTTTGAGGAGAATTTTTCTTTTAATTTGAGCAAATTTTTTAAAGGAGAGATTGCGTAACGCTTGAGAATAACGCTAATCTCGGCCTCCAAGCTGCTCGGAGCGAGGCGAAACCTCGCAGGCTAAAAATAACTTGGAATGGGGCTTGCCTAAGCCCGCCGAGCAGTCACACTCAACTCCATGAGGGGAGATCATGCAAGAGACCCATCTCAAACTCTTTAGTCTCTTCGCCGCGACCGCGCTGCTCATGGCGGCGTGCGGCACCGACAGCAGCGATCCGGTTTATCCCGACAACAATGACCAGATCGAGGCCCCTGACAACACCGAGCCCGAGGTCACCGAGCCTGAGGTCACCGAGCCTGAGGTCACCGAGCCTGAGGTCACCGAGCCCGAGATCAACAAGGAGCACAAGGACTATCGCGGCGCTGAGTGGCGCACAAATCACCCGGACTACACGGCCCTCCCCGACAGCGATTGGCTGTGGGCCGAAGAGATCACCCCTGAGATGCAGGAGCAGATCGACAGCAACCGTGGCGCGATCCAGCACGGCCTGGATCTCGGCCAAGGCATCCTCGTCGAGGAGCTCAACAAGCTCATCGATGAGCTGCCCCAGAGCAAGGCCGCTGGCGCGCGCTTCGCTGGTGTGGATGCTGGTGAGAAGTGGCGTGAGCCCCGCACTGACTTTGTCTGCCCCGATCGCTTCAGCCAAGACCAGCAGGTCGAGCAGACCGTCCGTTGTCGTCAGCTCGTCGAAGAGGCCATCGACAACGCCTATGGCCGCGTCGAGGACGTCCTCGCTGAGAACCCTGTCCAAGACGAGCGCTTCGCTGATCCTCGCTTCGCCGATGAGAATGGCTTCTGGGCCGAGCAAGGCGTCGTCTCCGCCATCGACAACCAAGCCTTCTTCGCCCTTGAGCACGTCCGCGAGACGGGCATCTGTGACGGCGGCCTCGCCCCCGTCGCTGAGGGTCAAGATCACGGCGTAGAGGCCGGTCGCCAGCTCTTCATCGAGCAGCTCAACCGCCGCCTCAGCGAGATGGGCTTCGCCAGCAACTACCCCAACCAAGGCCCCATCGAGGTTTGCAGCGTCAACGGCGCCGTCACCCAGGTCGCCTTTACGCGCTCCGTCGAGTCCATCGTCACCTACGTCGCTGAGCACCCCGCGTGCGGCAACTATGAGCCAGCCAACTCCACCGAGGCGGACTGGAAGTACGAGTACAACGACTACTACGAGATCGGCGTTGAGGAGGGCATTGAGGCCGAGCGCAGCGTGGCCAATGAGGTCCTCTTCCGCGTGGTGCCCTGCAACACGGGCGATCCCCTCGTCCTCGACCTCGATGGTGATGGCGTCAACGCCGTCAAGACCCGCGTTGACTTTGACCTCTTCGGCAATGGCGAGGCCGTCCGCACGCAGTGGGTCACCGAGGATGCCTTCTTGGCCATCGACCGCAACGCCAATGGCGTCATCGACAACGGCAGCGAGCTGTTCACCAACAACGTCGCCGTCCAAGGCTGGCAGGATGTCCGCACGGGCTTCGAGAACCTCGCCCGCTACGACGCCAACAACGACGGCCAGGTTGACGCCGCCGACCCCATCTACGCCGAGCTTCTCGTCTGGCAAGATCGCAACGCCAACGGCGTCAGCGAGGCCGATGAGCTTCAGAGCCTTGAGGCCGCCGGCGTCGCCGCCATCAGCGTCCGCTACGAGGCCTTCGGCATGAGCGCGATGCCCTTCGCCCACGGCGCTGCCTTTATCCGCGACGCCGCCAGCGCGCTCGCCACTGGTGCCCTTGAGGGTCAGGTCAAGAACGCCTGGTTCAACTACGGCAAGGCCTACTGAGCCAATCGCGTCCGCTCCCCACCCCGCTCTCCTTCGATCTTTTCTGATACCCTCACCGCGTCGGTCCCTTTTGACAGGAGTCACTGATGTTTTATCGCCGCGCCCAACGAGGCGGCTTTATGGCCGTGATGATGGTCGAGCTGTCCGCCGTCATCGCGCTCTTCATGTGGGCGGCCATCAAGATGGGCTACTACGGACTCCAAGTTCATAAGAACGAGGACGCCGCAGATGCCATCGCGATGGCCATGATGCATGTCGTCATGGTCGATGGGCTTGACGCGGTGGTTCAGGGCAACTGCGCCAATCACCCCGTCGTCCTTCAACTCTTAGAGGACAACCTGATGACCGGCGCCGAGACCGTCATTCAGTGTCCTGAGGCGGTTTGGCTCGACGGCAACGGCAACGCCTGCGATCCCAATGACACGCCTGAGCCGACACGGCGCGGTGAGGAGTGTCACCTGATGCTCGTCGCCGATGGCGACTCCCTGCTGCGCACGGAGTTTGACGGCCCTGATGGTCAGCGTCGGCTCTCTCAAAACGATCAAGCCTTCCAGGTCATCGGCGGCGTCTACCTCATCGAGGAGCGTCACCAAGAGGTGGTCTTGAAGATCCCTCAGTTGGTGCTCACGCTCGACTACTCAGGCTCAATGAACCGAGAGTTTCAAGGCGGACAGAGCCGTCTCTCGGTTTTACAGGCGTCTGTGCGCGATCTCTTGGGGCGAGGCCTCAATATCTTCTATGGCTTAGTGATCTTTAACAGCGATATTGAGACCACTGTCCCTGTTGGAGAGGACAACCTCAACCAGATCAACAACGCGATGAACCGCGCGGCGCGCTTGGGCACGATCTACTCGCGGCCCCTCGGCGCGGCGATGGGTCAATTTACCAATGAAGACTCGGGTTATTACATCCTCTTCGTCACGGATGGCACGCCAGAGGATCCAGGTCAAGCGCTCGGCGCCGCCGATCAGCTGCGCCGTCAAGGCGTGACGATCTACACGCTGAACGTGGTGAACCCCAATGAACCGGGGGGTGATCCTCCGGTGGGTGGCGATCAAGATGGCGCCAGCTACGCCGATCGGCGCAACCTGCTCATCGAGATGTCTGGCAATGAGTCTCAGCCGGGCAACCCCAACTATTACTTTGAGGCCGCCAACCCCGGCGAGCTACAGCAGGCCTTCGCTCAGGTGGTCGCCTCGATAGTTTGCACGGTGCCGCTGCGCCTCGACTTTATCCCGCCGGGGCTGGACCCCTGGGAGTTGAAGATCTTTATCCAAGAGCGTGGTGGCAACGACGAGATCCCCTTGGAGTACGTCAATGACCTCGCCTCTGTGCCTGGTAACGTCTTCGCCTACCAATACTCACGCGCGGACAATGAGATGCGGCTGAGTGAAGCGGCTTGCACCTTGGTCGATAACGGTGACGCGGATCTGCGAATCCGCCTGCCCCCCAGCCCGCTTGGCCCTGGTATGGGCTCCCCCTCCGGCGATCTCGAAGATCGCTGAGCGCCCGCCTTAGGGCTCCTCTTCGAGCAAATCCTCAGTCATATCAGGGACATCGACGGGTGGCGGCGGTGGGATATTTGAGCGCCGGGCCGCCAGGACCTTGACCTCATAGTGGATCTCCTCCTCGTGGAGGATGTGGAGGAGCTGGACCTTAACCGCCTCCTCCATCACCTCAATGACCTCAAAGATCACAGGCTGGCCGTTATGATCTTTGGCGCGGAAGCGATCCCCGAGCTTAGGCTTGACGCCCTCGGGGAACTCCGAGAGGGGGATCTCACGCTTGGCGGTCATCTCGACAGGCACCAGCTCACCTGGGGGGATCGTGCCTTGACGCGCCTCACCGACCTTCATCCCTTTGATGACCTTGGCCAAGCCAGGGAGCATCCGATCAGAGCCCATCTTAAAGGTGATCGCGCCGCGCGCTTGCGAGGACTCGACGATCTCACCCTTGGCGTTCTTGAGCGTGTACTCAATCGTGGTCACCAGGCCATCAACGACTTCCATCTCTCCTCCAACTGGGACATCGCGGGCGCAGGATTATACGCGCCTCTTGGCTCATTTGAGAATCCCCAGCGTGCTTCATCGCGCGGGCCTTTTCTTCATCTCTTACAGATTAAGCTGTGCGATCAAGCAACCGTATTAGGGCGAGAGATACATATAAGAATCCACACCACACGAGCGTAATTAAGGCTTAAAAGGGGCGTGATATGTGGGGACATTGGCGTGAGAAGAGGTGGACCAAGCGCCTAGAGGCGATCGTGGAGGGGAAGATCGATGACATCACCACAGGCAAACGACAGATAGACCAGGCGATCTACAACCTCGCTCAGCGGATCAAAGGCTACACCGCCGTTGAGCCCTCCGTGCGCTTGGCCATGGAGGCCACGCGGGCGGTTATCAGCGCCGCAGAGATGACGCGAGAGCTGCTGAAGATCCAAGATGAGACGCGCTCCATCGCCTCCGCCTCGGAGGAGATGAGCGCCACCGCGCAGGCCGTCAGCGAGGCCAGCGCGGCGGTCGCCCGTGACGCCGAGGAGGCGCAACACGCCGCGACGATCAGCGTCTCGGTGATGCGCGAAGCAGGCACCCAGATGGGGGCATTAGGGCAAGTGATGCTGGACTTAGAGCAGCAAGTCAGCGTCCTCAACGATCACTCTGAGCGCATCGGCAGCGTCGTCGATACGATCCGCAAGATCGCCGATCAGACCAACCTCTTGGCGCTCAACGCCACCATCGAGGCGGCGCGCGCGGGCGCGGCAGGGCAGGGCTTCGCGGTCGTCGCCAATGAGGTCAAGACCTTGGCTGGGCAGACGGCGAAGGCCACGATGGAGATCACGGCGCGGATCGAGGAGGTGCGCCAAGCCATCACCTCGATGACCACGACGACGAAGCGCGGGGTGGAGGCCACCCAGCAGGGGGCTGCGGCCATCGACAAGGCGGGGCAGCACGTCGAGACCCTTGATCATTTAGTCACCCGCACGGCCACGTCGATCGCGGAGACCGCCCCGATGCAGGACGCGCAGCGCGTCGCCACGCGTGAGGTCGCCGAGGGCAATGAGCGGATCGCCTCGATGACCACAAAGACCAACGCGTCACTTGAGCGCTTCCTCGATGAGCTTGAGGCCATGGAGGAGGAGATCGAGGGCCGCGTCCGCGCGCTCCCCAAGCACGCCCTTGAAGCAGAGGTGAGGTTGATCTCCCAGCTGGATCACATCCTGTGGAAGCGCCGCCTCATCAGCATGATCCTTAACCGCGCGACGCTCAGCGCCGCCGCGCTCAAGGATCACCATCAGTGCGATCTGGGGCGGTGGTACGATGGCGTCCATGACGCGCGCCTCAAGGCTGATCCTCACTTTATCGCCCTCGCCGATCCACACCAGCGTGTCCACGCTGCGGGTATCCAAGCGGCGCGCTTATTTGAGAAGGGCGATTTGGAGGGCGCGCTGAGCGCCTTTGAGGAGGTCAGCGTCGCCTCTGAGGAGGTCGTCGATCTCCTTCAGCATCTCCGCTGACGAGCAAACTCCTCTCTTCTCCTTTGCGATCGCCTCGGCGACAATCCCCCCACAAACACCGCCAGGAGACGCGATATGCTCGCCCTCACCCTCGCCTTGCTCGCGCTGCCGCCCCAGGTGCCCGTCGAGCAGTACACCTTGCCCAATGGGCTGACCGTCGTCCTCAGCCCGGATAACCGCGCCCCCGTCGTCGCCGTAGAGATCCGCTACCGTGTGGGCTCCGCCCATGAACCAAAGGGGCTGCGTGGCTTTGCGCATCTCTTTGAGCACCTGATGTTTCAAGGCTCGCCGTCCTGGGATGATGAGTACTTCAAGGTCTTCCACCCCCTCGGCGGCGATGTAAACGGCACCACCAGCAATGATCGCACAAACTATTACGAGCAGGTGCCCGCCAACTACCTTGAGCACGCCCTGTGGATGGAATCTGATCGGATGCGTGGGCTGACATTCAGCCAAGATAAACTCGATAATCAGCGCGACGTCGTGCTCAATGAGCGGCGACAAAACTATGAAGATCGTCCTTATGGGATGATCTGGGCACATATGGCTGAGATGCTCTATCCCGAAGGCCATCCTTATCATCACACTGCGATCGGTGAGCCTGAGGATTTAAAAGCTGCCAACTTGGATGATGTTAAGGCTTTTTATGCGAAATACTATACACCAAGCAATGCGATTATCACACTTGTGGGTGATTTTGATGTAAATGAAGCTAAAATGCAAATTATGCGCTATTTTGGCGATATTCCTGCTGGTGAAGCCATCCCTGCGCCGTCACCATCGCCTTTTACGCCTAAAGGCGGCCATCTCGTGACCTATGATAAGGTTAAATTGCCTAAAATCACCCTTGTCTGGCATACACCGGCCCTCTATGCGCCGGGTGACGCTGAGATGGACATCCTCTCCAGCGTGCTCGCTGAGGGGAAGAACAGCCGCCTTTACCGCCCACTGGTGTTTGAGCAGAAGGTCGCCAAGAGCGTCAGCGCCTATCAGATCTCGCGTGGCTTAGGCAGCCTCTTTGTCATCGAGGCCACCGCCGCGACAGGCGTGGATGTGCAGACGCTGGCCAAGGCCCTCGACGACGCCATCCGCGCGGCGTTGGCGACCCCGCCAAGCCAAGATGAGCTGGATCGCAGCCTCAACGCCTGGAAAAAGTCCTACCTCCACCGCGTCGAGTCGGTCCTTGATCGCGCGCATATCCTAAGTGGATACGCACATTTAACGGGTCACGCGGGCTACCTCGCCGCCGATCTGGCCCGCTACACCGAGCAGACCCCCGCCGCCGTACACAGCGCGGCGCGCGCTTGGCTTAAGCCTGAGCTGCGCGCGCGCATCGACGTCCTGCCCCAAGAGGCGCGCCCCATCCTGGCGCCCGTGAATCGCGCGGCGTTGCCCCCGCCCGGCGCCGCCCCCACCTGGGCGCCGCCCAAGGTCCAGGCTTGGCAGCTGGAGAGCGGGCTGGCGGTCTGGTACATCCAGCAACCCCAGATGCCCCTCACCTCGTTGGCGCTCAGCTTCCCCAACGGCGCGGCCTGCGATCCTGTCGGCCAGGCGGGCCTGACTCGCTTGATGGTGGATCTCTTGGACGAGGGCGCTGGGGCGCGCGACGCGCTGGGGCTCAGCGAGCACCTCCAGCGCTTGGCGACCGACTTCAGCGCCGAGGCGGGCACGGATCGCGTTCACCTGCTGATGGATCTCCTCACGGAGCAGCTCGATCCATCCCTGGCGGTCCTCGCTGATCTCGTCCAGCGCCCCCACCTCAAAGAGGCGGACTTTCAACGCCGCCTCAAGCAGATCCAAGATCAAGCCCTCGCCGCTGAGGCCAATCCCAGCCAAGGGGCCTTCCTTGCCACCCGCCGCGCCCTCTTCGGCGAGGGCTACGGCGGCTACGCCCCGACAGGCAATCAGCGCACGCTGGCGAGGCTGACTTATGAAGACGTCAAGGCGCAGTACACACGGCTGATTCAGCCTCAAGGCGCTGTGATGGTGATCGTGGGTGATGCGCCTATCGATGAGATGAAGGCGACCTTGGCACGTCACTTTGGCGATTGGTCTGGTGCGCCGACTGCGGCGCCTTTAAGCCTCTCTACCGCGCCTGTACCCGTCGCTGTGCAGATCGTAGACTACCCTGACAAGAACCAATCAATGATCCTCATCGCGAAGCGCGTGACGTCGGCGGGCGGCCCCAGTCACTTTGAGGATTTGCTTTTTAATCATATCCTTGGTGGTCATTTCTCTAGTCGGCTCAATCTTAATTTGAGAGAAGATAAAGGCTATACATATGGCGCGAGGAGTCACCTTGTCCGTTGGCGTCAAGGGGGAATGATGTTCCTCAGCGCCCAAGTCAAGACAGAGGTGACCCAAGAGAGCGTCCAAGAGATGCTCAAGGAGCTAAGGCAGATTAAAGAAAGCGCGCCGATCACGGATGAGGAGCTTCAGGCCTCCAAAGACAGCCTGACGCGCGCTTTCCCAGGTGACTTTGAGCGCCGTGATAGTGTGCGCGATCGTTGGGTCACCTTGCTGGAGATGGGCTTGCCGCTGAGCTGGTTTGATGATTGGCGCGCGCGGCTTGAGGCGACGACGCGGGAGGGTGTTCAAGCATCCGCGACGCAGCTGGCGGCGGCTGAGGGGTTCGTGATCGTCGTGGCAGGGGACGCGGCGCGCATAAAGCCCGCGCTGCGCCAGCTGGGCTTGGAGACACAGCAGCGTGACGCTCAGGGGGATCTGCTCGCGCCGACGCCAACGACAACGCCAACGACAATGCCGACGACAACGCCGACGACAATGCCAACGACGATGCCGACGACGCGGCCCACGCAGATGGGCCGCTGAGACAAGGCGGGTGTCCACTCAAGCGTAGCCCGTCCAAACTGAGCCCCAATCTTGTGGGGTGACGCGCACTTTTGATAGATAGCTCCATTCACGCACGGGAGCACTCTATGCGGCGCTTGGCCCTCCTCACCCTCCTCTTCAGCTGGTCCGCTGGCTGTGACAGCGATGATCCAGCCTCACCCGAAGACGCGACGATCTCCGACGACTTCCCTGAGTTGCCGGAGGCGAGCGTCGATCCTGACACGGGCGCGGCGGGCGTTGATGGCGGAGAGGCCGACGCCCTCGGCGGCGGTGGCGGCGGCGGGGAGGGCGGCGGCGGCGGCCTCTTCTGTGATCCCGTCGGGCGCTTTGGGCTCACGGTGCTGCCCTCAGTGGCCTCGGAGGGCGGGCTGCCTCAGTTCAACCCTCGCCTGGTCTTCACCGGTGAGGGCTGGGGCGCGCTGTGGCTCTCCCCTGGGGCCAGCTACAATGACGTGCTCTTCCAGCGCCTCGACGCCGACGGCGCCCCCCTCGGTGAACCCCTCCGCCTTGACGCCGCCCGCTCCCCGCTGCTGGATCTGCTCTACGACGCGGGGGCGGATCGCTTTATGGCCCTGTGGCGCTCCGAGCGACCCAGCCAGGTCGGCGTCACCTATCAGTTCATCTCTAACGAGGGCGTCGCGCTCGGCCAACCTGTGCTGATCCCCAACACCTTCACCGCCACTCACTTCGCGGCGGGCTGGGCGGAGGGCTTTGGAGGGATGATCGCCTACGCCACCCCCGAGGGCTTCTTCCTCGCGCCGGTCATCGGCGAGGACGTCATGCCCAGCAAGCGCCTCTTTGAAGGCCCCAGCGAGGGCGCGGCGGTGGCCTATGGCAGCGATGGCTGGGGCTGCGCTTGGCGTGGCCTCGACCCAGAGCGTGAGGTCTATGATCTGGTCTTCGCCCTGACCGATGATGATGGGTCGCCTTACCTCGCGCTCAAGCATGTGCGCTGGGAGGACGGCGGGGCGCAGGGCTATGTGCAGATGGCCCACGGCGCCAACACCTACGCTGTGGGCTGGAGCCGCCGCAGCGGCTTTGGCGTGCAGACCGCGGTGACGCTCTTTCAAGGCAATGACGTCTTGGCGACCCCCCCGGTACCCGGACCCGAGACGTATGGGCTGATCACCGATATCACCTGGCTGCCAGCAGATCAATTTGGGATCGCGTGGATGGATCAAGATGATGAGGGCTTCTTCGTGGGGTTGACGACCTTGAAGACGACAGGGCAGGTCTCCACGCCGATCCCCATGCGCGCGGCGGGGCATGAGTACCGTAACCTCGCCATCGATGGGACGATGACCCGCGCCTATGGGCTCTTTATGGATGAGCCTGCTCCGAGTCCCACGGGCTTCTCTGATCAAGTCAGGGTCAAGCGCGTGACCTTCGGCGATTGCACCCCCTGAGTTGTTTCGCGCTTTCATCATTGCGCGTGTGATTTTTTTATTACAAGATGACCAGATGATCTGATAGGGGAGCGTGGTGCGTCATCAACGTAACATCGATAAGGGCATCGCGGGGATCTCATTCAAAAGTTTTCTTTTATTTATTGCCTCTTTATGCGGGTTCGTATTGACTCTATATTCTCAAATATATCCAGAAGAACTCAAACTGATATTAAATCAGCTAGAGATGAGCCCTTCATCGTTAGCAAAGATCGCTAAAGTGGCAATAAATGACAAAAAATTGTCTTCGACCCATGAAAAACATGAAATTGATCGAGGGAATAACATAAATGTTGAGACTTCTAATAAGTTCAAAGTCGTACTTACCGACGAAGAAATTTCTGCATCTTCAGACGCAGAAGGTGCTTATTTAGGCATGATTGATGCCTATAATAAAAAAGATATGTTTAAATTTGTAAAATCATTCTCCTATGATGTAAATATCGATGGTCTTCGGCTTAAAAATATCACACCGAGTGATCCTACCTATGGCAATTTGTCATTCTACGAGAAAAATCAAATCATAAGGCAATTTCAGGAGCGTTTTTTATTTAACTATGACATTCAGATGAAAATAGATCATATTGCAACAATATCAGTAAATAAATCACTCGATATCGTTGAGTTTTATGTCAAGCTCGAACTTACCTGTGATCTATGGAAACATTCACCAAAAAGCAGGAATGTTAGGGTCTTGATTAAGAATCAAGATGACATTTGGAAGATTACAAGAATGAAATACTTAAAGAATTAAGCGTGAGGCGGGGGGCGGAGTGAGACTGGGATTGCGCTACTCAACGCGCCAGGTATAACCCGACTCTAAGAGGCTTTGAACAGAAGCGTTGGGCTTCTTCGCCTTGGCCGTGTTGATCTGATCTTCCAAGAGCTGTTCATAGCTGGGGCGCGCCACGCTGCGGAAGACGCCCATCGGCACGGGGTGATTGGGGATGGTCATATGCGAAAGCATAAAGGCCATCGCCTCATTGTCAGCGTCATGGACCAGGATATTCTCCAAGCCCACCTCATCGACCTTGACCACCTGTGGGCGCATCTTCTTATCGAGGATAATGCCCTTTTCGTTCTTGTTGCCAAAGAGGAGTGGCTTGCCATCAACCAAATCCAGGGTGTTCTCCCCACGGCTTTGGCGGCTGGTCACATCGGTAAAGGCACCATCATTGAAGATCACGCAGTTTTGCAGCACCTCCACGAAGGCGGTGCCTTCATGAAGCGCCGCAGCCTTGAGGACCTCTTGCATGTGCTTGGGGTTGGCGTCCATCGTGCGTGCGACGAAGGTCCCGCCGGTGCCCAAGGCCACGCTGATCGGGTTGAAGGGATAGTCCACGGTGCCCATTGGCGAGGACTTACTCTTCTTGCCCATCTCTGAGGTGGGGCTGTATTGGCCCTTGGTCAGACCATAGATCCGGTTATTAAACAGGATGATCTTGAGCCCGATGTTGCGGCGAATCGCATGAATAAGGTGGTTACCGCCGATGGAGAGCCCATCGCCGTCACCGGTCATCACCCAAACATTAAGGTTCGGCCGAAACGCCTTGGTGCCGCTGGCGATGGCTGGAGCACGCCCGTGGATGCTGTGCATCCCAAACGTCTCCATATAGTAGGGGAAGCGGCTGGAACAGCCGATCCCGCTGATGAAGACGAAGTCTTCTTGAGGGATGCCCAGCTCAGGCAGGACCTTTTGGACGCTGGCGAGCACGGCGTAGTCGCCGCAGCCCGGGCACCAGCGCACCTCTTGGTTGCTGACGAAGGACTTACGCGTGAGCCCGCTGGGATCGGTGGGCTCGAAGATGGGGTAGTTGCTCATCCCATTTCCTCCAGCTGGGCGCGGATGGCCGTGACGATCTCCGCCTCCTTGAAGGGCTTACCCTCAAGCTTGTTATAGCGGGCGACCTCGATACCGTAGTTGGCGCGTAAGACATAGGCGAGCTGACCCATGTTCAGCTCAGGCAGCAGGATGCGATCGAAGCCGGCGAGGATCTCACCGAGATCCTTGGGCAGCGGGTTGAGGAAGCGAGGGTGGATGTGCGCGAGCTTGACGCCCTGCGCCCGCAGATGATCCACCGCGCCGCGGATGGCCCCGAAGCTGCCGCCCCAGCCGACCACGGCCAGCTTGGCGTCCGCGTCGCCATAGACCTCGGTGGCCGGGATCATGTCCTGGACCTTACGGATCTTCTCCGCCCGCAGATCGCTCATCACCTGGTGGTTGGCCGGATCGTGAGAGACGTGGCCGGTGATGTTCTGCTTCTCCAGGCCACCGACGCGGTGCATCATGCCAGGCGTACCGGGGATGGCCCAGGGGCGGCTGAGATCCTCATTGCGGGCGTAGGGTTGGAAGCCCTCGGGGTCGGTGGCGAACTCGACGGGGATCTTCTCCAGCTCGGAGATCTGCGGCACCTTCCAAGGGGCTGAGCCCTGGGCGAGGTAGCCGTCCGTGAGCAAGACGACAGGCGTCATGTAGCGCAGGGCCACGCGGAAGGCCTCGATCGTGGCCCAGAAGCAGTCGCCAGGGGAGGTGGCGGCCAAGACCGGCATCGGCGAGTCGCCGTTGCGCGCGAACAGGCTCTGGAAGAGATCGCTCTGCTCGGTCTTGGTGGGCAGCCCCGTGCTGGGGCCGCCGCGCTGCACGTTGACGATGACGAGGGGGATCTCAAGGATCGTCGCCAAGCCCATCGCCTCAGTCTTGAGGGCCAAGCCAGGGCCGCTGGTGGTCGTCAACGCCGCCGCGCCCGCGTAGGAGGCGCCGATGGCGGAGCAGATCCCCGCGATCTCATCCTCGGCCTGGAACGTCTTGACGCCCAGGTGACGCTGGTGGCTGAGGAAGTGGAGGATCTCGCTGGCGGGCGTGATCGGGTAGCTGCCGAGGAAGAGCTCCACCCCCGCCAGCTCTGCGGCGGTCACCGCGCCCAAGCCCACGGCCTCATTCCCCGTCACCTTGCGATAGAGGCCCTTCTCCACGGGCGCCTGCGCGATGACATAGTTATTGGGGAAGATGTGTGTATTGAGACCGTAGTTATAGCCCGCGTTCAGCGCCAGTTTGTTGGCTTTGGCTAAACTGGGTGTCTTTGCGCCGAACTTAGACTCAATCCACGACTCGGTGTATTGCAGCTCACGACTAAAGAGCCAATAAACCGTGCCCAACGCGAAGAAGTTCTTACAGCGCACCGCTTGCTTCTGCGGCAGCCCAAGCTCTTGAATCGCGTTAAGTGTCAGCTTGGTGATCTCAATGTCGAAGACACGGTAAGCTGCCAGGCTACCATCGCTGAAAGGATCGCTCTCATAACCCGCCAAGTTCATGTTCTTGTCGGTGAAGGCGTCGCGATCGACGATGATGATCCCGTTCTCCTTGAGATCACCCACGGCCACCTTGAGCGCGGCGGGGTTCATCGCCACCAACACGTCGGGGGCGTCGCCGTGCGTGTGGACCTCTTGGCTGGAGAACTGAAGCTGGAAGCCCGAGACGCCAGCGAGGGTCCCGGCGGGGGCGCGGATCTCGGAGGGGAAGTCGGGGAAGGTGGAGAGATCGTTGCCCATCACGGCGGACGTCTCTGTGAACTGAGTCCCCGTCAACTGCATCCCATCGCCGGAGTCACCGGCGAAGCGGATCGTGACGCTCTCAAGCGTCTGGGGAGCCTTGGCCACTTCGCTCATCGATATTGGCCTCTCACGTCAAGGTTTATGTCGGGCGCGGCGTGGGCGCCTTTAACGCCGAGCGCGTCGCGCGGTTGCTGCACTTTTAAACGGTTATATAATTGCCGCGCCATCGAGAAAATCATCGCGATCTCAGCGCGCTGAGTTGGGCGGCGTTTATCTGGGCGATAGAGGAGGGGGGCTGCTCGCTGGAGGCCGTTGAGAGGGGCCATCGCCTCAAGCGTGGTTGATCGAGGAGGGCGCAGCGCGCGCCTCGATCTTCCGGCTGCACGGGTCTGAGATGTAACATCCCTCGCTTCGACTCCCCTCGCCTGACGGCACGCTAGAGATCGCGCTGTACGAGGTCAAGGGCTCCGTTGAAAGAATCAAGTATAAGTGCATGAACACGCGATTAAACACACGAGAGGGTCACAGATGAAGGTGCGCTGCGTTCAATGTGAAGCGACACAAGACCTTGAGAGCCTGTCGGCGTTGAGCTGGCCCGCCTCGCCTCCCCAAGGCGTCAGCGCGCTCAATCAAGCAGGCGCAGCTTTGGCGCTTGAGCGTGGCTTTGGCTATTACTGCGCGCGCTGTGGAGCGCGAAACCTCTACACACCTGCACCAGCGGCGACCGAGGCGCCTTCAATGGCGCCTCGCCAGGCCACGCCGTCACCGGGGTCGCTTGACGTGGATAAGGTCGCCGCGCTTGGGCCTCCCCTCACCCAGCCCACGGGGGCGATCTCCTGCCCCAAGTGCGCCCATCAACAGTCAGACGCCTATGCCTGCCATCGCTGTGGGCTCGTCTTTGAGCGCGCAGGGGCGCTCTCCTTCGATCTCCTCGCCGATCACCCTCAACGCGCGCAGCTTCAAGCGCGCTGGGCTGAAATCGAGAATGATTTATCGAATGAAGACGCGCATCATCGCTTTATCCAGCTCTGCGAGGCGCAGCGCGCGTTGGAGTTCGCGGGATATTGTTATCGCGTTCGACCTGGAGAGGGCCCGCTCAACGCGGCGCATCGTCAGCGTGTCATCGCCGCGGCGCTTGCTCAAGGCCGTCGGATGGACTCAGAAGCCTTAAATATCCAAGAATTTTTAAAAAATCCGCTCTTAATTGCTGCGCTGGCCTTGGTTGTGTTTGGGGTCATGATGGCTTACCTTCTCATTAAATGAAGAGGAGCGATTTTGAGCAAAAACCTAATTAAATTGATTGTTTTCGCGCTCTTTTGGTGGGGCTGCGATGATGGAGAGGGTGAGCGCGCGCCTCAAGACGCCCTCCTGGACGGCTTGAGCGTCGATGTCTCTCAGCCTGACGCTGAGCTTGAGCCCGACGCAGCCCCCTCGCCCGACGCGGCCCTCTTGCCCGACGCCTCGCCCGACGCGGCCCTCTCGCCCGACGCCTCGCCCGACGCGGCCCTCTCGCCCGACGCCTCGCCCGACGCCTCGCCCGACGCGGCCCCTTTGCCGCCGCTGAGCTTCGTCGATCCCCTCACCCCAGCCCCTGATCCGCTCAGCGGCCTCGACGTCGAGGGCTGCGCGATCTACCAGGCGCGGCGCTGCGTGGATGGCCAGGCGCAGACCTGCGCGGTCTACGACGTGGCGGAGGGGGGCTTCGTCGAGCCCAGCGATCTCTTCCGCCGTGTGCTCTTGTTTGAGCGCTGGTATGCGCTCTATCACCAGCCCGATGGGCAGACGGCGCAGCGCGCCTTTCGAGGCGCGACGCCAGCAGGGACGCCCGAGGCGACGTGGAGTGATCCCGCTCACTTCGCGGGCTATAGCGGCGTGGGTGATGCCGCCATCTGGACCGGCGTGGCCCTCAACGCCTACGCGCTGCGCTACGCCGTGACGGGCGCTGAGGTGGACTACCAGCGCCTCGTGGAGAAGACCCGGCGGATGTTGGCCCTCTTCGACACCACCCATATCCCAGGTCACCTCGCGCGCAATCACTTCGGGCAGCTGTCCCCTGACGCGCCGATCCCGCCCCCTGATCATCACCTCCGCCGCCTCAATCCTGAGACGATGGATCACCGTCACCACCTCGGCGAGGGCGCCTATGAGGGCATGCCTGAGGTCTATGACAGCGTGGTGGAGATCGAGGGCGCCTCATGGCCGACGCGGCCCATGTGGCAAGGCAACCCTTCGATCGATCAATACACCGGCCCGATGGTGTCTTTCCCGCTGGTCTGGGGCCTGCTGCGTGAAGGGGAGGCGGACGTCAAGGCGCGCATCAAGCACCACATGACCTGCTACGCCAAGCGCCTTCAGCGGATTGAGGTGATCAACCTTCAGACGAACCCCGACCTGGTCGAAGGTGTTCAAGCCCTGCTGGGTGGCGGCGGCGCGGGCGTTCATCTGGATCCAGATGACATTGACTTTATGACGCTCGATAAGATCGTGGTTTGGGGCCACCCTAATCTCAATGACCTTAATCGAGATGTATATGATCGTGAATGTCCAGAGCAGATTTGGCGCGCACCAGATCGCGTCATTGATGTCGCAGATGACGCATGGTTACCCAAACTGATAGAGCTGGTGCAAGATCTCCGCACAGGTGATTTAGAGCGCGCAAATGGTATCGATCATGTCTACGCACCAGGGGTTCGTGGTGGCAACGCGATTCATATGATGAACTTAATCCTTCAAGCTTGGCGCTATAGCGGTGAGGAGATGTATCACGAGTTCTTCTTTCGTGAGCTGATCGAAGATCAAAGAGCGTTGGAGGTGGCCTATACCACCGCCGCGTTGACGATGCCAGACTGGTGTCAGAGCTTCTACGGCGGTCACATCACTTATCCTGTCCTGTGGGTGCTCATCGCGCAGCTCCCCGAGGGGCCGCTGCGCGACGCCCTGCGCGGCGTGCTGCGCGATGAGTTTTGGCGCATCAGCCGAGGCCGATTGGCGGATCTCAAGTTTGATCTGATGTACGCCCACCTCGGCCCAGAGGACGCCGAGGACAGCCGCGCCGTTGCTCGTCAGCGCGCGCGCGCCAACCTCTATGACTTTGGGGGCAATGGCGGGCTCCTCGATGATCCGCGCCGCGCCTACACGATCCCTTATGAGGAGATCCTCGACCTCGTCGGCGAGGCGGGCCTGCGCTGCCCCAGCCCCGAGGAGCGCGCCTTCTGCGAGGAGGGCTTCACCTTGATGGGGCTGCGGTTGCCGGGTGAGCCCATTTCGCAGGCTTGCGTGGGCCACCCGCTTGAGTGCGCCCTTCAGGACGGGATGTGCGCGTATGTGCGCACCCTCGATCCGCTGCCGATGAGATATCGACCCTTCGCTGACTTCGTATGGCAGCGCGATCCTTTTAAAATTGGCGGCCCTTTTCATCTCGAAGGCTATGAGCAGTCCCCTGGTTTAGATCTGATTGAAGAGTTCTGGCTCGCGCGCTATACCGGCGTTGTTGATGATGGCGCGGGTCAAACGCTTGTATGGCAATCAATCGGCGATTTATGTGATCAATAGGCATAAAATTGCCTGAATTTTGATAGATTATGCTCAATCTGTTAATAGATTGTTCAATCTGTGCATTATTTTTTGCAATTTTTTACAAAAAAATCTCCAAAATCCGTGACAATGAGCGGCATTTTCGCTATAGTTAGGCCATGAAATAAATGGAAATGAGGCCTAGATTATGGCGCATGAAATCAAAGTGCTCTTTGGTGATGATGAGAGTTTGATCTTTTTGCGGAAAATCGATCAATCTGATCTCTATGGATCTAAAAAACGGCTCCCATTGGATGATGTTGGTCGGGAGTGCAAGCGCGCTGAGCTGAATGAGGATGGCTCACTCTTACTTCTGCCCGGAATGACAGGGCAAGGCTATTATGATGACGGCGGGCGGCGCGTCTCCGCCAAGCAGCTTGAGGCGCGGCCCTCGACGCGCGGCGAGGCGCAGCTGCTCATCGAGGTGGGCCCGCGCGATCTGCTCGATCACCGCATCGAGGCGGTCTATCAGATCTCAACCACGACGCTGGATCCCACGCTGAGGCGCGCCTTAGAGGAGGGGCGGATTTTTCAAATGCCCTTCAGCCTCCGAGGCGGCCATCGCCTCGATGTGGCCCTCTTGCTGTGCAATGACGCGGGCGCCTTCGTCCTGGTCGGGCGGCCAACGCACCCACGCTGGTGTACCCTCGCCGAGATCCCGCTCAGCGACGCGCCGCCCTTTGATGACACCCTCGATCTTGAGGTGCCCTGATGCCCATTCACATGACCAACGCGGCGGGCCTCAACGCGACGCTGCACTTCGAGGAGCTGCTGGCCGAGGAGATCGAGGCTGAGACGGGCCCTGGCCTGCGCTTCACGCGCTTCCTCACCGCTGTGTCTGAGGGTCTCCATGAGCGCCTGAGCGCGCGGCTGGGGGATCACTACGCTCAGGCGCTCATCGACGGCGATCCTGAGGTGGACATCGAGCGCGTGGGGATGCGCGTCGCCCGCGTGGAGGGCGTGTACCTCGACGGCGAGGGCCAGGAGATGACCACGCCGCCGCTGATGATGGAGGCGCTCTATGATCCACAGGGGGTTGAGGTGCGCCGCGCGCCCTTTGAGGCCAGCGCGCCCAACATCAACACCTACGCGCCGCTGCGCTGGCTCGGCGCGCCGATGCCCATCGACGTGATGGTGCGCCGCTTCGTGATCCGACGCAGCGTTCAGCTTTATCACAGCGATGGTTTGAGCTTTGATTACCTTTATCAGATGGCAAAGGCGCTGAGTGAGCGTGATGAGGTCGTCGCGATTGGCGCTGGCCCTATGGGTCAATCACCTTTGATCTTTCAGCAAAACGGCGCGCCCTATCGAGGCTTCTTAGAGGGCCGTGTAGAGGCAGACGCTTATCAGCTGCTCTTGCATTTGAGTCATATGGAGCTTAAGCCCATCGAGGAGGCCCGATAATGCGCTACGATCTGAACACGGCGACCCTCTCTCTGGGCGCGGGTCGCTATACCATCGAGCCCGCCTTGCTTGACGCTGATCTCATGGCGCAGATCGCCGCGCAGCCGGTGAGCGGGCCGAGGGTGTTGGCGCCTCATGAGCTGCGCCCCCCCTATCTGCCCGAGGCGCGCTTCTTGGCCTCGCCGTGGACCCCTGGGCGGCGCGCCTTCTTGGTCCTCGACTCAGAGTCGGCCTTCCTCTGTGATGAGGCGGGGCGCGTGTTGTATGGCCTGCCCGCCCTCAAGGGCCTCAAGGCGGGCGCGCCGCAGCTGCTTGAGGGCACGCTGCACCACACGGCAGGCCCGCAAGCCCTGGCGAAGCTGCTGGGCGATGGCGGCGACGCGGCGGCGGCGGCGGGCCTGCGCTTTACGATCACGGATCTGCTCAACCGCGAGGATCTGAGCTATCCATCGCGCCTGGCGGTGGCGCGCGGCTTGGTGCGGGCGCGGCGCGGGATCGCCGTGATCAAGACCCAAGAGATCAGCGCGCCTGAGGAGGCGATGCAGCTCTACACGGAGTGGGTGGAGGGCGCTGGCGCGGATGGGCTGTCGCTGCGCGCTGGCGCCCTGCGCTACCTCGTCAAGCCCAGCCTGACGCTCAACGCCGTGATCCTCGGCTACACCGTCGATCGAGCCGGCGGGGATGGCGTGGGCGCGCTCTGCTTGGGCCTGGAGCGTGAGGCGGGGCTCTATCAGATCATCGGCGGCTGCCAGCGGCTCAGCCCAGAGAGCCGCCGCGCGCTCTTGGCGCTCCTGGCGCCGCTCAAGATCGAGGCGAGCTTTCATCAAGCGGGGCCAGGCGGCGCGGTCTATCAGTGGGTCGAGCCCAAGCACCACGCGCGGCTGCGGGCGCGTGAGGCCCGCTCGGCGCCGCCCCGCGTCGCGGCGCGCCTCACCGATGTGGGCTGGCGCAGCGCGGGGCTGATGCCCAGCGTTCACCTCAGCGGCTTGAGCTTTATGCGGCTGAGTCAGGCGGGTGAGGGCGTGGGCTTGGATCAGCTGGGCGAGGGCTGGCCCGAGGCGCTGGCGGCCACGCCGATGCCTGATCTGCCCCCCAGCGAGGTGCTGCGTCGTGAGGTCTACACCAAGCGCCTGGGGGGGCAGCGCGCGGTGCGTAAGCTCTTGATGTGGCGCACGAATAAGGACGAGCTGGACGCCCGCTATCCCGCGTTCGTGGTCCACCTCACGGACTACAGCCCCCAGCGCAAGGCGCCCCTCAGCCGGGTGGTGCGCCTCGCGCCGACGCTCCAGGACGCCCACCGTGAGTTCGCCCGCCTCTTGGATGAGCACATCAAGGCGGACTGGGCGCGGCAAGATCTGGAGGCGCCGCCCTTTGAGCTGCGCTGAGGCCCCTTCATCGCGGCGCAGATGGGCCGTGGTGTGATAGCCTGCCGGCCAAGCTCCCCCTGCTTGGTTGTCTCCATGTTGACCCCCCTTAAAGTCCACCACGCGCGCTGGGCGCTCCTCCTCCTCCTCCTCTCCGCCTGTGAGACCGCCCGCGTGGTCTTAGATGAAGCGGACACCACGCCGAGCAGCGCGCCAGAGGCGGGCCTCACCGACAGCGGTCATGGGGGGGATGACGCCGCGCAGAAGCCTGACGCCGCGCAGAAGCCTGACGCCGCGCGGCCAGATGGCGGCGTCGCTGCACCAGACACCTCGCCCGGCTGCGCGCCCTCACCGGAGATCTGCGACGGCCTCGACAATGACTGTGATGGCCTCATTGATGATGTGGAGGGCGCCGGGGGTCGTTGTGTTCTGGGTGAAGGTCGCTGTCAAGGCGAGGGGGTTTGGATCTGTCAAGGCGGCGCCTTGATCTGCAACGCCGTCACCCAAGCCCCCGAGGTGGAGCGCTGTGATGGGCTGGACAATGACTGTGATGGGCAGGTGGATAACGGCTTTGAGGGGCTGGGGACGCCTTGCACGTTGGGCGTCGGCGCCTGCGCCGCCGTCGGGGTCATGGCCTGTGACGCGGCGGGGGAGCTTAACTGTGACGCGCGCCCTGAGATGCCCGTCGCCGAGGTCTGTGATGGGCTGGACAATGACTGTGATGGCGTCATCGATGACGTGGCGGGCGTCGGCGCCCCGTGTGAGGTCGGCGTCGGCGCCTGCGCCGCTGTGGGCGTGTGGACGTGCAACTCGTTTGGGGCGCTGATCTGCGATGGGGCGCCCGGATCAGCGACGGGTGAGGTCTGTGACGGCGTGGATAATGACTGCGATGGCGCCATTGATGAGCTTGAGGAGGGCGGCTGCGTGGTGGGCATCGGCGCTTGCCAGGCGCCGGGGCAGCTCATCTGCGAGGGCCAAGAGGCGCGCTGCGAGGGCACCCCCGGGCTGCCTGGCGTTGAGGCCTGTAATGGCCTTGATGATGACTGCAACGGCCTCATCGACGACGTGGCCGGGCTCGGCGCGCCTTGCGAGGCGGGCGCGCCGCCCTGCCTCGCCGTGGGTCAAACGCGCTGCCTTGAGGGGGCCATGATCTGCGACGCCCCGCCGCCCTTGGGGCAGCCCGAGGTCTGTGATGGGCTGGACAATGACTGTGATGGTGAGGTGGATGAGGGCGTGGTCCCCAATGGGGTCTGCGCCGTCGGACAAGGGGCCTGCTACGCGCCGGGTGAGTTTCAGTGCCAGGCGGGCGAGTGGCTGTGCGACGCTCCGATCCTCGCGCCTCAGCTTGAGGCTTGTAATGGCGTTGATGATGACTGTGATGGTGAGGTGGATAACATCGCGCCGATGCCCTGTGAAGTGGGCGTGGGTGTCTGCCGCGTCGAGGGGCTGATGATCTGCCAAGGGGCAACATTGACGTGTAACGCACGACCTGGGCGTTCATCTGAAGAAATCTGCGATAACCTTGATAATGATTGCAATGGTATTGTTGATGATAATGGCATCTGCGACTGTGGAGATGGTCAAATTTCTCAAAATGAACTTTGTGATGATCATAATTTAGTAAATGGCGATGGCTGTGATTCAAGGTGCACGCTCGAAAATTTCGATATCATAAATAGTCGTTATTCTTACTTAAATGGGATAGCAAGCGGCTCATATGATCGCTTTGCATTTCATGCAGATGGGCCAAGTAACCTTGTTGCATATACGAGCGATGCTGGTGGAGAAGGATGTCCAATCGGGATTGATACTGTTATTGAGCTTTTTGATGCATCAAACATGCAATCATTGCTTTTTATTGATGACAGTGAAGGCACTTTATGCTCAAAAGCGATTTTCTCCATCGAGAGTAGCGGCGATTTTATTATTGAAGTGCGTAGCTATAACAATACATTTATCCCTGAGTACCAATTCAACTTTAAACTTGATCGAATCATCAATAGTTCCGGTGTTTTTATGTCTGAAATGCGGAATAATGGTGATGATATGTTTAGCTTTAGCTTGAATAGTAATGGATATGTTAGCTTTAGGGTAAGCGATGATTTAAATCCTTTATTGTGTGGTTCAGATACCGTAATGTACCTCTATGATGATCAAGGCATTGAGCTTAAACGAAATGATGATTATTTTGATGTTTGTCCATATATTTCTTATTACGCAAATTCGGGTCAAAGCTATTATCTAATGGTAAAACCGTATAATCCAATGACTGTTGTCTCAGATTATGCGCTTAGGGCCAAACTTAACGCCATTGACGCTGGGGGCATCCGCCTCAACCGGGAGGAGGTGGATCTCTTTGACTACGGCTGGCGCCCTTGCTTTGAGGGCACCTACGCCGAGTCCACCTCATTGGCCGCTGCCCTGTCGCGCTGCCCCGGCGCAGAGCTGTTGATGGGCTGTCGCTCCACGGCGGCGGCGGGGGCTCTGCGGCTCTCCGCCAGCGGCCTCAAGGCCTTGATGACCTTTGACGTCGGCGACGGCGTCTCCACCGTCAATGTCCATAACCACGTCAACTGGTACTACTCCGCCACGCGCTCTTGGGGGTTCTTGCCCGAGGGGCTGCCCTTGACGCGCAGCAGCTGCGACGCGGAGGACAGCATCGCTTCGAGTGTGCGCTTGTGTTGGCACACAGGCGGCGGGCAGATCACGCCGGGTTATCGCTGTGGGGATCAGCTGATCAATCAAAGCGCCGCTTGGGCGCGCTTGCTCTATACGCGAGATGCGCTGGTTCAGCTCGGGGCGCGGCGCGGCTTTGGTCATCATGGCAACTGTGACAGCTGGAATGAGTGCGTCACGCCACAAGGCTGCGCAGACGCGGCCTGCGCTTATCATGGTCATGGCCCCGCGCTGCGCTGGGAGGTTGGCGGCTGCCAGTCACCACAGATCGAGGCCTGTGACCTATTCCAAAACCTGCCCGATGAGCTTGATGTTGACTGGTCCATCAACTGCGATATCCCCGCTGTCTACGGCGTCGTCTGCCGCCCCCGCTGACCCCAAAGAGAGCCCCGCTGATGCTTGAAACTGCCTCGATTCTCTTGGTTCGCCGCCCCCATGCCCCTGAGATCCTCTGGATGCAGCGCACAGAGACGGCGCGCTTCCTCAGCGGCTTTCATGTCTTCCCTGGCGGGCACGTCGAGGCGCAGGATCGCGCTCAGGCCCTTGAGCTTGGGCTTGGCTCTCACGGCGCGGCGCGGATCGCGGCGCTGCGCGAGGCCTTTGAGGAGGTCGGCGCGGATTGGCGCGGCTCGACGCCCGCCCACGCAGGTCAGATCCCCTTTGAAGCCGATCCAGGCATCGCCGCTGCGCTGCGCGACGTCGGGGTATGGCAAACGCCGCCCTTCACCCCGCGCCCCTACCGCACGCGCTTCTTCCTCGCCGTCGTCCCTGAGGGCTTGGCGCTCTCGATCAACCCGCGCGAGGTCGCCGAGCTGGCCTGGGTCCGCCCCCAAGCGGCCCTTGACGCCTGGGCGCGGGGTGAGGCGCTCCTGGTGCCGCCGACGCGCTGGGCCTTGGAGAGCTTGGCGCGGGCCGAGGCTCAAGGCGTGGGCCTCGGCGACGGGCTGGAGGCCATCTTCCTCGCCGATCCTCGCGCCCATGATGTCCAACCTCAGCGCGCGCGGCTGCACCCGACCTTGGAGATCTTTCCACAGCGCTCGCCGACCTGGGCCCCGGCCACGCACACCAACTGCGTCACGCTGGGCGCCTATCGCCCCGTCGTCGTCGATCCCGGCGGCGAGGCCGAGGCGCTGGGTCCGCTCTTGGAGGCCCTCGACGCTCAAGGGGGCGCTGAGGCCATCGTGCTGACCCACCATCACCCCGATCACGCCTTGAGCGCGCCCGCCTTGGCCGCCCGCTACGGCGCGCCGATCTACGCCCACCCCCTCACGATCGCGCGCCTCGGTGAGCCCGCGCGGCCGATCGAGGCTGGCCCACTGCGCTTTGAGGCGGCGCGCCTGACGGCCTATCACACACCGGGGCACGCCGAGGGGCACCTCTGCCTGCTCCACCATGACAGCGGCTTCCTCATCGCCGGGGATCTCATCTCGGGGCTGGGCAGCATCTTCGTCGATGAGATGGCCGACTACCTCGACAGCCTCAACCGCATGATCGACGTCGAGGCCCGTGCGCTCATCCCCAGCCACGGCGCGCCCATCGGCGGCGTGGCCTATCACCTCCAGCGGCAGCGTGATCATCGGCTCAAGCGCGAGGGGTTGATCCTCGACGCGCTGGGCGACGCCCCCGACTTTGAGGCGCTTTTGGGGCGGGTCTACAAGGGCGTCGCGGCGGCCTTTACGGCGGGGCCAGGCGGCGGCTTGGCGGGGCGCACCCTGGCGGCGCACCTGCGCAAGCTGGGGGATGAGGGGCGGCTCTCTCTGGGCGAGGACAAGCGCTATCGCTTGATCTGAAGCTGCCCCATGCGCAGGCGGCGGCGGCGCATCGCCTGACAGGGCTCGGGCGGCTCAAAGCGGATGAGATCGGCCAAGCCCTGCTCATCCAAGGCCCGCTGGCACGCCAGGGATGAGGCCCGCAGCAGCTTAAGATCCCCCCGCAGATCATGACGCGCCGCCACCTCCACCTTGGAGATCGTCTCGATCTCCGCGCGCAGGCGCCGGGCGTCGCGCAGGCCGCCGCCCATAAACTGCACGAAGAAGAGGACCGCGCCGCCGATGAGGGCCAAGGCGCTCAGCCCAATCACGGCGCGGCGCGAAGCGCCTTGCTTATCTCGACGCAGCAGCACGAGGGCGATGGGCGCCAAGAAGAGGGCGAGGATGACCAGCGGTGGGCCGCTGTCCAAGATCGCGTTGAGATCCATCAGGGCTCTCCGTCAAGGGCCGCCAAGGCGGCTTTAACCTGGGGGGTTTCGCGCAGGCGCGCGGCGCGCTCCAGCAGGCGCCGCGCTTGACGCAGGTAGACGGCGCCACGCCGCGCGGCGAGGCGAGCGGCGAGGGCCATCAGCGCGCCGAAGCGCAGGTTGAAGTAGTAGAGCGAGCGGCGCGCCTCATCCTCATCGGGGGTCTGCGCCCCGAGAGGCAAATCCGCGCCAAAGCGCGCCAAGAAGTCGGCGACGTGCTCCATCGCCGCGTGGGGGTGCGCGGCGAGGGCCTCGGCGCGGGCCAAGGCGCCTTTGGCCCGCCAGGCGAGCAGCTCGACGCGCGCGGCGGGCGCCGTCACCTGCGCTAAGGCCCGCTCCAAGGCGTATGGCGCGCGTGGATCATCGAGGCGCGCGAGGGCCTCGGCCAAGGCCGCCTCCGCCTCGGCGTCC
>JAHJCH010000179.1 GCA_018813065.1 Myxococcota bacterium
GGGGCTCAAGGTGGCGTCGATCTGGAAGCCATCGCTGGGATCGGCGTTGGCGTCATCGGCCTCGGTGAACACCTGGCCGGGCGTGGGCGCGTCGAGGCTGAGGGTGGGGGCGATGGTGTCCACGCGGAAGGCCGTGGGGCTGAGCTGGCCGACGTTGCCGCAGGTGTCGGTGACCGTGGCCGAGAGGCTACGCTCCCCCTCGGCGAGCGTGGCTTGAACCTGCGCTTGGGCGTCGGCGCCGGTCTGCTCATGGATCGACGCGCCGTCGATGAGGATCACGCTGGTGACGACCTCATCGGCCTCGGCGCCGGTCTGGATCTGGAGGGTGTATTGGAGCCCATCGGCGCCGCCCTCGTCCTCCCCGGCGTTGAGGCAGGCGCCAGCGATGAGCCCCTGAAGCGTCGGGGCGCTGACGAGGGTATCGACGCGGACCGTGAGGCTGACGCGCGGCGGGTTGGGCAGCGGGTTGCCTGCGGCGTCTTGGCCCGTGACATAGAGCGTGTGCGTGCCCGGCTGGAGCGTGACGCTCAGCTCGCCTTGGCCCTGCTCATCGATGAGGATGGCCCCTTGGAAGGCGCCGTCGGGGGCGAGGCGCAGCGGCAGGCTGCGGCCCGCCTCGACGCCCTCGACCTCCACATGCACGGTCACGGTGGCGTGGTTGCCCGCCGAGGGGTTGGTCCGCTCAGCGCGGTTGATGCAGTCATCGCCCGCCTCGTTGATCCGCAAGAGCCCGACGCGCGGCGCGGTGCAGTCGGCGCGGACGCTGATCTCCTGAGAGGTGATGCGCTCGCCGAAGCGCGCGGCGACGATGAGGTTGTGTACGCCGTCGCTGAGGCTGACGGGGCAGCTGATGTTGGAGGCGTCGGCGTTGAGCACGCAGGGCGCGGCGTTGGCTAAGGCGCGCTGACCACACAGCGCGGAGGTCGGCCCACCCTCAACGTCGGTGCAGATCTCCACCTCGGCGCTGCCGTCGAGGCCCGTGCTGATGGCCTGGAGGTCGATCTGACAGCCGGGCGTGGCGGGATCATCATCATCGACGACCAGGATTGTCTGCCCATCGGCGGGATCGACGATGATGGCGTTGGCGCCCGAGTCCACCTCGGCGTTGATCGTCACGCGCGTGTCATTGCCGCAGGCGTCGCTGACCTCGGCTTGCATCTCCAGCGCCCCTAAAGGCAGCGTCGTTTGCGTAAGCTGGACCTGCTCGCAGTCTGTGGGCATGGCCCCCAGGGCGATCTCTTGCGGCGCGTCGTAAATCTCGGAGGTGACGCTCAAGGTTTGCATGGGCGCGCCGCAGATACGCAGGCTGGGGGTCAGTTGGAGGCCCTCGCGCTCGGCATCTTCATCGCTGATCTCGGTCAAAAGCGCGCCGTCGGTGGGGCGGTTAAAGGTGATCGTGGGCGCGACGCGATCCACCCGCACCTGGAGGGGCGCGGCCTCGGCGATGCGCCCCGCGCCGTCGGGGGTTTGGGCGCTCAAGGTACACTCGCCCTCCTCGGGTAAGGTGACGATAAACCGCGCCGCGCCTGCCCCATTGGCCGTTTCATTGACCAGGGCGCTGGCCTCGACCACGCCCGCCCCACAGTCGGCAAAGAGCGTGGCGGTTTGGCCGCTGAGGACGTCGCTGCTGGTGGCGTCCACCGCCAGCTGGAAGCCTGGATCGCCGCTGGCGTCGAGGGTCGCGCCGTTGACGCAGCCATCCGGCGGCGTTAACGCCAGCGTGGGCTGGGCCAAGACCAAGATCACTTGCGCGATAGGCCCGGTGTTCTCGCCCGCGCGGCCCTGAAGGGTAAAGCGAAGCAGATCATCTTGGCCGTCGGGGATGGGCAGGGTGACGCGGATGACCGCCTGGCCCTCGGCGTCGAGCGTGGCGGGGCCAAAGACCGCATCGCCGTCAAGAATCACCTCGACTTCGCTGCCCTCGGGCAGCCCCGCGCTGAGGGTCACGTCCAGATCGAGCACATCCGCCGTCTCGGGCGCGGCGTCGTGCGCCTCCATGGAGACGCGGCCCCCGTTGGGCGGATCAATCACGCGGATGGGCGGCGGGCAAGCCTCGCTGGCCGTCAGCGTCACCTCGATCTGACCTCGGTTGCCCGCGCAGTCTACGGCGTAGGCGTTCAGCGGGTTTTCGCCCCGGATGAGATCCACGAGATCGCTCTCGGCGATCCCCTCGCTGATGTCTAAACAGGCCTCGTCGCCGCCGTTGAGCGTGAAGCACAGCTGCGTGGCGTTGGGATCGTCGATCTCAAAGCGCAGGGCCGTCTGCACGCAGTCGCTGAGGTCGCCGTTGGCGTCGCCCTCCACCTCAATGCTCGTCTCGGCGCTGGGGCTGGCGAGGCGGAGGGCCGGCGCGGCGGTGTCGAGGATAAAGGCGACCGGCGCGGCGGGGCTGACCGCCACGGCCACGCCGCCTTGGATCTCGCCGTAGACGCGCGCCTCATAGCGGCCATCCTCCAGATCCTGGGGGCGCACGGCGTAGCGCTGCTCGCCTTGGCTCTCCAGCGGGTAAGGCGCCAGGGCCTCGCCGCCCTCGGGCGTCAAGATCACCGCCAGGGCCGCGCCGTTCTCGTCGAGCGCGGCGCCGACGCCGCTGATGAGCAGCTCATCGGCGGTGAAGCAGGCGGCCTCGCCCTCGGGGGGGCTCTCCAGCGTAAAGGTGGGGACGGCGAAGGAGATCGTCCAGGTCACCTCGGCGGCGAGGGCCGGGTTGGGGCTGTCCTCGGCGACGGGGCGGCAGATCCAGGCGCCCACGTCGGCGGGGGCGAAGCTGAGCAGGATGATCCCCTCAACCTCGGCCAAGGCGCCGCGCGTCATCGGCGCGTCGCTCTTGATCTCAAAGGCCTGCTCGCCCTCGCGGCGGCACTCGACGCTGATCTCATAGTCCGCCTCGGGGCGCGGATCTTCGACGGCGAGGCGCGCCTCGATCTGGTGGCCCTCGCGGGCCGCGTCCACGTCGAGCGCGGCGTTGATCTGCGCGCCGTCCTCGGGCGCGGTGAGGCTCAGGCCAGGGCGCACGCCGTCGAGGCAGATCTCATAGGTGGGGCTCTCCACCGCCGCGCCGCCGCAGGGGTGATCGGCGCTGAGGGTCAGTGAGCCACACCAGTACGTCGCGCTTAGATCGAGGCTCAGCGCCCCATCGGCGCCGATCTGGATCGTCGCAGGCGCGCCCGGCAGCGCCGGGCTGAGGCCCACGCGCACATCCTCGCCCACCGTCAGCCCGCGCGCTTGGCCGCGCAGCCGCCATACGGCGCTCTCGTCCTCGGCCAAGGCGTCGCTGAGATCCAGGTCATTGCGGGCGAAGTCCGTGAGATCCACGCTCAAGGCGGGGTCGGCGCTGGAGACGGTCAGGGTGTAGGGCGCCACCTCGCCGGTGAGCCCGCCCGCCGTCTCGGCGCGGGCGCTGACGCTGACCTCGCCCTCGTCGAGCGTGAGGATCGCCGTGGCTTGGCCGTTGGTGACGCCGACGGTCTGGGCCTCGACGCCCCCTTGGAGGAAGACGACGTCGGTGCAGTTGGTCTGGGCGACGAAGCTCACCTGTAGGCCGTCGGTCTCTGGATCGAGATCATCGGCGGCGGTGAGATCGCAGGCCTCGCCGGTGGGGCGCGGGGTGAGGGTCAAGGCGCAGCCTGAGACCTCGCTGAAGACCTCGATCTGGGCGCTGGCCTCGCCGAAGCGCGCCATGATGGTGTGGCTGGTCCGCGCCCCATCGCCGATCTCCAAGTCCAAGTCCACGTCCAAGATCACACCCACGGCCTGGATCTGCTTGGGCGCGCCGCCATCGACGGTGATCTCCACCGCGCCTTGGATGTTCTCCAAGGCCAAGCGCGCGTTGATCTGGAGGCCGTTGCTGAGCGTCTCATCGCCGTCGTCGTCCTCCGTGAAGACCGCCCCCTCGGTGGGCTGGGTGAAGCGGAGGCTGGGCGGGGGGCGCTCGCGCTGGCAGGCTGGATCGCTGGTGTCGATGTTGACGGAGAGATCAAGGCCCGCGTCGGCGAGGACGGCGGCGCTTGCGCCCGCGTCGGCGCCGCCGTCGAGCAGCTCCAGCCGCAGCGCCACGGCGCCCTCAGCGAAGGGGACGCCCTCGAAGATCACGCGGCCTGAGGCGGGCACGTCCACCACGCGGGTCAAGGCCGTGCCCACCACCAGCCGGGCGCTGAGCCCGTCAGGCTCGGCGGCCTTGAGCACCACCAAGCCCTCGACGTTGAACTCCACGCTGTCGGGGGTGGCCGGGTCGAGATCATCGACGCAGCTGAGCGTCTGCCCCGCGTGCGGGGTCACGAAGCTGATCGAGAGCGAGGGCCGCGCCGCGCCGTCATCGTCGCAGCCGCCAGTCAACACCAAAAGGGAGAGCAGGGCGAGCGCGCGCGGCGCCCTCCTGTAAAGTCTGCGCATCTTCAACCTCTGCGCATCAAGCGCGCTCAATGTTGGGCTCCACTTCGGAGGAACATGGGGGGATCTTAAACTCAGCGGCGCGCTCATTCGAGGAAGCCCGCCGCCCGCAGCGTGGCCAGCAGCGCCGCCACGTCCGCCCGCGCCGTCGCCGCGTCAACATCAAACTCTTCGAGGAGCGCCGCTTCAAGCTCAGCGGCCGCGCGCGGGCCGTCGAGGAGCAGCGACCAGATCAGGGAGGCGGGCTCATTGAGGTGCCTCAGCTCATCGGTCTGAGGGTCGAGGAGGATGGCCTTGCCTCCCACAACCCGCGAGATAACGTCTTCTTTAATCTGAGCCTTGGGCGCTGTCATGGCATCCTATGTGGATTGGATTCTGTGGGCGTGTTCATATCTCATATGAGTCATTTTTTTCAATGAAATCAGAAATCTAGGGAGGTTGACATCGGGCTGACTTTTACAAACACGCGCCCTCGACATCGTCGCGTGACTCTCCCGCGTCATGGTGTATCCTGAGGCGCTCATCAAGCCGGGATGCCTTATGTGGATCAACCGACCCCGCGCCCTCGCGCTTATCCTCACCCTCCTCTCGCCCACGCTGGCGTCGGCCAACGGCTTTCATGGGTTTGGTGTCTTGTTGATGGCCCTGTTCCTCGGCGCGCCCGCCGCGCTCTTGATGCTGATTTTCCTCTTCATCACCCTCTGGATGCGTTGCCACCCCAAGCCCTCGCGTAAGCGGCAGATCTTCGCGCTGGTGATCCGCGCCCTGGCGCTGGGCGTGCCGGCGGGGCTCATCTTCGGCAGCTTGATCTTGGAGAATTGGCGCCTCGTTGGGGATGTGGAGTTTTTGATCTTCGGCCTCGTCGGCGCCTTCTGCCTCATCGGCCTGCCCACGGCCTATCTCAGCCGTGGCTTGGGCGCGGCGGACTAGACGGCGGACGAGCGCGGTGGGCTAGAGGCGGGGGCGCACCAGGCGGCGGCGGGCGGCGCCCTCATCGGCGCCAGGGACATCACGGACGACGCGGAAGCCTTGATCCATCTGCGGGACCGCCAGCGGCGCGGCCAGGCGGGCGGTGATCCGACAGCTGATGTCGCTGGTGGCCTTGTAGCTGCCGCCGCGCACCACCTTGATGTCATCGTCCTTGCCAAAGGGCGCCGCGCAGTACTCGCGGACGAGCCCGGCCATGTCCACGACGCCATAGGGTGAGACGTCGGCGGGGAAGCTGCCGACGCGCTCGGGGTTGGAGAAGCCTGGCCGCGAGTCCACCATCTTGCAGAAGGTCGCGTCGAAGTCACGCCCCCAAGGGTAGAGCCGCCCGTCCGTGCCCCGCGCCGCCTTCTCCCACTCCGCCTCCGTGGGCAGCCGGATGGGGATCTGCGCCCGCTCGCTGTACCACGCGCAGTAGGCTTGGGCGTCGTCGAAGCTGATCCCAAAGACCGGCCAGTAGCCATCCCAGGCCAGCCCCTCATCATCGATGCCCTGCGGGAAGGCGATCTGGCCGGTGGCGTCGCGGTTCCACAAAAAGCCGCCGTTGGCCTTGAGCCGAGGTACACGCAGCTGCGCCAGCCGAGGGTTGACCGCGTCCAGCTCGCGGATAAAGGCGAAGTACTCGCCGCAGGTGACGGGGTAGCGGGCGATGAAGAAGTCCTCGACGTTGACAACCCGGCGCTCGCGGTTGGATGCACAGGCGGGATCGCCGCCCATGATGAACTCGCCGCCAGGGACATAGAGGAAGTGGGGGCCGATCTGCGCCTCGGTGAAGAGGCGACAGTAGACGTCCTTGACCTCGCCTCGGGATACGGCGATGGGCATGATCACGTCGCGGAAGCCCTCGGCGCGGATCATCAGCTGCCATGAGCCGTCGTTGATGGGGATGTTGTTGAGCGGGGTGTGGCCCAGATCCTCATCCATAAGGGTCATCAGCCGATGCTCCATCTCCAGGTAACGGGCGGCGCGCACCTGGGCGTGCATGGGCTCGGAGCGCACGATCAGGCGCGCCTCGCCCTTGAGCAGATCATCAAAGAGCCCACGGTTATTGGCCTCGACGAGCCCCCGGTAGTAGATGATCTCGCCCTCGTCGCCGCGCTCCTCGGCCTCGCGCAGCTTGAACCAGTACAGCCGCGCCAGCTCATTGGCCGCGTCGTCGTTCTTGGGATCAAAGCTGACGGCGGCCATCATCGCCTGGGCGGCGGCGGCGAACTGGCGGTGCATCTGCGCCTCAAGCTCCATCACCTCCGCCTGCTTGGCCCACAGCGGGCGCTTGTGCTCGATGGGCTCATGCCCGCTGAAGCTCACCTCCAACTCAGAGAGATCCGCGCGCATCTCCACGGCCATGGTCCGCGCCCGCTTGTACTGCTCGACGAGATCAAGGCCCTCCTCCAGCTTCTGCTCGGCGAGGCGCACGCGCCGATCGAGATCCTCGACGCCCGAGAGGTAGCCCTCGATGTCCTCGATGATGGCGCGGGCGTTGGGGTAGCGATCAGCGGGGCTCTTGGAGAGGCACTTGAGGCAGATCGCCTCCAACAAGGCGGGGATCTGGTTATCGGGGGCGCGCATCCGTGGCGGGATGGGCGGCTTGGTCAGCACTTGCGCGAGGATCTGGCGGAAGTTCTTGCCCTTGAAGGGCGTGCGATAGCAGAGGATCTCATAGAGCATGGCGCCCAGCGCGTAGACATCCGTGCGCGCGTCCATGTCGTTGATCTTGCCCGCCGCCTGCTCAGGCGACATATACGCGGGTGTACCTGTGACCACGCCCATCATCGTGGCGTCCTCGGACTGGCTGCGCATCGTCTCGACCTTGGAGGCCTCGTCGATGGACTCATGCCGCCCCATGACCTTGGCGATGCCCCAGTCCAAGACCAGCGTCTCGCCGTACTCCCCGATCATGATGTTACTGGGCTTGATGTCGCGGTGAATGATGCCCCGGCTGTTGGCGAAGCCGATGGCCATACAGACCTGCTGAAAGATATTGATTAACCTTAAGCGGCTAAACTCCGCGCTCGTCTCCGGATCACCCTTGCGGATCTTCTTGATAATGTCTTTGAGGGTCCGACCTTGGACCAGCTTCATCGTAAAGAAGATCTCTCCGCCGCTAAAGTAGCCAAAGTCATGCACAGGCACGATATTGGGGTGCTCAAGCTGCGCGGTGATCTGCGCCTCCTCGATAAACTTTTGAAGGACATAGTCCGTGACCTCATGGCCTTGGATGAGGGTCTTCATCACCAGCGTGCGCATGAGGTCTTTGTCTTTGACATAATGGATGGCGCCGACGCCGCCTCGGGCCAGCTCTTGGCCCATCTCATACTTATCGGGCGGTGAAGATGGACCCACCGCGGCGGCCTTGAGCGCGTTGGAGTAGGCGAGGGGATCGCGGCCCGCGCCGAGGGTCGGCGGCGGGGCAGCGGGGGCGCCCCACCGCCCGGAGTCCTGGGCCTCGACGGCGCTGCCGGTGTCCAAGCCTACGCCCGTGTCAAAGCCCGCCCCGCTCAGCTGCTCGATCTGCGACTGCGAGGCTTGAGCGTCTTGGGCGCCGCTTTGGAGGAGACCGCGTTGTTTGAGGAGCGCCTCTACAGGTGCGGAGATCCCACGGCTGATGAGCGCCTCGCAGAGGTTGACGAACATCCGCGCGTCGATGTCCCCACGGCGCTCTGCTTGGCGAACCAGGGAGAGAAGATCCACGTCGGCCTCCAATGGGGCTTGAGTCGATAAAGAACCAAGGGACCATAAGACCAGCGTGGGCGCGAAGCAATGATTTCAGGTGGATCGGCGCAGGCGGCGCGCGGCGGGCTTCAGGGGATGAGGTACTTGATTTCCACGTCGAGATCGACGATCTCGCCGACGTCATTGCCGACGTAATCCTCAACGCGCAGGGTCAGGTAGCCCTCGGCGGGCAGCCCCGCGAACTCGCGGTAGTGACGGTTGTCGAAGTTGATGTCACCGCCGGTGAAGGGGAAGGAATCGTCATCAAAGCCGCCGTCATTGCCGTCTTGATCGCCTTGACGGTCCCAGAGGACGACGACGGGCGCCTCATTCCACAGCGCCGTGACCTTTAAGTCAGGGATGAAGTCGTGGTTGATGTCGAGGTCACGGATCTCAAGGTCACGGATGATCGCGTTGGCGGGCAGATCAAAGAACAGCTCCACCTCCACGACGCCCGGGTTTATCCCGTCAAAGTCGGGGATGTCATAGTCATCCTCAAGAACCTGGCGGGCCGTCTGCGGCGTGCCTCGGCTGCGCAGGAGGTGATAACGACCCTTGGCCGCGCCTACGCCGTAGACGCGCGCTTGATAAAAGCCCGGATCAAGGCGGCGCTCGATCAGCTCATCATCATTGGTGCTCGTGGCGCGCTGGAGCGCGTCACCCGCCTCACTATAAAGCTCCAGATCAAGATCCCCCTCGGCGTGCAAAAAGACCAGATCCAAGCGCACATCCGCGGCCTGCTCCAAGGTAAAGCTATACCAATCATTGTCATAGTCGCAGATCTGACGCGCCTCGGCGGGGGGCGGGAAGTCATCGCTGAGGGGGCGCTCAAGGAAGTCGCGGTAATCCCGGCTGTCTTTATGCTCCCCTTGGGGGCCGGCGAGGTCATCGACGCAGCCTTGGAAGACATTGACGGTCATGCGATAGTCGATGTCGCCGCGTTCATAATCGAAGACATGGACATAATAAGTGGCGGCGCTGGTCGCGCGGCGCTCATACACCGTCTCCAGGCCGACGATGCCAGGGCTGCCGTCCACATAAACGGGCTCACCGCCATTCACCACCTTAAACAGCTCAAGATCAATATCACCCTCATCGGTGTTAAACATCACGTCGATCTCAAGGCCATCGCCGATCGCCAGATCGACCTTGTACCAATCGTGGGCGCCGCTGGGATCTGCGCAGAGGCTGAGCTGACCGTACTGAACGCCGATGGTGTTGCCATCGGCGACGGCGGTGGCCGTCTCCAAGGTGTTATTGCTGGCCGTCTCATCAAAGGCGTCATCCGCGCAGGGGCCGATCTCATCGGGCGTGGCCGGGTTACAGTCATCATCCACGCCATTGCCACGGATCTCAGTCATGCCGGGGTGGACTTGAGGATCTTGGGGCGCGCAGTCCTCCTCATCCGGCCAGCCATCATCATCGCTGTCGGTGACGACGACGCCGCACTCGGGATCACGGCCATCGCAGTCATGGTCCACCCCATCCCCGCAGAGGGTGTTGGCGTCCTCAACGACGCCAGGATGAACACTGGGGTCCTCATCATTACAGTCCGCGTCGTGGCCGTGGCCGTCGCCGTCGAGATCATCATCGGGCGTGCTGGGATCACAGTCATCATCGACGCCGTTATAGCGCACCTCCGCGCCCTCGGGGTGGATGGCAGCGGATTCATCATTACAATCCACGTCATGATTAAAACCGTCGCCATCTTGATCATCATCGAGGGTCTGCGGATCACAATCATCATCAATATTATTGTAATAAACCTCAGCTTGAGTGGGGTTTACGGCGGCGCGCTGATCGTCACAGTCTTGTGGATGATTAAAGCCATCACCATCCAGATCATTATCGAGCGTCTCGGGGTTACAGTCATCATCGACGCTGTTATAGGGCACCTCTGTCGCGCCTGGGTTGACGTTGCGGTTCTCATCATTGCAATCGCCGTCGGCCTCGGTTACGCCGTCGCCGTCGCGA
Source organism: Myxococcota bacterium (assembly GCA_018813065.1). Lineage (GTDB taxonomy): Bacteria > Myxococcota_A > Bradymonadia > UBA7976 > UBA1532 > JAHJCH01. The sequence goes on from JAHJCH010000179.1 coordinate 10,063, forward strand.
TCCTCATTATCGGGCTGGCGATCCGCGCCGTCGCAGTCCTCATCGATGCCGTTGCCGGGGATATCACGGCCCTCGGGGTTGATATGTGAGGCGCGATCATCACAGTCATCGCCGCCGGCCTCCACGGCCAGATAGCCATCACGGTCAAGATCATCATCGCTCGTCTGCACATTGCAGTCATCATCGAGGCCGTTATAGGGGACCTCGGCTTGGCGGGGGCTGACGTTGGGGTTGTTGTCATCGCAGTCGCCCTCGGCGTCGGTGACGCCATCGCCATCATTGTCATTGGCGCCGCAGTCAAGATCACGGCCACTACAGTCTTGGTCTATGCCATCACCGCACAGCTCTGTGGCGCCTGGGTGGATATTGGCGTCGCCGTCATCGCAGTCGGCGCCTTGCTGGCAGCCCTGGCCGTAGCCGTCGCCGTCGCCGTCGGCGCAGCGGGCGATCTGGGCGACGCAGCGGCGTTGATCATTGCACTCTTCATTGGGGGCGCAGTGCGCGTCATCCACGCACTGAACCGCTTGGCAGGTGCCATCGACGCAGTAACCTTGGCCCGCGCACTCATTATGGTTGGTGCATGTGGTCTGCTCGCTGCCGGTGCAGGTGTAGGTGGTGGTGTCGCACGTCTGCCCGCCTGGACAGGTCCGCTCACGATTACACTGACCGGCTCTGCAAGCCTGATTGACGCAGACCTGGCCCGCCGCGCAGGTCAGATCGCTGATGCAGCCGGTGGGCGGCGGCGGGTTGATGCCCTGATCGCGCACAGGATCGATGATCTCAATGTCCGCCTCCCCGCTGGGTGCGGGGTCATCGCTGCAAGCCAGCGCGAACACGAGCCAAGGGCTCAAATACAAGGCGCGTTTCATTTTTATCCTCCACAGGGGATCGTGCGTGACGCGCAATCATTAGGGCATCGCCAATGAAGGTCAAACTCTACAGCGGCGGGGTCGAGGGGGGGGCCGCAAAAACGTAGATTCGCGTGGCGACATCACATAGCATCGCGCGGGCTCGCCAACTGTCCAAGACGCCACGCATGACCATCTCCAAATCCTGCCCCTGTGGATTCCACGCCACCTCACGCTTCTGCCCCCAGTGCGGCCGTGAGCTGCGCGTCGTCTCCAAGGCGAGCCCGTGGCCGACGGTGGGGCAGCGCTTGGACAACCTCGATCCCCCGCTGACGCTGCGGGCGCGCTGCCCCGCGCCGATGGGCGCCCGCCGCCTCCGCGCCGACGCGGGCGCGCGCCGCTTTGATGTCTTCATCACCCCACCCTCAGACCCAGAGGGGGCCTTGGTGGAGCGTCAGCGCGCCCGGGCCAAGCTCGGCGAGCGCCTCTTGCCCAGCGTCTCTCAAGATCACGAGGGGCTGATCTACGAGATCACCGAGCTGCCCAAGGGCCAGAGCCTGCGCGCGCTGCTGGAGGCCAACGTCGAGGCGCCGCGCGAGGCGCTGATGGGCCTCCTGACGCGCGTCTTTCGGCCCCTCCTCGGCCTCTTCGCCGAGCTTCACGCCCAAGGCGCCTTCCTCGGCGGGCTTGATCCCGATGACATCTTCTTCATGGAGGGCGAGGCGGCTGAGGGGCCCTTGGAGGTGGCGCTGCTGGCGCCCCCGCGTGTCCATGTGGAGGGCGCCCAGGCCAGCGCGCGGCCCAAGCTGCGCCAGACCACGCCGGGCTTCAGCGCCCCTGAGCTTTATGGGCGTTGCCGAGGCGGCCTCATCGACGCCCGCGCCGACGTCTTCGCCTTGGGGATGGTCCTCTACTACATCTTGGCGCAGCGCCCCACGCTGTTTGAGGCCGGCGACTGTCAACGGCGGCTGCCCTCACCGCGCGTCTACGCCGACGCCCCGCCGGATCTGGTGGCGGTCTGTCAGCGCGCCACCGCCAGCCTGCCCCTGCGGCGCTTCGCCGACGCGCGGGCCTTGTTTGAGGCCTTTGAGCTGGCGCTGACCGTCACCGACGCGCGGCGGCGAGGCTGCTCGCTGCCCCTCAAGCTCGACATCGGCCACGAGCTACACATTGGGCTGCTCAAGGGTCAATTTACGCCTCAGAATCAGGACGATATGTTCCTGGGCTGGCAGGAGGACGCGCGGCTGGGGCTCTTCCTGATCTCCGATGGCGTCAGCATCTCTGATTACGGCAGCGGCGAGATCGCCAGCGGCGCGGTGCGCCTGGAGGCCAGCCGCACTTGGGCGCGGCTCATGGGCGAGGAGGCCCCAGCCAAGCCCCCGCCGTCCATCGCCACGCTGGAGGACCGCGCGCGGGTCCTGCGGCGGATGCTCAACCGCGCCAATCACCGCATCGCCGCGCTGCTTCACCAGGAGATCCCGCGCTTCATCGGCCCGCCCGAGGGCATCATGGCGGCCACCGCCGTGGTGGGCCTGCTCAAGGACAACACCATCACCCTCGCCGCCCTCGGCGACAGCCGGATCTACCTCGTCCGCGATGGCTACATCGTCTCGTTGATGCCTGAGCACAACTTCGCCACCCAGCTGATGCAGATGGGCCAGCCGCCCGCCATCGCCCGGCAGGTGCAAGGCGCCAACGCCCTGGTGCGCTGCGTGGGGGAGTTTGAGAAGGGCGAGGGGGATCGGCTCAAGCCGGTGCTCCTCCAGCCGGAGATCCTCCACCTCAACCTCTTGCCGGGCGACACCCTGATCTTCTGCTCTGATGGCGTGCCCGACTACGCCGCCTGGGACGAGGAGGAGGCCGAGGCGCGCATCTGCGCCGAGGTCGAGGAGGCCGACGACGCCCTCACCGCCGCCTTTGAGTTGATGGTCTTGGCCAACCGAGGCGGCGGCGGCGACAACATCTCCTGCATTGTCCTGCGCTGCTACACAGAGGAGAGGCGCGCGTGAACGCCCTGCACCTGGACTGGCTCGCCGATCCCCCCAAGCTCCCCGCCGACACGCCGCGCCTCGATCTGACCTTCAAGCTCGATCTGCGCGTGGACGGCCAAGCCCCTCACGCCCCATTGGTCATCGCGGTGGGGGTCGTCGGCGAGATGATCGGCGCGCCCAGCCGCGTCTTGGTGGGGCTGCGCGACGCCATCCGCGAGGCGCTCGATGATCAGGACCGCCTCATCCTCCTCGGCGAAGAGGCGCCCAGCCCCTTTGACTTCAAGGGCGCGCTGAGCGCAGGCGCCGAGGCCCTGCGGCGGATCAACCCTGAGTTCAACCGCCGCATCCTGCTGCTGGTTCATGGCCAAGAGCTGATCTCGCCGGGCAGCTACGAGATCCTGACCAAGCAGGGGATCGGCCTGGACGTCATCACCGTCGATCCAGACGTGGAGCAAGGCGCCTTCGTGCGCTTCGCGGCGCTCTTGGGCGGCGAAGCCATGGCGGTCAACCCCGAGTCGGCGCTGAGCTTGGCCGAGGGCCGGGCGCGGGCGCTCAAGGCGGCGCGCTACCCCGGCGCGCGCCTGACGCTGACGCCCCTTGGCCCCACCACGCTCCAGCGGCTCTATCGCCTCAGCCCCTCGCCGGTCTTCCTCGGCGACATCCCCGAGGGGCCGGTCAGCCTGGACTTGGGGCCATTGGCGCCGCCGCCGTCGTGGATCATCACCGCCGAGCTGCCCAGGCTGCATGTGGGGCTCTACGAGGCGCTGGCGGCGGAGCTGACTTGGCTGGAGAAGGGCGAGCCGCGCGTGGAGCGCCAGACCCTCTTGCTGGAGAGCACGGCGGAGGCCGCCGAGCTGCGCGCGGTGCGCGCCGACGTCATCGCCGCTCGCCATCTCGCCCAAGCGACCGCCTGGCCCGAGGAGATCCTCATGGCGCTGCGCCGCGCCGATGGTCGCCAGATCATCCGCACGCTCGACGCCTCATTGCAGCACTTCTTGGCCTTCGAGGCCTTCGACAAGGCCAGCGAGATCGAGGGGCTGCGCGTGCGCTTCCTGCGCCGAGGGATGCTGCGCTTTCAAGACATCAACCGGCTGCGTCGGCTCCTCGCCTCGGTGACGACGCCGCCGCTGTGAGGGGACGGTGAGGGGATCGAGGCGCGGGACGCCGCGCTGATGTGGGCTGGGGTGAGAGCGCGCGGCTTAGCTGCGGCGACGGCGCAGCGGCGCGAGGGCCAACAAGAGCAAGAGCCACAGGCCATCAACGGCGCTGGCGCCGCCTAAGCGGCAAGTGCAGGCCACATCATCGATGGGCTCGACCTCGCCGCCGTCGCCCTCGACGCCCCCGTCTGACGGGGGGGTGTAGACGCTCAAGTCCGCGCCTGTCAGCCCACCATCGGCCTCATCCGCGCCGCCATCGCCCTCATCGACGCCGCCGTCGGGCAGATCCTCGACCTCCCAGCCGCCCACGCACTGCGGCGCGCCACCGATGGGGATCTCACAGGCTTGACCGGGCGGGCAGGTGATGCCCTCGCATGGGTCGCCGAGGCAGACGCCGCCCTGGCAGCGCAGGCCCGCGTCGCAGGTGATCCCCGCGCAGAGATCCAAGACGCAGCCGTCCTCCTCACACCGCTCCCCGTCGGGGCAGGTCATCAGCGCGCAGGGGCTCTCTTGACAGTCGCCATCGACGCAGACGGCGCCCATGGCGCAGCTGACGAGGGCGCAGCTGTGGACGCACAGGCCATCGCGGCAGAACTGATCGGCGCCGCAGTCGATGGAGGCGCAGGGATCGGCCACGCAGGCGCCTTGGAGGCAGCGCAGCCCAGGCTCACAGCCCACGTGCTCGCAGTCATCGGGGACGCAGGCGCCTTGGAGGCAGGCCTCACCCGCCGCGCAGCTGACGCCCTGGCATGGATCGACGCACAGGCCCGCCTCGCAGCGCTCATTGGGCATACAATCGGCCACGTCGCAGGCGTCCACGCAGAAGCCATCGACGCAGATCAGCCCGCCGCCGCACTCATTGCCCAAGCAGGGATCAGCGCAGGCGCCGAAGCGGCAGATCTGCCCCTCGGGGCAATCGGCGTCCTCATCGATCTCACCGTCGCAGTCATTGTCCTCCCCGTCGCAGTCATCGGGGAGGGCGGGGCCACAGGCGCCGCAGGCGTTACGCAGGCCGTTATCGATGACGCCATCACAATCATCATCGGCGCCGTTACAGACCTCGGCGACGGCCTCCGCGTTGGGGCTACAGACCACCTCGCCCATCAAGCAGGTCAGCGCGCCGACGGCGCAGCGACCTGGAGCGCCCGTGGGGCAGGGCGCGCCGCTGAGATCCTCATCGGTGAGGCCATCGCAGTCATTATCGAGGCCATCGCACAGCTCCTCGCTGGGCTGCACGCTGGGCTCACACAGGACGACGCCGCCCGCGTCGCAGATCTCGACGCCTTGGGCGCAGACGCCGGGGAGATCCGTCTGACAGGGGCGCAGGTCCAGGCCGTTATCGACGAGGCCATCGCAGTCATCATCGACGCCGTTGCAGACCTCGGGGCTGGGCTCACCACGACACTCATCGCAGAAATCACCCAGGCCGTCGCCGTCGGCGTCGCCTTGATCGGGGTTGGGGATCTGAAGGCAGTTATCACAGGCGTCGCCCACGCCGTCGCCGTCGCTGTCGAGCTGGGCGGGGTTATTGACGTCGAGGCAGTTATCACAGACGAGGCCCACGCCGTCGCCGTCGGCGTCGCTGTCATCGCCGGGCATCATCGGGCAGCGATCACAGACATCGCCCACGCCGTCGCCGTCGCCGTCGGCCTGATTGGGGTTGGCCGCCGAGGGGCAGTTATCACAGACATCGCCCACGCCGTCGCCGTCGGCGTCGTTGTTATCGGGGCTGGCGACGCCCATACAGAGATCGCAGACATCACCCAGGCCGTCGCCGTCGCCGTCGGCCTGATTGGGGTTGGCCCGCTGCGGGCAGTTATCACAGCCATCGCCGCGGCCGTCGCCGTCGGTGTCGGCCTGGAGCGGATCGAAGTCCGTGGGGCAGATATCACAGAGATCTCCCCAGCCATCCTCATCGCTGTCGGTCTGATCGGGGTTGCCGTAGGCGGCGCAGTTATCATCGCCGTCGCAGATCCCGTCATCGTCGGTGTCGGCGCAGCCGCCGCCCACCGAGCGCTCCAGCACGAGGATGGCGTAGGACTGGGAGGAGTGATCATTCCAAGCGCCAGCGGGGGGGATGAAGCGGCCCGTGGCGTTCTGGGCCAGCATCAGGGTGTAGGCGTAGTCATAGTACCAGCGCGCGGGCTCATGCGGGCTGGCGTAATAGCCTGGGCCCTGCTCACCCATCAGCGGGATGCGTGGATCAGTCTGCGGATCGCGGCGGGTGAGGCGGGCGCCCTCGGCGGGGAGGACGCCGAGATCCGCCGTGCTGATGTTGCCCGGCGCGGGGACCAGCTCGGAGATGTCGAGGAAGGTGTAGGCCTTGGCTGAGGACCACATATAGTAGTGATAGGAGCGCGGCCAGCCGCCCGCCGCCGCGTCGATGGTGCGATAGTTATAGCGATCCCGCTCCCAGACCAGGTAGCGCTGCACGGTGGGATCGTTGAGATCCGCCCCGCCGATGATCTGCCCCCACATCCCCGAGGCTGTTTGCTGATAGCTGCTGGCGTCGCTGCTGGTGTAGCCGTGGCCGCCGTCGGCGTTCATAAAGTTGACGTAGCCTTGGCGGGTCCGCGCCGTGGCTTGATCCACCGAGGCCATCAAGGCGGGGTTGACGAAGGCTGGATCATTGAGCACGCCGCGCACCGCCGCCAGGCCCGCCATCACCAGCTGGGTGGTGGAGGAGTCATTGCGGCTGCTGCCTGCGGCGTAGTCCCAGTAGCCCGCCGCGTTCTGCGCGTTGACTGAGCGCTGGGCCACGTCGGTGAGCGCCTGACGGGCCAGGGCCTGCTGGGGGCCGCCGGTGCGCAGGTAGAGGGCCAGCGCCATCATATCGGCGCCGTCGCGGTAGGCGGCGAAGGCCTGCCCCGGCGCGCGGCCCATGATATAGGCCATGATGGCCTCGATGCGCTGCTGATCCTCGGGCTGGGCGCCCGCGTAGCCCATATGATCAGCGCGCTGATCGGCGCTCTGACGCTTCTCCAGCAGGGCCAAGGCCACCAACCCCGCCGCGTCGCCGCCTGAGTTGGGGTTGGCGTAGACCGGCGCCAGCCAAGCCAAGCCGCGGTTAATCGACTCCGCGACGTCCTCGCTGAACCGCGTCACCTGCGCGTGCGCGGCGGTCAACATCAGCGAGATCAGCAGCACCGCTCGCGATAACAGGGACATAGACGCTCCTTGGGTTGAGGACGGGCTCATCTTATCGCCGGGGCGAGGCCTCGTCGAGGGGGCGTGTCATCAACGCAAAGCTGCGTTGCCTTTACCCACACGCTGGTCGGGTTTAGGGCCCTTTATTTACATAATCTCTTGAAATCATTAGACAGCCGCCGCAGGTGGTGGGGAGAGCAGGGCGCGGCATGGGCGGTGTCAAGCGAGATGTGTCGCTTTGGCGCGCCGCGCTCGCCTTGTGCAATTTTCTTAGACTTCGTTGCGCGATTGGGCTCGCTGGCGGTTCTCAGTGGCCGACGTAAGGAGAAGGCGCGCGGGATGACAACCCTCTTTGCCTTTGATACACAGGCCCGCCACGCTCTTACGAGGAGGAATGGAGGGTTCATGCCCGGTGGGGACACGCGCTCAGATGAGCCTCGCGGCTTGGACATCGAAGACCTCTATCGACGGTTTGCGCCGCTGGTCTTTCGCCGCGCGCGCCGCTTCTATGACGCCCACGAGGCGGAGGAGGTGGTGCATGAGGTCTTCTTGCAGGTGATGGATCGCCAGCACACCTTTCGGCGTGAGTCCTCCCCCGTGACTTGGCTCTATCAGGTGACGACGAACCTCTGCCTCAACCGAATCCGCAATCAAGGGCGCCGCGCGGCGCTGCTGCGTGAGCAGACCCCGATGCTCCAACGCCACGCGGTCCAAGATCCCCGCCAAATACAGCACGCCTTCCTCTCTGATCTTTGGACCAAGCTAGACGCCGATCTCGTCGCCGTCGGCGTGTATCACTTCGTCGATGGGATGACGCACCCCGAGATCGCCCGTGTGCTCGGCTGCTCGCCGCGCACCGTGGTCAACCGACTCCAGGCCCTCAAAGCGCAGGCGGCCGCCTTGAGCGCGCCCGTCGGAGACGCACCATGAACGATCCATCTCTGCGAGCCCTCCTCTTTGATCTGGATGGCCACCTCACCGATCTCAGCTTGGATCGCCTCCTCTATGAGCCGCTTGATGTGGAGATCGAGCGCGCGCTGAGGGCTCACATCGAAGGCTGTGAGGCGTGTCGCGCGCGCCAGGCGGAGATCCAAGCCCAGGACGCCGCCAGCTCCTTTGCGCCGCCCTCGACATCACGCCGCGGTGACGCGCTCGGCGACGTGATCAGCGACGTGATCAGCGACGTGATCGATCTGGCGGCGGTTCGGCGAAGGCGGCGCGCGCACTTGGGGGCTTGGCTTGGTGGGGTGTTTGCCCTGGCCGCCGCGTTGGTCCTCTTCGTTCAACCCAGGCCCGAGCCTCTGCTGCCAGCAGGACCGGCGCTCGATCTGGACGGGGTGCGCCTCAAGGGGGGCGCCTTTGAGATGGAGGTCTACGCCGATGATCAGCCCGGTGGGCGGCTGCTTGAGGACGGCGCGGTGGTGTACCCCGGCGTGCGCTTGGGCTTCACGGTGTGGGCGCGCCGCGCGGGGCACGCCATGATCGTCGGCTGGGATCAGCGCGATGAGATCTACCCATGCTGGCCCGATGATGGCCCCGCGCCCCTCGCCGCATCGCCCAAGGCGGGGGCGCCGCGCGCCGTTGACAGCGCGGTGGTGCTGGATGAGACGCTGGGTGCGGAGCACCTTATCGGTGTCTATTGCCCCCATGACTTCACCTTGGTCGATCTGCGCGCTGCGCTGCGGGCGGCGGGGGCGCCTCACGCGGCGAAGGGCGCCTGGCCTGCTCTCAAGCTGCCCAAGGCCGCCGGGCGCTGCGCCTGGACCTGGCTCACGCTGGAGAAGCAGGCGCGCGCGCCTCAGCCCAGCGCGCGCCCGACACCCGCGCTGTGATCTCACCTTCGCCGACGCTACGAGGGCTTGGGTGGGCGTGTGGGCTGGCCGTGCTGCTGTTTGTGGCTTGCCCCCAACCCGCCGCTGCCGATCTTCAGCGGTACGCGATCGTGATGGGCGCCAACTCCGGCGAGCCCGATGAGGAGACGCTGCGCTACGCCGAGCAGGACGCAGTGCGTGTGGCGGATGTGCTGACGGGCTTCTCCGAGGTCCCCGCAGAGAACCTCGTGCTGCTGCGTGGGCCCACAGAGGCCACCGCGCGCCGCGCCCTTGAGCAGCTGGGGGCGCGAATCGAGCAGGCGCGCACGGCGGAGCCTGGAGCGCAGTCAATGTTGTTTGTGTATTACAGCGGCCACGCAGGCGCACGCGGGCTACACCTGGGCGGCACGCAGCTTCAGTTCGCACAGCTCATCCAGTTGATTCAGGCCACACACGCCACGGTGGCGATCTTGGTGGTGGACGCCTGCCAATCGGGCAGGCTCACCCGTGTCAAGGGGGCGCGCAAGGCCACCCCCTTTGAGATCAAGCCTGACGAGCACCTCAACAGCGCGGGTCTGGCCATCGTGACCTCCTCGGCGGCGGGCGAGGACGCCCAAGAGTCCGATCAGCTCAAGGGGGGCATCTTCACGCATCACCTGGTGACGGGGCTTTTGGGGGGCGCCGACAGATCAGGGGATCAGCGCGTGACGCTGACCGAGGTCTATCAGTACGCCTATCATCAGACCATCCTCACCACCAGCCGCACCGCCTTTGCCCAGCACCCGACGTACGCCTTTCGCGTGTCTGGTCAGCAGGAGATCGTGCTGACGCGGTTGGCGGAGGCGCGCAGCATGGGCCGCTTGGGTCTGGCGGATGAGGGCGCTTGGCTGATCATCGATGAGGCACCCAGCGGCGCGGTCGTCGCCGAGCTGACGGTGCCGCAGCGCGCGGAGGTCTTGGTGCCCCCCGGCGACTATGTGGTGCGACGGCGCAGCGATCGGGCGGTCTTTGAGGGGCGCGTCTCGGTGAAGCGCGGCGCGCAGGTGGTCGTGCGCGGGGATGACCTGAGCCGGGTCGCCTATGGCCGCACGGTGCGCAAGGGGTTGGCGGGGCTTGAGCGGCGCTCGGCGTGGAGCCTCAGCGCGGGCGGTGAGATGAGCAGCGCGATTTTGCCAGACGCCGCGTTGGGCCACTTCGGCGCGCTGGGCGTGCAGGTCGATCTGGAGGCGATTGCCCTTCAACTCCGGCTGCGCTATGGGCGCTCGGGGGCGCAAAACGCGCTCGTGGAGGCGACGTATGATCTCATGGGCGCTGATCTTGGCGCCTACAAAGTCTTCGACCTGCCCAAGCTGCCGCTGGGGCTGGGCCTGGGCGTGCGCCTCGGCGGAGATCGGATTCAACAACGCTTCGCCTCGGATGGGATCGCGCCGGATCGCGTGCAGTGGATCGGGCGTGTTGGGCCTGTGCTGCGCGCGGAGCTGGCGCTGGGGGCGCGGGCGACGCTGAGCGTGGACGGTGGCGCCGACATCACGCTCATTGATCTGCGCGGCGAGGGCGAGGCCAGCGCTTTTACGCCTCAGGTCGTCGGCTTCGGCGGCCTCAGCTTGGGGGTGTACTTGCCATGAACGCGGGCGTGATGAGGGCGCTGTGGGGTTGGGGCGTGGCGCTGCTGCTGTGGGGCTGCGGTGATCCGCTCGTGGACGGGGCGTACCTCGGAGAAGAGCTGCTGCGGTTGGAGGGCTCGATTTGGGTGCGCGATGGCGGCGAGGATGAGGAGGCCGCCAAGCTACCCACCGGCGATCTGCGCTTGGCGATCTTGTGGACCACGGGCACGCTGGCGGAGACGTTCGAGAACCCCGTGGTATCGATGCGCGAGCAGACGGTGACCAACGGGCTCTTCCCCGCGCGCTACACGCTCTCGATCTACACCCACCCACCTAAGGCGGCGCTCCAAGCGGCCGAGGGCGGCGGCCTCTATGCCCTGGGGTTGCTCATCATCTACCTGGACATCGATGGGGATGGGCAGTGGCGCCCCGACGTGGATGAGCGGATGGGCGGCGGGGATCAACGCGCCATCGCCTACACGCCCAAGGGCGCCACCAGCGCCTCTTTTGGCGCGCTGGGACCGGGCTATCATCGCCTCGAAGTCACGGCGGAGGGCTGCGACGCGGAGGACATCATTCACCTGGCGCGGGCGACATCGCGGGAGGTGGAGGTGGTGATTGATCGCGGCGAGGGGCGCGACAGCATCTTGCCCGATCTGGACTGTGATGGGCTGGGCGGGATTGCCAGTGTCTGGAACGACGCCGCCTGTGAGGCCATGGACGCGGAGGTCTGTGAGGCCTGCCGCCTCATAAACGCGGGCTGCCCTGACTTCCTCATGGTCTGCTGCGCGGACGACGGCGCGGGCGCGGGCTTGGATTTTTAGCCTCCTCAAAAAAAATCGCCGCGCGGCTGCGTGGTCTTTGCCCTCCACGGTTCCAATGGTCGTCAACGAAGCCACACCTGGAGACAAAGAAGATGATGACCCCACGCCAACACCCCCTGACGCGCCGCTTGACCTCGGCCCTGGCGGGCGCCGCGCTGGCGGCGAGCATGAGCCTCGGCTGCTCGGGCGAAGAGCAAGGGACCACGACCCCCACCAACACCGCCAAGACCCGTCAGATGAAGGGCGCGCTGAAGAACGCCGAGCCTGGCACGAAGGTGGGCGCGCGGACCAGCGACGGCAAGACGGTGGCGGGCACGGTGGATGAAGCTTCGGGCAACTTCAACATCGAGCTGCCCGAGGGCGTTGAGGCGGTGTTGAGCATCAAGGAGGGGGATCAGCTCATCAAGGTCGGCTTCGCCCGCGCTGAGTCGGCCTACGCCGAGGCGCAGAGCTTGGCGGCGGCCTGGGGCTTTGAAATCCCTGACTTACCGTTCGGCTTGGCGGATCTGGGCGTCATCGACCTTAACGACGTGGTCGATGGCGTGCTCATCATTGGCGATGAGGACGGCGAGGGCAGCATTTGGGCGTCCATCGACACGGACGGTGATGGCACGGCGGACTTCTTCGATGACGACGACGACGATGACGGCCTCAGCGACGGTGAAGACGCTGACTGGGAGGAGGACGTCGAGGCATGGCTCAATGGCGCTGGTGGCTGGGATGTCTACGAGGAGGCGATGGCGATGGCGGGCTGCGTTGAGGCGTGTGAGGACGACGCGGCGTGCATCTCGGCGTGTGTGGGCAACGCTGAGCTTGAGGGGCTGGGCGCGGGTGATTTGGCGCTGGCGGAGTGCGTGCAGGCGTGCGGCGATGATGATCAGTGCGTCACGGGCTGCGCGGGCATGAGCGCCGAGACGCCCTTGTCTGCCTGCGTGGAGACCTGTGATGAGGACGCCGAGTGCATCTTAGAGTGCGTCGAGGTGAGCGATACGGCGGACCTGTCTCAAGCGGAGCTGGATCTATCTCAGTGCGTCTTGGCCTGCGATGAGGACGAGGCGTGCATCACGGCCTGCGCGGGCGGCGACGACGAGGCGGGTGAGGGGATGGCGGCGTGCGTCGAGGCCTGCGACGGCGACGCCATGTGCATCTCCGCCTGCGCCGAGTAACGCCATCCCAGCCTGATCCAAGCGTCACCACGCCTCAGTGTGCGGCTCCACATCCCCCGCCCAACAGGGCAATCGCACCTTAACCTCCATCGAGTAACTCGATAAGGTCGCTCCTATCCCTTTTATTTGCCCAGGCTCATAGAGCGCGGTCTCATCACCGCATGAAAGTGAACGGAGTATTGATTTAAGAGGGCTCAAATTACCTGTTCTCGGGGGCACAGTTGAGATAGAATGACGCCGCTTTAACTTGTCTAACTCGACAAATCTGATACCTTGAAAGGTAGATAGGGAGCGCTGGTGTATAATAGTCGCCAAGAGAGAGATCACATCATGAACCGCCGCACAGCGGCGTACCTCCTCGAAATGGCAATCATAACCTTGCTTGTATACTCTCCCATAGTCGTCCTTTTTTCAAAATTTGACCCCAATTTATTAGAAAAAGGATCATATTCCTCCATGATGCTCAATACTCTTATCTATGCACTCTATCTTATTGTTAGAGATTTATGGGGAAATGGCAGCTTTGGCAAACAGATTATGGGTCTCAAAATCGTTAATGTAGATGATGATGATGCTCCTGATTTTAACGCGCGTCTTGCTCGAAATATGATCATAATCATCCCGCTTATGTCGATCATTGAGTTTCTTGTCGCTAAAAATAATTCAAAATTGCAGAGAATTGGCGATTCCATGGCCGGCACTCGCATCGTTATGGCATCTAATATCGTGCCATCAGGCACATTTTTCTTTCCAACAATCATGGCCTTGCTCTTTATGGGACTTACAAACGCCGTACTTGAACCCATGGTCACTGATTTTTGGATTAAAGTTATCCTCTGAGTTTTCGGACTGATACTTGGGAAGGTTGGAAGGTCTTGCCCCTCGTCTCACCTAAGCAATTGAGGTCAGGTAAGGACAAGGGATACAAAACGCCCCCTCGACTTTTACGTCGAGAACATCGGTCGCGAGGAGTTCGTCGACCATCTTTCCTTTCAAATTGAGCAACTTTTTGTCTCGGCTTTGTCCATCCTAAAGCAATCCGCCCACCCCCTCGAAAAGTGACCAGAGTATTGGTTCACACAAACGCTACAAAAGCGCGGCGAGATCGAGGGCGAGGCGCAGCCCGAAATCTACGGCGACGTGCTCAACTTGGACATAGCGTTGCGTGGCGAGGTGACGCGCGGGGCCGTGGGCGCAAGCGCCCCCCTTGACCAAGCGCAGGTGGGGGTGATGTGGGTGGACATCGCTTGTCCACTCATACAGACCGCGGGCGAGATCGCGCACGCCATAGGGGCTCTCATCGACGAGGCATCCTGAGCCATCCAGCCCATGACGGCGCGGCGGCGACCAGGCCGCCCCCCAGGGATAGGGCCGCCCATCCACGCCGCGCCCCGCCTTCTCCCACTCCGCCGCCGAGGGCAAGCGCCACGGCAGCCCGTCCTGAGCGCGCCGCCACTGACAATACGCCTCGGCATCGAGGGCGCTGATCTGCGTGACGGGGCGCGCGCCTCCCAGTGGAGCTGGGTGAGGGTCATCGCCCATCGCCCGCCCATCCGCGCGGGCGCGGTGACGGGCGGCGACCTCGGGCGGCTGAGCGTCGAGGAACGCGGCGTAGTCGGCCACGCTCACGGGCCGCTGAGCGATAAGGAAGCCCTCCACCCACGCCCGCCGTCGCGACAAGGCGGGCAGCTCAGGCGAAGAGGCGCCCAGCCAGCACAGCCCGGCGGGCACATAGATCATCCCCTCGGGGCGGCGGCCCTCGGGCAAGAGGGCCAGCCGCAGCTCCGCCGCCTCCTGACGGGTGATCTCGATGAGGGCGCGCAGCGGCTCATAGCCCTCGGCGCGCGCTTCGAGCGCGTAGCTGCCCATGGGCAGGGGATCGATGAGGCGCGGCGCCGCCTCAGCCTCCCCCTCCAGTGCGCCATAGACCTCCCAGCCTGCGCCGGGCTCAAAGCGCAACAGCCTCCCGGTGGCCTGGGCGGGGCGCAGGCTGAGGCGCAGCGCGCCGTCGCCCTCCATGACCGCGCGCATGGCCCCCTCGCGATCATGCCGCGCCGCCAGCCCCCAGTAGACCCGCCGCAGCGCCGCGTCATCGGCCCGCTCTGCCTCCAAGAAGCGATACCAATAGAGATCGCGCAGCGCCACGTGGGCCGCCGCGTCCTCGGGGATCTCCAGCAGGATTTGATGATAGAGCGAGGTCGCCGCCTCAAAGCGCTGCTCCACCTCGCTCGACAGCGCCGCCAAGGCGGCCTCCTCGGCGGCCATCTGCGCCAGCGCCGACGCCTCGGACGCCTCAGAGGGCAGCCACAGGCGCCGCCGCTCCACCAGATCACGGGCCGCCCTGCGCCGCGCGCGCGCTTGGGCGCGGAAGCGGCGCGCCTGCTGATGAGCCAAGCTCAGCGATTGACGGGTGGTGCGGAAGCGGCGCAGGTTTAAGTGCCCGCCCACCAAGGCAACCTGAATCTCCTCACGGATCGTCGCCGCGTCCTCATAGCGCTCATGGGGCTCAAGGCGCATACACTTGCGCACCACCGCCTCCAGCTCGGGCGGGAGGTTGGGCGCCCAGGCGCTCGGCGGCACGATCTCCCCGCGCCGGACTTGCTCAAGGATCGCCCGCGTCGTCGCCCCTTGAAAGGGAGGGTGTAGGGTCAGGATCTGATAGAGGATGGCCCCCAGCGCGTAGATATCGGAGCGGGTTGAGATGGCCTCGGTGAGCCCCATCGCCTGCTCCGGGCTCATATACATGGGGGTGCCGGTGATGGCGCCGACGCGGGTCTGAAAGGCGGCCTCATCGGGCCGCCCGCCGATGACGGGCGAGGGCACATCGGCGCGGACGATCTTGGCCAAGCCCCAGTCCATGACGAAGGCCTCACCGAAGGCGCCCAGCATCACGTTGCTGGGCTTGAGATCGCGATGAATGACCCCGCGGCTGTGGGCATAAGCCACCGCCATACAGATCTGCATAAAGATCTGCAAAAGGGCGGGCTGAGAATAGCGGGCCACCACGTCGGGCTGCTCTGAGGCCAGGCCATCGAGGATCGCTTGTAGGGTCTGGCCCTCGACGAGCTGCATGGTGAAGAAGGGCGCGCCCCCATCGACGCCGATCTCATAGACCGCCACGATGCCGGGGTGCTGGAGCTGGGCGGTGATCCGCGCCTCATCGAGGAAGCGCGCTGCGGCGTTGGGCACCTTCGACTCGAGATCGAGGCGCTTGAGGGCCACGAGGCGGGCGAGGGTCAGATCTTGAGCGACGCTGACGACGCCCATGCTCCCTCGGCCCAGCTCACGGAGGATCTGATAGCGCGCGGCGGCGTCGCCCAAGGCCACGGGCAGGAGCGCCTCGATGGAGGCCTCGGCCTCAGCGGCGGGCGGCGCCCAGGCCTCATCATCGTCGTCCGCGCCTGGGGGCGCGATGACGGCGGTGCCGGTGGGGGACAGATCGACGCTCGACATCGCGACGCTCGACATAGGTTTTCAATAACGATGAGAGGCGTGATGGGCATCCTGGCATGAGGCGAGGGGGAGCTAAAGGGTTTTCCGCGTCGCCGCCCCCCAGGTCAGCGCCCACAGCGACAGGCTCGCCAGGAGCGCGCAGAGGGTGAGGGTGTTGAGGCCAGCGCGGGCTTGGGTGTCGAGGAAGAGCACGCGGGCGTTGGGGGGCAGGCCCATCTGGGCGCGATACAGCGGCAAGAAAGGCCCGTGCATCTGCCCGTCCTCGCTGCGCTGTACGGCGCGCACGTCATCGCGCAGCCGCCCTGTCACCACCACGGGATCGGGCGCGGCGAGGGGCTCGGCGACGATCATCACCAGGCGCCCGCCGTAGGGATCGAGGGGATAGAGGAAGCGGCGCCCCTCGGCGCCCTCGACGCGATAGAAGCGATGGATGAGGGGGGCGCCGCGCGCGGTGACGAAGCCGGAGGGGGGCGGATCAGCCAGGAGCGCATCAGGCGCGAGGGGCGGGTAGCCGCGGCGCGCCTCGACCAAGGCCAGGCCGCCGAGGAGCAAAGAGAGGAGAGCCAGGAGGATCAGTAGGCTGCGTCGTCCAGCGCGCGTGAGCGTGGCGTCGCGGCGGGGGGGGCGGGGGCGCAGGCGCGCGGCGCGCAGCGCCCAGACCATGAGGGCGACGAGGGCGCCGACAAAGACCGCGTCGCGGCGCAGCGCGCCGACGGCGTAGACGTGCGTCACCGCGCCGGTGGCGGCGCCGACGATCATGGCGGTCACAGGCCAGGCCCATCGCCTCATGGAGACTCCGCGTGGAAGGCCGCCGCCGAGCGGCAGCGGGGCGTGATCGAGGAGGAGCTTAACCTGTTTGCCTCGCGCTGGGACTGTGGAAGACTCCACCGCCGCGAAAGAACCGGAGGAACCATGCGCTGTCCAGCGATGCGCCGTCTCACCTGCTGGGGGCTGCTTGCCCTGGGGCTGCTCGCCTGTGGCGGCGGCCCAAGCCCGCTGCGCGATCTTCAACCCGAGGCGCGTCGCGCGCGCTTCGACGCGGACGCCGTGGCCTTAGAGCGCCTGATCACGCGGCTGGAGGTGGAGATCGAACGCGGCGCGCCGCTGTGGCGCCTCGACGCCGTGGGGGTCGTCCCCCAGCGGCGCGCGCTGCAAGCGGGCTTCGCCAGCCTCCTGGAGCACCTGCGCGCCCTTGATGTGCTGCGGCGGCTCTACCGCTCAGGGCAGGGGCTGCGCGGCGCCGAGCAAGACGAGGCGTTCCTCCTCAGCTACACCGCCGATCTGGCCTTGTACATCAACACCGCCCGCCTCCTCGCCGAGACGACGGGCCGCGCCCACTTCGAGGCCCTCTTTGACCGGATTGATCCCGCGCTGGGCGTGCCCCAGGGCAGCTTTCGCTGGCTCAAGACCCAGTTCAACCTCCAGCCCTGGCGACGACCGCTGCTGCTGGCCCACCAGCGCCATGAGGGGCTCAAGGCGCGCTACGCGGCGGCGGGGATCGACGCGCGCCGGGCCTGGAGCCTGGGCTACATCGACGCGCGGGCCAAGGAGATGATCAAGCTCGGCGCCTTGGAGGGGCCGGAGATCTTGGCGAGGGAGTGGGGCGATCTCATCGCTGACGGCTTTCAGCGGGTGTGGTTCCCGGCCCAGGCGGGGGTGGCGGAGTGGATGGGCGACACGCGGATCAAGCGTGGACATCATGGGCTGATTGGCCTGGCGCAGATCGAGGCGCTGCGCGCGCTGCTTCGTCCGGGGGACGTGCTCATTGAGCGGCGCAACTGGTACCTCTCCAATGTGGGGCTGCCGGGCTTCTGGCCGCACGCCGCGCTCTACCTGGGCACGCCTGAGGAGGCCAAGGCGGCCTTGGGCGAGGCGGCGTTGAGGGCCATCGAGGCGGCCCAGCCGCGGGCCTTCGCCGCCTGGGCGGGCCAGGAAGCGGGCCATCCGCTGCGGGTGATCGAGGCCATGAGCGAGGGCGTCGTCTTCACCTCCTTGGAGCACAGCGCGGGGGCGGACTATGTGGGTGTGCTGCGGCCCAAGCTCAGCCCAGAGGCCATCGCTGGGGCGATCAGCGCGGCGCTGGGCTACCAAGGCCGCCCCTATGACTTCGACTTCAGCTTCCTGACGGATGACGCGCTGGTGTGTACGGAGCTGGTCTACAAGGCCTATGAGCCGCGAGAGGGGCGTGAGGGCTTATCCTTTCCTTTGATCGAGGTGATGGGGCGGCCCACCCTGCCTGCCAATGAGATCGTGCGGGCCTTCGCCGAGGATCAAGCACCGCAGTTTGAGTTCATCGCCTTTATCGACGCGCGGGAGTCCAGCGGCGAGGTCTTCTTCTCCACCCAAGAGGCATTTAAGGCGAGCTATCGCCGCCCCAAGTGGGACATTGTCCAAAAATAAGCGACCTAGAGGGCGGGTGCCTCATCGACGGCGCAAGGCCAGGGGGCGACGAGTACTTTTTTGGCGCTCGGCGCCAGCACAAGTACTCGATGAGTGATTTTTTGGCGCTCAGCGCCAGCACAAGTACTCGACGAGTACTTTTTTGGCGCCCCCCCTCCAGCAAAAGTACTCGATGAGTA
>JAHJCH010000180.1 GCA_018813065.1 Myxococcota bacterium
ATCCGCTTCGCAGATTTATTTCTTTGCTCCGGCCTGTCCGCCTTGAGCGGATGAAGTCCGAAAAATGTCGGTCCTCGGGCTGCTTACGCAGCCCTGCGGCTCGATTCAAAAGATTCTCTCTGAAAAATGTCAGGACCATTGTTCAACCACCCATCGCCGAAAATCCAGCGCGCTGGCGCGAATTTGACGCCCCTACGAGGAGGCAGTAAGAGACGCGAGGCACCCTTAGGAGCAGACATGCCTCACCTCACCTTGATAATCCTCCGACATGGCGACAGCCCCAGCTATGGCGCCGAGCGTGATCATGCCCGAGGGCTCAGCGCCCAAGGCCGAGCGCAGGCGAAGGCCATCGGCGTCGCCTTGGCGGCTGAGGGCCTGCGCCCCAGCGAGGCGCTGTGCAGCGACGCACAGCGCACACAGCAGACCTGGGCGATCGCGGCCGAGGCCCTGCCCTCGCCCCTCACCCCGACCCTCTCACGCGCCCTCTACCTCGCCGATCTCTTACAGATGCGCGAGGCCATGGAGCAGCTAGAGGGGCACACCGTCGGCGTGATCGTGGGGCATAACCCAGGCGTCAGCCAGCTGGTCGGCTGGCTGAGCGGCGAGCGCCTCTCGATGGGCACCGCCACGGCGGTGATCTTGAGCTGCGAGGCCGAGGATTGGCGCGCCGCCGCCGACGCGCGTGAGGGCTGGCGCCTGGTCAAGATCCTCCGCCCCGACTGAGCGCCACGCCACCGCCCAAGCGCATACAATCTTGCGCAATCATTGACGTTTTTTTTATTGATAGCGGTTGCATCGCCGCCCCACGGCGCACTACGCTGGGCCACCGTTCACCTACACTGATGTTGACCCACCTCCCCCTACGGCGACCGCGTTGAGGCTTGGAGGCCGGGCCGAAGGGAGTTGATGATGAAGAGCGCGCTGTTCTTGGCGGTGAGCTTGGCGCTGACCGCGCCGGCGCTTGGGGCGCCGACCCCCATGCTCAGCGACTGGGACCTGCTCTTGGCGGGGGGCTGTGACTTGGACAAGGCCCATGTGCTGACGCCCATCGAGACGCGGGCCTTGCGCAACGTGCCTTATGCGCAGGCGGGCCATGTCTTCCAGTCCGAGGAGCTAACGGCGCTCTATAAGGCCGAGGGCTGGTACACGCCCAAGCCCGGCGTCGTGGCCACGATCAAGGACCCCAAGGTGGGCGCCTGCATCAAGAAGCTCAAGGCGCTTGAGGCCAAGCTCAAGCGACAAATCCCAATGAAAAAAGCCTTTATCCGCCGCTTTATGCGCAGCCCAGAGGCCATCTACAGCCTGCGGGGCCTCACCAGCGCCTTCCCCAAGGGCATCGGCGCGGCGCGCTATCGTGGCGGCAAGCCCGGCGAGCCTGAGGCGTGGGATCTCATCGGCGCAGAGGACAAGGACAACCAGATTCAGCTCACCTGTGATCAGCAGACCTGCTTCGTCAACGCGCCCGGCTGAGGCGGCCTCAGCGCGTCGCCCGTGAGGGCGTGGCGCGGGCGCGTGTCAAGTGCCAACCATACCCCGCAGGGCAAGGATAGACCGTCAACGAGACGCCGCGCTCTTTGTGTGAGAGCCGCGCGCGCCGCGCGGCGTCCTGCTCGCGCTCATAAGCGTCCTTGGGCGCCCCATCGGCGCCTTTACAGACCGGGCAGGCCTTGGAGGGCGTGGCGCGATTGGCGGGGGAGAGGTGCCAATGCCCGCAGCGCTCGCAGACATAAGGCTGCATCTTGCCCCGCCCTTGCTCGGCGAGATAGGCGGCGTGCCGCTGGGCCTCTTCTAAGCTGCGATATTCATTGAGGTGGCGCTTAGAGACTTGACCCACGCAGGTTGGGCTCTTTGGATACATACGCGACGCTCTCGAAAAATTGATCAACCGAAAAAATTGATCAACCGCTGCGGCTGCCATGCGTGGAGCCGACGCGGCCCAGGGCCTCAACGCGGCGGGCGATGTCTGATCGTCGCGCGGCCCGCGCCAGCGACTTTAAGGAGAGGCGCAGCTGCTCCGCCTCTGGATCTTGGATGTGTACGTCATATCTCAGGTCTTCGGCTTGAAGGAGCATCAACTCTGCGTTGTGCCAGCGGCCCTTCGCCGCGTAGGCCCATGCCTGCCCCAAGCAAGCGACGAACTCCAAGGCGAAGAGGTTGCCCCGCGCGCCTTGCTGGACCTCTTTAAAGGCGGAGAGCGCCGCGTCGGGATCCTCTTGGAGCCACGCCGAGAGCCCCAGTTGGAGCCGCGCGGTGTGTACAGCCACCTCAAAGCCGCCCACATCCGCGTCGATGATCAAGGCCGACAGGGCCTCGATGGCGCGTTGGAGGTGACCATCCGCGCGATCCAGCGTCGCGATCGCCTGTCGCGCGTTGATCTCCTCTAGCTTGAGCCCGCCAGCGCGCGCGTACTCCAGGCTGGAGTCATAGCCGAGCCGCGCCAAGTCCAGCTTCCCTTGATGTTGGTAGTACTGACCGACGAAGCGATAGGCGTTGCTGAGGGCGCGCTGATCATTGCTCTCGCGGGCGAAGCGCAAGGACTCCCAGAGCCAGCGTTCGGCCTCCTCGGGGTGCTCTTGTTGGATCTTGAGCACGCCGAGCTGGCTGGCGGCGCGCGCGCCGAGGGCGGGGAGGTAGTTGCGCCGGGCCAGCTCGATGGCGGCGACGGTGTGCCGCTCAGCCTCCAGGGGTTGCCCCGCGTGCTCCGCCGCCGTGGCGCCCAAGAGGCGCAGATCACCGCGCTCCTCGGCGCTCAAGAGCTGTGTGCGATCATCCCAGTCGAGGATCTTACGGATAAAAGAGGTGGCGTGACCCATCAGCCCCGAGGCGTGTAGGCGCATGGCGCTCTCAAAGCCCAAGCGCAGCGCCCGGCTCTGCTCACCGGCCTCCCAGAGATGGCGCGCGACGACCTCCTGCTCGATCCCGGTGGGATCATCGCGCAAGCCGCGCTCCTTGATCACCGCCGCGCGCAGGTTGAGGGCGCGCCAAGCGGGCGAGGCCTGGGCGATCTCCTTAAACTGAGCGCGGGCCAGATCATGGGCGAACTGCCAGCGCTTGGGGCCTTGCTCCTTGATAAAGCCGGCGCTGACGGCGCGCTCCAGCAAGACCTCGACGGCCTCGGGATCGATGGGCAAGGCGGCCTCGGCTGGCCCCTCCTCGGCGACGACGCACAGCTCCGTCAGGGGCCGCAGGGTGAAGGAGCGCCCCAGGAGGGTGGCGCGGGCGATCAGATCACGCAGCGCGCGGCCTTGGGGCTCAACGGCCAGGGCGATGATGCGCTCTTGAAGGGCGCTGCGTGGATCGATCGGCGCCCAGCCCAGGCCCTCGGCCTCCAGGTAGCCGCGGATGCTCTCCAGGGCCAGCAGCGGGTTGCCCGCCGCCTGAATGGCCGCCGCCTCGGACAAGCCAGGGGGCAGGGCGGCGAGGGCCTCCAAGGCGGGGGCGAGGACCATGGGGGAGATCGGGCCAAGCTCGATGAGGTGCGCGTTCTCCAAGGCCAAGAGCGCGCGGCGGGCGGCGGCCACGGTGGTGCGGCTGTTGGGCCGCAGGGTGATGAGGACCAACAGGTGTGGGTTACGGCAGCGCGCCAGTCGATGCGCCAAGCGCAGGATGCGGCCCTCGGGCGACCACTGAGCGTCCTCGGCCAACAACAAGAAGGGGGCGCCCTCCGCCAGATCGGCGATAAGGGCGGCCATCTGCTTAAGGCCCTGCTCAGTGACGCTGCCCTCCCCCGCGGCGCCCCAGAGCGCCTCAAAGGCATTGCGCCGCACGCCCTCATCGCTAAAGGCCTCGGCCAAGACCGCCGCGCCCTGATCGCGCGTGGCGGTGGGGGCGCCGATGAAGCGCAGGATGGCTTGGCGCAGCCCTCGCCCGGTGGTCTGCGGCTCGCTGCGGGCCACCAGCGTGCGCATGGTGCCTGCCTCCTCCACGCGCTCGCGCAGCCAGCCGGCCAAGCGCCGCTTACCGAAGCCCGCCTCGCCCTCGATGAGGACGACCTTGGGGCCGCGCCCGTCGAGGACCTCAGAGGCCAGCCGCGCCAAGGTCGCCTGGGCCTCGACGCGGCCCACCAAGCAGGGCTCACGGAGGTGGATCAGGGTTGGCCCTGTGGGCGTGGTCAGGCCCAGCAGCGTCTCATCCCCGGTCATGGACTCATCATCGGCCCAGCCCAGCAGGCTGGGGGGTGCGCCGAAGGGCTGGGGGGGCTCGGTGAACAGGGGCGCCAGCGTGGACTTCAGCGCCGCGACGGAGCGAAAGCGCCGCGTGGTGGACTTCTCCAAGAGCCGCTCGATGATCGGCACCAGGCCGTTGGGCGCCTTTACATCCTCACGGATAATGATAGGCGGCAGCGGCGAGTGCTGATGATGGCTGAGCAGGTGACGCCCACGGAAGGGCGGCGCGCCGGAGAGGATCTCATAAAGGATGACGCCCAGCGAATAGAGATCGGTCCAAGGCCCTGTGGCGGCGACGTTGCCCGAGGCGGCCTCGGGGGCGATATAGGCGGGGGTGCCCTCGATGCGCCGCCCGGCGCTATCGGCCTCATTGACCGCCAGGGCGATGCCGAAGTCCACCAGCTTAACGCCGCCAGGCCCCACCGTATCGGGCGAGAGGAGGATATTACCGGGCTTGAGATCCCGATGGATCAGATCGCGGGCGTGGGCGTGGCCCAAGGCGGAGAGGAGGCCATCGATGAGGTTCCACAGCGCCCCCGACGACCACTCACCGCGCATATAAGCGTGCAAGCTGCCCCCGGCGACGTACTCCATGGCCACGAAGGGCGCGCCCTCGGGGGTGCGGCCATAGTCATAGATCTGGGCGACGCCGACGTGAGAGAGGCGCGCCATCGCCCGCACCTCTCGGTTAAACGAGCGCTCCGCCGATCCGCGCCGCTCCGAGGTGCGGGTGAGGATCTTGATGGCGCAGTGGCGCCCCTCAGCGGTGGCGGCCAACCAGACCGCCCCCATCGAGCCCTCACCGAGCAGCTCAAGCGGTTTATATGCCTGTGGAAAGTCCAAATCCTTCTCCGGAGCGGACCATAGCACGCCCCTCACGCTTTGCCAGCGTTTAATCCGCATCTTTTCGCCCAAGGAGAGCCCCCGCCGCGCCCCCCTCAGCGGCGAAGATCTCGACGATCGGCGGGGGAGGCGAGGCCAGCGTTGACAGGCGCGATCGACGTTGCTTCTATGGTGCAGCGCGCCTACAGGATTTAGGTCAACGGAACCTACGAACTCAGCTCAGCGGCGGCGCTGGAGGGAGCGGGTGTCGCCGAAGTCTATCCCAAGCATGTTCAGAGCCCAGGCCGCGCGGCTGCGCAGCCGCCCGATGGTCTACTCCAAGCAAGATCGCCACTGGCGACCGCTGACCTGGAGCCAGATGGAGCGCCGGGTGGCCCACGCCGCCGCTGGCCTCGTCCAGCTCGGCATCCGGCCGACAGAGCGCGTCGCGATCTACAGCGAGAGCGGCGCGGAGTGGGTCTTAGCGGATTTAGCGATCCTCTCAGCGGGCGGCGTCACCGCGCCCATCTATGAGACGCTCAGCGGCGACCAGGTCGTCTACATCCTGCGAGACTCAGAGAGCCGAGTGTTGTTTATCAACAACCGCGAGCAGTTAGACCGGCTCCTCAAGTTCCAATACGACCTCCCCAAGTGCCTCACGTACGTCATTCACTTTGACGAAGAGCTTTACCCTCCGGTGGTGGAGGGGCTCCAGTTTATGAGCCTCCTTGAGCTGGAGTCATTGGGGCGAACGGGGGATCTGGGCGAGGTCGATCGCCGTGTGGCGCGCATCGAGGGCGACGATCTGCTCACGCTGATCTACACCTCGGGGACCACGGGGGTCCCCAAGGGGGTGATGATCTCTCACAACAACATGATCTCGAACTGTGAGGCGACCTCCTGGGCGATCCCGGTGACCTCCGATGACGTGGTGCTCTCCTTCCTCCCGTTGAGCCACGCCTTTGAGCGCACGGCCACCTACTACACCGCCAGCCTCTTCTCGGGGGCGACGGTCTACTTCGCCGAGGGGGCGGGGCGGCTCTTCCAGAACCTGCGTCAGGTCAACCCCACGCTGCTGACGGGGGTCCCGAGGGTCTTTGAGAAGATCTACATGCAGTTCAAGGCCACGCGGGAGCGCGCGCCGCTACTCCAGCGCAAGGGGATGGACTGGGCGCTCCACATTGGGCGCAAGGTCTCGGTGCTGCGCCAGCAGGGGCGAGCGCCGGGGCGGCTGCTCGCCGCGCAATACAAGATCGCCCATGATCAGCTCTTTGCGCAGATCCACGAGCGGCTTGGCGGCAACATCCGGCTGCTCATCAGTGGTGGGGCGGCGTTATCCGTCGAGGTGGCGGAGTTCTTCCATGCGGTGGGCCTCTTGATTTTGGAGGGCTACGGCCTCAGCGAGACGGCGCCGGTCCTCTGCGTCAACCGACCGGACGCCTATCGATTTGGCACGGTGGGTTTACCGCTGGACAACGTGGAGCTGCGGTTGGCGCCGGACGGTGAGATCCTCGCCCGTGGCCCCAACGTGATGCAGGGCTACTTCAACCTCCCGGAGGAGACCGCCGAGGTTTTCACAGAGGACGGCTGGTTTAAGACGGGGGACATTGGGCGATTTATCGACGGTGGTTTCCTCAAGATCACAGATCGCAAGAAAGATCTCTTCAAGACAGCGGGGGGCAAATACATCGCCCCGCAGCGGCTGGAGCGGCTCCTTAACCAGAGCGCCTACATCAAGCAGGTCTGTGTGATTGGCGACAACCGCCCTTACTGTGTCGCCTTGATTGTCCCTGACTTCGAGGCGCTCCAGATTTGGGCGACGGAGGAGGGGCTCAACCACCGTGGCCCCTCGGAGTTGGTGCGCAGCCCGGCGGTACACAAGCTCTTACAAGACGAGATCGCTGAGATCAACGCGCAGCTCAGCCGCCACGAGACGATCAAAGCGTTCCACCCGCTGATTGATGCGTTTACGCTGGAGAATCACCAGCTTACGCCCACGCTCAAGGTCCGTCGTCGCGCGGTGATGGCGGCCTACGCGGCGGAGATCGAGACGCTCTACACCCGCGCGGCGCGCGTGGGTTGGCGCCGCTGAGGCCCTGAATTTAGGCGTGGGGCGACCAAAGGCGCCGTTGGCTTGGGGAACCCCTGCCCCAACAGAGACGTTTCTGTTTTCGGATGAAGTGACCCTCACTTCAGTTGAGCGCGCTGTGTTTTTAAGCAGACATCGCCCAAAAAGTCTGCTTCACTCGCGAGTCGAATTGGCTGATGGATGCTGGGCAGCATCATGAAATCGCACATTATTCATCCGATCTTGTCCGAGCAAAGCTCACCCCTGCGTTTTGGGGTAGCGTCGCATTCCAGCGCCAGAGCAAGCGCCCGCAAACAGTTAAAAGGAGCACGCGGTGGGTTGGTTTTATCGCTTTGAACTCAAGGCCATCCAGGGGTTCATCTTCGCGGGGCGACGGCTCCGCGAGGTGGTCGGCGCCAGCGCGCTGATCGAGCTCCTCTCGGATGGTGGGCTACGCGAGATCGCCGCGCAGTACAACGGCACAGTGCGTTACCGCGCGGCGGGCGGCGCCACGTTGCACTTCAACGACAAGATCGGCTTAGAGGGCTTCGCCGCGCGTTGGCCGATGGAGGTCGCCACCTTTGCGCCGGGCGTTGTGTTGACGCAGGCATGGGTGGAGGACAGCACACCCCAGCCGATCAGCGCTTTAGCGCGCAAGCTCGGCGCGCACCGCAACCTCGCCCCGCCCGCGATGCCCAGCGCCACGCCGGTGATCGAACGCTCCCCCTATGGCGCCTTGGCGACAAACAAGGCCAATGACGAAGGCCAGTTCATCGACCAAGCCACCCGCGCCAAAGAGATCGCTCAAGCCAAGTCTTGGAACCCCAAGCACCCCACGCTGGCCGACGAGCTATCGCGGCGCTTTGTGGGCGATGACGAAGCGCGATTGGCCAAGCTGCCGCGCGAGCTGACCGAGATCACAGGCCACGATGGCTACTACCTCGCCGTGATCCACGCTGACGGCAATGACGTTGGCCGTTTGGTTCAAGGCATGGGGGGTGACATCGAGACGATGGCGGCCTTCTCAGAGAAGCTCTCCCATGCCACCGAAGCCGCCGCGCGCACAGCGAGCCTCAAACACCTCTTTGATGATGACAGCGCTTATGCGCTCGGGCGCCCCATCGTGGTCGGCGGCGACGACATCACCGCCGTCGTCCGCGCCGATCGCGCCTTACCCTTCCTAGAGACATACTGCGCCGCCTTCGCCGAAGAGACGCGCAGCGCGGGCCTCAACAACGGCAAAGGGCTAACCGCCTCAGCGGGCGTCGCCTTTGTGCGCGCGGGCCACCCCTTCCGCGACGGCTACCGCCTCGCCGAGGGGCTCTGCGAGCACGCCAAGAAGGTGGGTCGAGGCGAGGAAGGTGAGGGCTCACCTGCCCTCGTGGCTTTTCACCGCGTCAGCGCCTCCTTGGCGG
>JAHJCH010000181.1 GCA_018813065.1 Myxococcota bacterium
CGCAGGCGAGGCGCCCCCTGCCGATCCGCTGAGCTGCATCCAAGGTGACTTCGGCTATGGCCTGAGCTGGGCAGGCGTGGTCAACAGCGACAAGATCGGCCCCGAGCCCGAGCCCATGCGCGGCATCACCGAGGCCCACAACGCCGTGCGTCGCTTCGTCGGCGTCCCCGAGCTGGTGTGGTCCGACGCCCTGGCCGTCAACGCCCAGGGCTGGGCCGACACCCTCGCCGATGATCTCGGCTGCGTCCTCCAACACGCCCCCGCCAATCAGCGCCCCGGCCAGGGCGAGAACCTGGCGATGGGCGGCGCCAGCGACGGCTCGACGATGAAGCTGGAGGAGGCCGTCGGCGGCTGGGCCTGCGAGCGCGAGGACTGGGATAACAGCGCCATGACCTGCAACGGCGAGGTCGGCTTCGGTGAGTTCCCCCGCCTCTGCGGGCACTACACCCAGCTCGTCTGGGCGGACACCACCGAGGTCGGCTGCGGCGCCTCCGAGTGCAGCCAGGGCGGCTTTAACTTCAAGATTTGGGCGTGTCGTTACAGCCCGCCGGGGAACTTCGTCAACGCCAGCGGCGTGCCCATGACGCCGTACTGAGCCCCACGAAGCCCCAAACCACGAAGGAGCCCATGATGCAGAGCGCCGTGATCGGCGGCGGGAGCTGGGGGACGGCCCTGGCGACCGTCTTGAGCACCAAAGGCCCGGTGAAGATCTGGGCCATCGAGCCTGAGGTGGTGGCGGGGATCAACCGCGATCATCGCAACCCTCAATTCATGCGCGGCTTTGATCTCCCCCATGAGATCACCGCCACGTTGGATCTCGGCGAGGCCCTGACCGGCGCGGCGCTGATCTGCGTCGTGGTGCCCACCCACGCCTTGCGCGGCGTCATGGCCCGCGCCGCCCCTCACCTCACGCCCGGCGTGCCCATCGTCACCGCCAGCAAGGGCATCGAGAACGACAGCCTGATGACCATGGAGGAGGTGCTCAGCGCCACCCTCCCCCGCGCCCTGCGCGCCGATCTGGCCTTCCTCTCCGGCCCCAGCTTCGCCCAAGAGACGATCCAAAGGATGCCCACCGTGGTGACCATCGCCGCGCGCTTCCATGAGGTCGCCGAGGAGGCCCAGCGCGCCTTCGCCACCGACTGGTTTCGGGTCTACACCTCCGAGGACGTCACCGGCGTGGAGCTGGGCGGGGCGCTGAAGAACGTCATCGCCATCGCCGCGGGCGTGGCGGCGGGCTTGGGCCTGGGGCATAACACCCGCGCGGCTTTGCTGACGCGCGGCGTCGCCGAGATCACCCGCTTGGCCGTGGCGCGCGGCGCCAACCCCCTCACGCTCAGCGGCCTCTCTGGCATGGGCGATCTGATCCTGACCTGCACGGGTGAGCTGTCACGGAATCGGCAGGTGGGCGAGGCCTTGGGGCGCGGGCGCCGCTTGGATGAGGTCCTGGCGGGGATGAATGAGGTGGCCGAGGGCGTGCGCACCGCCAAGAGCGCCTATGAGCTGGCCGCGCGGGAGGGCGTGGAGATGCCCATCACCACGGAGGTCTATCGGATGCTCTATCAAGACAAGCCCCCCACCCAGGTCGTGCGCGATCTGATGAGCCGCGCGCTCAAACATGAGCGCGCCTAAAGGAGCCCTGATGAGACAGACGCCTTGGTGGCTGCTGTGGCTTTTGCCCCTCGCCTGCGAGGAGGCCATTGAGCGGCCCGCGCCCCTCACCCTCGCCGCCTCCGGCGCGGTGCAGCCGCGCCACGCCTGCCCCACGCAGGTCGTCGAGGTGCGCGGCGGCGGCTTCAGCCCCGCCATCGCCCCCAACGACGATGACGCCTTAGAGATCAGCCTGCCGACGCTGCGCCTTGAGGGCGCGGCGGGCCGCTATGAGGTTGATCCGGTCAAGGGTTCGGCCCTGCGCTGGCGCAGCGATGAGGAGATGGCCCTCAGCCTGCCCCAAGACATGACCACCGGCGTCTATGATCTCACCCTCAGCGCGCCAGGCGCCGATCCCGCCGCCGAGGCGGGCGCGCTGTGGATCATCGCCCCGCCCCAGATCGACGCGCTGCGCCCCAGCCTCCTCTGCCTCAGCCAAGGCGCCCGAGAGCTACAGATCGAGGGCGCGCGCCTGCTGCACCTCGGCGACGCGCCGCCGCAGATCAGCCTCGGCGCGCTCACCCTCGATCTGGCAGAAGCGGGCGCCTGTGAGGACGCCAGCCACGCCGAGGCCCCCGGCCTGCTCTGCCCCGGCGGCGCGCTCACCTTGGCGGAGGGCGCCTTGCCCCCCGGTCAGCACGCCGTCAGCGCCCAAAACCCCGCCCCCGCCGACTGCGCCAGCGACGCCAATCGGACGCTCACCGTCGTCGAGGCCCCCCAGGTCTTAGCGGCCAGCCCTGGGCTCATCTGCCCCAATGAGGGCGACGCCCAGGTGCGCTTCACCCTCAGCGACGCCCTGGAGATCGACGGCGAGATCAGCGCCTTTGAGCTGACCAATCTCAGCGGCGAGCGCGCGCCGCTGGTGGGCGATTGGGCCGACTGTGAGGCCATCGAGGCGCAAGATCATGAGGTCCGCCGCTGCGCGACCTTCACCGCGCGCATCCCCCAAGAGACGCCCGACCAGCACTACCGCCCCACCCTCACGGTCACGCCCCCCAGCGAGGCGCTCTGCGGCTTCGAGGGGCGCGGCGCGCTGTGGATTTTGCCACCGCCGGTGATCACCGCCGTTGGACCCCAGTTCATTTGTTTAGAGGGCGATGAGGTCACGCTGGAGATCGAGGGGGAGGGCGTCTTTCAGATCGACGGCGTGGCGCCGGAGATCCGCATTGGTGACGCCGCGCCCCGCGCGCAGCGGCTCGTCAGCTGCGCGCCACTGGAGATCCCCGGCGCCTCGGTGCTGCGCTGCGCTAAAGTCCAAGTTACTTATGATCGCGCGACGTTAGACAGCGGCGCGCCGCTCACTTTGCGTAATCCGCCGCCCGCAGATTGCGCCACCGAGGCCAGCTATGACCTCAACATCATCGAGCCACCTCGGATCGACAATGCCACGCCGCAAATGGCCTGCGGCGCCGTGGGTGAGATCACCATCGAGATCGAAGGGGCGAGCTTTTTTCAAGCGCCAGGGAACGAAGAGACGGGACAACCTGCGCGTTTGCCTAGGGTTGTCATCAATGGCCGCGCCATCCCCCCCGCGCAGCTGACCACGCAGGGCTGTCAGGGCGTCGGCGCCGCCGATCAAGGCTGGTCCCGCTGTGATCAGATCAGCGTCAGCCTCGATCTGAGCGTCTATGATCCGGGGATCTTGAGCGTGGAGGTGACGAACCCGGCGCCGACGCAGTGCGGTGAGCCCGCCGTCACGCAGCTGGTGGTGCTCCCGCCGGTGGGGATCGCGCGCGTGACGCCCCCGGAGGTCTGCGGCGAGGATGATCCGGTGCCCATCACCCTCTCAGGGCAGGGCTTTATCAGCCTCGACGGCGCGCCACCGACGGTGCGCGTGGCGGGTCAGGCGATCCCCGCCACCGTCGATGAGTGTGAGGACCTCCCCGGCGCGCCGATCACCGACGCGCAGGGCGCCGAGGTGTGCCGCACGCTGCGCTTGGCGGTGATCCCCAGCGCGCTGCCCGCCGGGCCAGCCCTGATCGAGGTGGAGAACCCCGGTGAGCTGGCCTGTGTGGGGCAAGCCCAGGGCTTGTTTATGCCCATCGCCCCGCCAATCATCGAGGCCGTGCGCCCAGAGGTGGTCTGCGGCGGCGTGGAGCGCAGCTTGGAGATCACGGGGGGTGGGTTTATCGAGGCGGCGGAGGTGCGCTTGGGCGACGCCGAGGGTGAGGTGGACTTTATCGACGCCTCGGCCCTCTCGGCGCGCTTCGGCGCTGAGGTGATGGTCGAGGGCCTCTATGATCTGCGCGTGCGCAACGCGGTGGGCTGCGAGGCGACGATCGAGGAGGCGGTGGAGGTGATGGCGCAGCCTCAGATCGTGGGGATCGAGCCCCCGACCGCCTCCAACGCGGCAGATACGCCCGCGCGGCTGATCACCTCGGGCCTGCGTGAGCCCGTCGCCTCGGTGACGCTGCTCGGCCCCGAGGGCGCCACCGCCCGGCTCAACGGGCAGTCCAGCGCGGAGGACCCCAACCTCATCGACGTGATCATCCCCTCGGGCCTGGTCGCGGGGGATTGGCAGGCGCGGGTCGTCAGCCGCGCGGGCTGCGTCGGCCTCGTCGGCGGCGCGCTCGAGATCACGGAGGGGGCGCCATGAGGGCCTTGATGATGGCGTTGACGCTCTCGCTGGCCGTGGCCCCCCTCGCCGAGGCGGCCCCTGCGGGCGCCAAGGCCGCGCCCAAGAAGAAGAAGACCGTCAAGAAGACCAAGCGCGCCCGCGCGGCGGAGGCGGCGGAGGCGGCCAAGGCGGCGGAGGCGGCCAAGGCGGCGGAGGCCCAGGCGGCGGCTGAGGCCCAGGCGGCGGCGGAGGCCAAGGCGGCTGAGGAGGCCCAAGCGGCGGCCAAGGCGGCGGAGGAAGCCAAAGCAGCGGCGGCGGCCACCTCGCGCCCCGTCGAGGCGCCGCTCGCGCCTTATCGGGCGCCGTGGGGCCTCGTCCTGGGCTTCTCCGGCGGCGTGGATCTCTCCCAGCCCTTTAACACCTACGGCACGAGCCCCTCGGTTGAGCTGGAGCTGGGCTGGACCCCGCCCGCGTTGGAGCAACGCTTGACGTTGATGTTGATGGGCGAGTGGCTGATCCCCACGCGTGAGACGGAGATCAACGATCCACGCTTCGACGCGCCGGTGAAGGAGGAGACACGCCTGCACACGCTGCGGCTGACGGCGGGCGCGCTCTATCGCTATCACCTGACACACAGCGCGACGTGGGGTCAGACGGCCTTCACCGTCGGCGGCGGGGCGCGGGCCTGGCTCTATGAGATCGAGCAGGAGGCCAAGGCCGGTGACGCGGCCTTCGGGCTGCGCCGCGAGACGGGCACCGCCTGGGGCGGCGTGGCCTTCGGCGGCCTGGAGTGGTTCAGGGGGCCAGGGGCGGTGGTCCTCGAAGGCGCCTTGGGCTGGGCGCCAAGCGGCGACATGGGCACCCTCAACTTCAGCTTCGGCTGGCGACACTTTTTCTAAGTCAGCCCCCCCGCTATCGTCTCTCCTCATGAAATACACACACTTGACGCAAAGCTGCGCAGCGCTCCTCTGCGCCCTGACGCTGCTCGCCTGCGATGACGAGGGCGGCGCCGAGCCCGTCGTGGATGTCGCCCTCATCACCGACGCCGCCCCCGACATGGACCTCACGCCCGATGAGGGCCTGATGGATATGGGCCTGGAGCTGGATGTCGGCCTTGGGCTGGACATGGGCCTTGAGCTGGACATGACCCCAGCGCTCGATGAGGGCGTGAGGCTCGATCAAGCCCTGCCGCCCTTTCTCCCCCCCGACGCAGGGCAGACCGCCACGGGCGGCTTTAAGGCGCGGGCGGGCGTCCACTATGTGGCCCTCTGGGGCGCGCCCGTAGAGGCCGCCGTCACCCTCTTCGACGTCGGCGGTGAGGTCGTCGCCCAGGGCGTCACCGACAGCTACGGCAGCCTCGTCCTGCGTGAGATCGCCCCTGGCGCGGGCTACGCCGTGGCCTTGGACGATGATCCCAGCGAGCGCGTGGATGATCTGGAGGTGCTCGATGCGGCGTGGAGCCTGCCCGATGAGGCGTTTTATGCCGCCCAACGGCTTGAGCCCGGCTTTGGCTACCTCACCACCCGCGATGGCACCCGCCTCTCGGTCTTCGTCAGCCTCCCCGGCCCGCCCGAGGAGGGCCCATATCCCACCGTGGTCAACTACTCCGGCTACAGCCCCTCCCAGCCCGGCGAGCCCATGGGCGGCCCCGCCTCGGCGCTTTGCGGCCTTTTTCCCATCCTCTGCGACGCGCCCAGCTTCCCCTCTGGCATCATCGCTGGCGTGATGGGCTACGCCGCCGTGGGCGTCAACGTGCGCGGCACCGGCTGCTCAGGCGGCGCCTATGACTACTTCGACACGCCGCAGATCCTCGATGGCTACGATGTCATCGAGATCGTCGCCCGCCAGCCTTGGGTCAAGCACCACAAGGTCGGCATGGTCGGCCTCTCCTTCCCCGGCATCACCCAGCTCTTCGTCGCCGCCACGCGGCCGCCCAGCCTCGCCGCCATCGCCCCCATGTCGGTCATCGCCGACACCGCCTCATCCACCCTCGTCCCCGGCGGCATTTACAATAACGGCTTCGCGATGGAGTGGATTACCAATGTATTAAACAAGGCATCTCCTTATGCACACCAGTGGATTCATGATGTCGTCGATGGCGGGGACACATTGTGTGAGGAACATCAGTTATTGCATGACCAAAAAGTAAACGCGGTTCAAAAATCATTAGAGTATCCATTTTATACAGATGAAGTCGCCTTGCCGATTGATCCGAGCCAGTTTGTAGATCAGATCGAGGTGCCGGTCTTCTTAGTCGGTCAATGGCAAGATGAGCAGACAGGGCCTCATTTTGCGGCCTTGGCCGATAAGTTCGTCAACGCGCCGCTCTTTCGTATGACCGCCACCAACGGCGTACACATGGATGGCTTCGCCCCGCAGGTCTTGGGGGAGTGGTCGAACTTCTTAGCCCTCTACGTCGCGCGTGAGGCGCCGTCGCTCAGCGGCATCTTGCGCAATATCGTGCCTGTCTTTATGCAGGAGGTCTTCGGCGCGCCGCTCTCGCTGCCCCCTGATCGCCTTGATCCAGAGGACTATGAGGCCGCCAAGGCCGCCTATGAGGCCGAGCCGTCCATCCAGATCATCTATGAGTCCGGCGTGCCCGAGGAGGTGGAGCCGGGCGCGCCGCAGGGGACCTTCTCCGCGCGCTTCGACGCCTGGCCGATCCCTGAGACGGCGCCGTATCGGCTCTATCTCCAGCCCGGCGGCCAATTGGCCTTGACGCCCCCCGAGGCCGACGGCGGCGCCAGCGCCTTTGAGCATGAGCCCGAGGCGGGCGCCCGCAGCCTGTTGGCCTCTGGCTCGGTCAACGGCCTCCAGCCCCGCTGGGCCTATCGCCAGCCCACGCCCGGCAAGGCGGCCTCCTTTATCAGCGCCCCGCTGGAGACAGACATGGTGTTCAGCGGGCACGGCAGCGTGGATCTGTGGATCAAGAGCACGGCGACGGACGCGGACATCGAGGTCAACCTCAGCGAGGTGCGCCCCGATGGCTTTGAGAGCTATGTCCAGGCGGGCTGGCTGCGGGCGAGCCATCGCGCGCTGCGCCAGGACGCCACCGAGCTGCGGCCGGTCAAGTCCCACTATGAGCGCGACGCCGCGCCCTTGGTCATCGGAGAGTGGACCTTGATCCGCGTCGAGGTGATGCCCTTTGGCCACATCTTCCGCGCGGGCTCCCAGCTGCGGCTGATCATCGACACCCCCGGCGACAGCATGGCCTCATGGCGCTTTATGCTCCTGGAGCATGACGCCCCCCCAACTCACACCATCGGCCATGACGCGGCCCACCCCTCCAGCGTGGCCTTGCCGCTGATCCCCACGGTTGAGGTGCCCACGCCCTTGCCCGACTGCGCCCGCCTGCGCGGTCAGCCCTGCCGCCCCTACCTCCCCTATGAGAACACACCCATCGAGGCGCCTTGAGCGCCGCTCAATTAGATAAAAATCTGATTTAAATCCAGAGAGTTAAGCCTTAAAATACGCCGCAAAACAGAGGCGCTTTGGAGGCGACGGATGCCACAGATCGTTGGAGATTGGCGGCTCATTGAGCGAATCGGTGAGGGTGGCATGGGCGTGGTCTATCGCGCCTCGCACGGCGTCCTGCCGGGTGAGTACGCCGTCAAGCAGATTCACCCGCGCTGGCTCGGCGATGAGGAGATCCGCGCCCGCTTTATCCGCGAGGCGGCCCTCTCCGCCGCGCTCAACCACCCTCACATCATCCGCTGCTGGATACCCCTCAGCGACGGCGATCAGATCTACCTGCCGATGGAGCTGCTGCGCGGCGCCCCGCTCTCGGCGCGGCTCCAGGGGGCCTCATCGCCGCCGAGCATCGCCGAGGCCGTGGGGTTGATCCGTCAAGCCGCCGAGGCCCTGGGCTATGTCCACGCGCGGGGCATCATTCACCGTGATATCAAGCCCAGCAACCTCTTCATCTGCGACAAGGGCGACGTCAAGATCCTCGATTTTGGGCTCGCCAAGGAGCTGGGTGGGCAGTC
Source organism: Myxococcota bacterium (assembly GCA_018813065.1). GTDB lineage: Bacteria > Myxococcota_A > Bradymonadia > UBA7976 > UBA1532 > JAHJCH01. The sequence goes on from JAHJCH010000181.1 coordinate 8,191, forward strand.
GATCACGGCCACACAGGCCACGATGGGCACCGCGGAGTACGTCGCGCCGGAGTGCCTGGCGGGGCAGCGGCCCAGCCCCGCCGCCGATGTCTACGCGCTGGGGCTGGTGCTCTATCGGCTGCTCGTCGGCGCGGCTGCCATCGCCCTGCCCTCTCGGGAGATCCTGCCGATGATGCGCGCGCTGACCGCCGCGCATGACGCGGGCCTCCCCCGGCCCTCCGTGGCTCGCCCTGAGATCCCCGCTTGGCTCGACGATCTCACCTTCGAGATGCTCCAGACGGACCCCAGCGCCCGGCTCAAGGACGGCGCGGCGGTGGCCGCGCGGATGTACCCGCGCCCTGAGGAGGAGACGCGCCTGGATCTCCTCAGCTACACCCAGGCCGAGGCGGCGGGCGCAGCGGATCGGCCACGGCGGGGGCTCTTTGGGCTGCGCTCCTCCAAGGCCGCCGCCGCTGAGATGGAGGCGTTGGAGGCGGCGCGGCGCGGCTTGGAGGCTCGGCTCAGCGCCGCCTTGAGCCAGATCGACGCGCTGACGGCGGATCGAGAGGCGTCGCGGGCGCAGGCGCAGGCCCTCGCCGCTCAGATCGAGGCCCAAGCGGGGCTTGATCCAGAGTTGAGCGCCCAGCTCAGCGAGGCTCAAGCGGCCCTGGAGGCGTCTCGTCGCCATGCCACCCGCCTTGAGGCCGATCTCAGCGAGGCGCAGCGGCGCGCGGCGCGCCTAGAGGCCGATCTCACCGAGGCCACGCGCGGGCAAGCGCGGCTGCGTGAGGCGCTTGAGGCGCTCCAGGCCAAGCATGAGGCCCTCTTGGTGGAGATCGAGGCGCTGCGCGCGGCGCCGATCACCGCGATCAAGGCGCCGATCCCGGTCAAACCCAGCGCGCCGCCCGCCCGCTGGGGGGAGATCACCGAGGATCTGCGCGCCGCGCACCCCAGCGAGCAGCCCGCGACCCTCCGGTTGGACGAGATCGAGTGGATCAAGGTCGAGGGCGGGCGGCGAATCCCCACGCTTTATGTGGCGCGGACCCCGATCACCGTCGCCCAGTACCGCCGCGCGGTGGAGGCTGGGGCGGTGGCGGCGCCCAAGACCGGCGAGGGCTTTAATTGGGGCCGCCCCGATCACGAGGATCACCCGATCAACGGCGTCTCTTGGGCGGAGGCCAGCGCCTTCGCGGCCTGGGCAGGTGGGCGCCTGCCCTCAGACGCGGAGTGGGCCTTCATCGCCTCCTCGCGCGGCGCGCGTCAACGCTATCCCTGGGGTGAGGGCGCGCCGCTGCGCTTCCACGCCGCCTTTAACCGCAAGGAGGGCACGGAGCCAGTGGGCACCCACTCGATGGGGAGCACCGCCGAGGGCGTCACGGACATGGCCGGCAATGTCTGGGAGTGGACCCTCAACCCGGATCGCAAGGGGCTCTACAGCCTGCGCGGCGGCTCATGGCGCGATGAGGCCAAGCAGCTTGAGATCAACAACATGCTCTGGTCGCCCGCCTCCACGCAGGCGCCGCATGTGGGCCTCCGGGTGGTGCGCGAGGCCCCCTGAGCCGGGCGGTGTGGTGGTCGGCGCCAGAATCGCGCCTCGGCGGGATAGCGGCGCGCCGGGCGGGTTCAAAGGAGGGTCCTCGCCGCAGCGCCCCACGGGGCGATCAGGAGGGGTCACTTGAGCCCCCTTGACCTGACCGGCGCGCCGCTGCATCTACGGAGCCTCACGAATTGATCGCGCAGACGCTCACCATGACTCGACCCCCCTTGGAGCAGGCGCCCGCGCTGGCGCCGCGCGCCGCCGCGCCGCGTGAGGATGAGCGCGCCCTCCTTGAGCGCCTCGTGGCCGGGGATGATCTGAGCTGGGGGCGGGTCTATCAAGCCCACGCGCCGGAGATCTTCCGCCTGGCCCGCCGCTTCGTCCACAGCGACGCCGAGGCTGAGGAGGTGCTCCAAGAGGTCTTCCTCTCCGCCTTCCGACACATCGGGCGCTTCGAGGGCAAGGCGCGGCTGCGCACTTGGCTCTATCGCATCACGGTCAACCGCGCCCTCAAGCGCACACGCTGGTGGCGCCGCCGCCGCGAGGTCAGCGAGGAGGCCCTGCCTGAGCGCGTCGAGGGCCGCGCCGGCCCCGCCCGTGAGATCGAGGCTCGCCAAGCCGTCGCCCGCACCTGGGCCTTGCTGCACCGCTTGGATCAAAAGAAGCGCACGGTGCTGATCCTCCATGAGCTTGAGGGCCTCGACACCAAGGCCATCGCCGAGATCATCGGTTGCCCTCGCTCCACGGTCCTGACGCGCCTCTCTCGGGGGCGCGCTGAGCTGATCCACCTCGCCGAGCAGGAGGGGCTTTTGGGATGAACGACGAAGCGCAGATCAAGGCCCTCTTGCGCCCACTCAAGGCCGCACCGCCCCAACTGGATGAGGCCCGTCAAGCGGCCCTGTGGGCGCAGCTTCAAGCCAAGCGCGCCGCGCCGCCGATCTCGTTGAGGAAAACCATCTACACCCGCGCCGCGCCGCGCCTCGCCTTGGCCGCCGCGCTGGCGCTCTTGGGTCTGTGGGCGCTGCGGGCGCCGCAGCCGACGGCGCCCTCACCCGCGCCGCCCCCTATCACCCTCACGCCCGAGGGCGCGGCGCTGGAGACGGCCTCAGCCTTGGCGGGCGGCGCCCGCGTCGAGGTCTCAGGGCGCGGGCGCGTCTTGGAGAACGCCGAGGGGCGCGTGCGCTTGGGCCTGGAGGCGGGCTCGATCTACAGCGATGTGCCGCGCCTGGCGCCAGGCGGCGCCTATGTGGTGGTCACGCCCACGGCGGAGATCCGGGTCCACGGCACGCGGTTTATGGTCGAGCACGGCGAGGGCGTCACCGAGGTGCGCGTCGAGGAGGGCGTGGTTGAGGTCACGCCCTTGGATGGGCGGCGCGCGCGGCGGCTGCACGCGGGCGAGCGCGCGGCGGTCTACCCCAGCACCGATGAGGGCTTGGAGGCGGCGATCAAGGCGGCGGCGTGGCCGGAGGCGGTGGACATCGCCCTGCGCTTGCCCGAGGCCCTCTCGCCGCTGGCGGCCTGTAACGCGCGGCTGCGCCTGGGGCTGCGGCTCGATGAGCGCGCGCCGCCGTCTCAGATGGCGCGCCTCTGGGACGCGGCGGCGCGCCGTGATCCCGGCTGTGTCCACGCTGAGCAGCTCACCTTCCGGGCGGCGGCGGCGCTGC